>NZ_JAAGOV010000065.1:0-248568 GCF_010500785.1 Salipiger sp. PrR003
GGGCAGGAGACCGGGGCGGGGGACACGGCCTGGACCGGCCTGCGCGGCGCACTCGAGGCGGCCCGCCCCCGCGAAGCGCGCGGCGCGCGGCAGGCCGCCTTGCCGCCGCTCAATCCGGGTGGGGCGCTCTAGACGCCTTCTAGACGCCCTCTATACGCGCGTGTCCCTGAGCCAGTCGGGGAAGATCTCGGTCAGCCGCTCGCCGGAGACCGACGGGAAATGTCCGCTGTGCACGATCCGCACCGGCAGCCGCGCGGCGTTGCATCGAACGGATGTAGGCATCTGCCTTGGCGTGAGGGGTGTCTTCGGTCAACGGGCCGTCAAAGACGATGTCGCCCGAGAGCAGCACGCCCATGGCGCTGTCGACCATGACATCCCGCTCCCGCCCGCGCAGGGGCCAGATGTTGTAGCGGTGGAAGTCCTGGATGAAGCGCTCGTCAATCCAGGTAATGCCGGTGCCGACAGGGCGTTGGCGGTACCCGCCCTTGGGCGGGATGCGGCGTGGCGCGCGGGTCATGCGGCGGCCTTCGTCTCGGGACCAGGACCGCCGGGTTGCGGCCGAACCTGAACCGGTTCCGCCAGCAGGCCAAGCCCGACGAAGATGTTCATCACCACGCCCTTCTCTCCCAGCACAGCGCCCAGAAGGAGCGCATTCCGTAGGAGATCCAGAACGGCGGCACCGCCAGCAAGAGCGCCAAGCGCCGCGTAGATCGGCACGTCGGACGGGGCGTAGAGCGCGATTGCGCCAGATCGAACAACAGGCGGCCCCCAGGCGCCGGTCAGGCGCCCCCCGCGCGCATCGGCCAAATGGGCGCGCGGGGGCGGTACATCTGGGCGGACGGCGCCCAGCGCTGTCCCTGCCGAATTTGCGGACGCCGCCGCATTCGAGAGTATCTCGAGTGCGGCGGGCATCCGGCGCCCTGCCAACCGCGTGGTGGCGTCACGCGCCATCGGATTTTCCCGATCTGGCGATCACGGCCTTGTTCAGATCCGCGATCATCCTAACAACGACGCTCGACACGTTTTCCTGAGAGCTTGCGCAGTCCGCGATCGTCCGGATCGACTCCGCGGTGTGGCCCAAGGAATTCACGATCTGCTCGAAGCTCTGCAGGGCGCTGCGCGAGCGCGCCGTGCCCTGGTTGACCCGCTCGCCCGAGATGATGATGAGCTTGCCGATCTCCTGGGCCGCCTTGGAACTGCGCTCGGCCAGCTTGCGCACTTCGTCGGCCACGACCGAGAAGCCCACGCCGTGCTCGCCGGCGCGCGCCGCCTCAATCGCGGCGTTGAAGGCAAGAAGGTTCGTCTGGTTGGCAATCTCCGAGATCACCCGGGTGATCTCGGCAATCTCGGACGAGGATTTCTCGATGAGCTCGATCGCTTCGATCGCCGCGTTGAGGAACTCCAGCCCATCGCTGGCGGTCCGCGTGGTGGAATCGGAGGCGTCGAGCGAGGCGCGGGTGGCCTCGGAGATCTTGTTGATCGAGGCGGAGAGCTCGGCGACGATGCCGTTCATCCGGTCAGCCTGCCTCTGGATCTCTTGCTCGAGCGTCACCTGCTGGGTGATGTCCTGGGCACATTTCACCACGCCCACCGGCCGATTGCGGCTGTCGAGCAGGGGCGAATAGGTCGCGAGGATCCACACCTCGCGGCCGAATTTCCCGAGCCGCCTATAGCGGCCGGTCTGGAATTTCCCCGAGCGCAGGTCGGCCCAGAAGTCGCGGTATTCCTCGGATCGGATCATGTCCTGGTCGCAAAACATCGAATGATGCTGGTGCTGCACCTCGCGCAGCGAATAGCCCATTGTCCGCAGGAAGGTATCATTCGCGGTGATCACGTGGCCTTCCATGTCGAACTGGATCATTGCCTGGCTTCGGTCGATGGCGCGCAGCTGGTTCTGGGCGTCCAGTTCGTGACGCTTGCGGGCGGTGACATCCATGGCGAATTTCACCACCTTCACCGGATGGCCGGAGGCATCGAGGATCGGGTTGTAGGTGGCCTGGATCCAGACTTCGCGACCCTCCTTGCTTAGCCGCTTGTACTCGCCCTGGTGGTAGTCGCCCTCCGACAGCGCCTTCCAGAACTCGGCATAGCTGTTGGTCTTGGCGTAGTCCGGCTCGCAGAAGATCCGATGGTGCTTGCCGGAGATCTCGGTCTCCGCGTAGCCCATCAGGTCGAGGAAATTCCGGTTGGCGCCGAGCACCGTGCCGTCGAGCGCGAACTCGATCACCGCCTGGCTTCGATCGATCGCCGCCAGCTTGCCGCTGACCTCGGCCTGCTCCTGCATCGCGGCGGTGATGTCATAGGCGATCTGCAGCACCTTGGCGACCTTGCCCTCGCCATCGCGCACGGGCGTATAGCTGGCGCGCAGCCAGACGCTTGCGCCGTCCTTGCCCAGGTGCTCCAAGACCCTCGACTGCGGGCTGCCGGCCTTCAGCTTGTTCCACAAGTCGCGCTGATCCGGGCCCTGCGCCACTCGGGCGGGGAAAAGGTCGCGGTGCCGCCGCCCGACGACCTCTTCGAACTCGTAGCCGAGCGCCGCCAGAAAGTTGTCGTTGGCGTGCAGGATCACACCCGATGAATCGAATTCCGCAAGGGCGCTCGAACGGTCGAGCGCGCTCTGCATCGCGCGAAGATCGGCGCTCCGGAGGATACTCTCGGTGATGTCCTGGGCGACCTTGATGACCCGGTCGAGCTTTCCCTCGCGGTCCGGCACGGGGGTGTAAGAGGCCGCGATCCAGATCGTGCCACCGTCCTTGGTGCGCCGCTTGTAGGTGCCGGTGACGATCTCGCCGGCGGTGAGCCGGCGCCACAACTCGGCCTGCGCCGCATCCTCGGTTTGAGAGGGCGCGCAGAGGATGCTCTGGTTCTGCCCCAGGAGTTCCTCTGCGGCGTAGCCCGTCAGCGCAAGGTAGCAGGGGTTCACTTCCAGAATCGTCCCGATGGAATCGAATTCCACCACTGACATTGTCTCTTCCACGGCGGAGGCGATGCTCTGGGCGCGCCGGGTCTCGGTGGTTTCCTCGGTGGCGTCGCGCAGCACCAGAAAGACGCGTTCCACCTGGCCCGACTGGCCGAGCAGCGGCACCAGGCTACTGGTGACATGTCTGCAGCTGCCGTCGCCGAGGGGAAAATCCAGGCGGTGGCAGTCGCTCCGGCGTGCCGCGATGCTGCGCAGGAGCGGCGCGGTCTGGTCGGGCGTGGCGCTGAGCTCTGCCAGCGCGAGGCCGACAACCGCGCTCTCCGGTCTGGCCAGCATGGCGAGCGCGCGGGGATTGCACGACAGGATCGTCAAATCCGCGGTCAACTCGAGCAGGCCCTGGGTGGCGTTGATCGCGTCGAAAAAGCGGCTTCGGCGCGCAGGCCCGGACCGCGTGCCGATCAGCAGCACCTCGGCCGGTTCCGTGTCCGGCACGGCGATCATCCGGGCGGCGAGACGCTGGTCGTCGCGGAGCGTCAGCGCGAGCTCCTGCGGGGCCGCAAGGCTCTTGAACGCGTCCAGCAGCGGCGCGGCGCTGGCGAAAAGCTCGCTCGGCGGGCAGGGCAGCCGGGTCTTCGTGGCCAGGCTCTTGCGGGCGTCGGGCGAGAGCGCGAGGACCATCCCGTCGGACAGCCGCAGGCGCGCCGTGAAGCCTGAATTGAGGATGTCCTGGCACAGGTCGGAAAGAGACAGGCCGCGCGTGAGATCGGTCACGGTCCGGGTTCCTTTTCAGAGAAGTCGCAGCAAGGTCGCTCGCCGCAAAGCCCCCCGCAGAACGGGTGCTCAACCCGCGGTACCAGCGGACCGCGGGCGCGCGCGTTGGGGCAGACGGGAGGGAGCCCTGATGGCACCCTGTCTTGCCCGGGTCGCGCCAGCCTCAGGCGGCTTGCGGATCGACCGTGAGCCCGATGGCCTCCGCGTATTTGAGCCAGGTTTCGACCGAGGCGATGACCGCACGCACCTCGATCGAAAGCAACTCGATCCCGACGAGCGACACTCGCACGAAGGCATCGACGACGATCCCCTTGTCCAGAACGCGATCCACCACCTCGGTGAGGCTGGTGGATGCCAAAGTTTTCTCAACTGCCATGGGATACCCTTTCCTGTGGTTTTCTGGCCCGTTTTCTTCTGGCCTGTTTTCCGGTGGCCCGTCTTTCAGAAGCCCGTTTTCAGTAGGCCCGTGTCATGCGGCCCGTTTCAAAGAGCGAGGTCCAATGGCCCCCGTTGATCTGGCCGATGTCGCTTCGCGTTGCGAAACGCCATGGATCGCCCAGAACGACGGATAGCGCCGAAACCATAATCCCGGGTGAATGCCCCAAATTCATGTGGTTAAAATTCTCATCGCCCCTCATCCGGAGCCGCGGCGCTCTTCGGAGATCAGCCGCTCCTGCCGCGCCATCCATTCCGCGACGATCATCGTCAGGTCGCGTAGCGCCTCGGCAGAGCTGGCCTGCTGACCAAGAAGCCGCGTCTCAAGTTGGCCGAGACGGACTCCCATCCCCGGGTCCGCAGCCTCCGCCTGTCGGGGGGAGGCGGCTTCGAGTCGTTGAGCGGTCGCCTCGAGGCGGCGGATCAGCGTCTCGAGGCCCCCCAGATACTGGCCGAGAGCCTTGCGCTCGGCAGCGAGGCGCTTGTCGCTGCTGCCAAGGGCGCTGGCCAGACGATCGAAGCCGCGCCCGACCTCTCCGCGCAGCGGATCGAGGTCCGGCGCATGTCCTCCCTTCAGCCGGTCAAGCCCGCGCCGAATCTCCGCCAGCGTGTCTGGCAGGATGGCCGAGATCTGCTGGACATTGGCAGCGAGCGTGTCGATCCGCTCGGCCTGGTCTGGCGGCGGTCCGGCGGGGGCGCGCAGCTCGAGCGCCTCCTCCAGCCTCGTGAGCAGGGCCTGCTCCTTCCTGCGCGCTGCGGCGCTGCCGGTCACCTTGCGGCCCAGGCGTTCCAAGCCGCGCAGCAGGTCGGACTGCATGGTTTCGACGCGCGCAACCACTTCGGCGCGGTCCGAGCGGACCTCTTCCAGCGCCTTGGCCAACCGCTCGAAGCCCGCCTGCAACCGGAGGGGCAGGGCGTCGGGAGACACTTCGGGGTCGGGGCTCGCCAGTTGCTGGGTCAATTCCATCAGCACCAGTTCCATGTCGTCGAACCGCCGGTTGAGTTCTGCCTCTGTGCCCTGGATCAGGCCCGCGACGTCGGGAAACGCGATGGCGGAGCCAGCCTCGGGCCTGTCGTCCGGCTCCGGTGGGGTCGGCTCGTCGTTGCAGGTCACGTCGGCCCTCCGATGATCGCGGCGACCGGCAGGTCCCGAAGGACATCAAAAAAGGGAATGAACTCGCCGGTGTCGGTCTTGCGCAGCATTTTGTCGGCGGCGGTTCCGGCCCGGCAGCACTGCGCCACTTCGAGAAGTCCTTCCGCCACCGCGCCGACCAGGTTCGGACCGATGCGGAAGAGCAGCACGCAGGCCTTGCCCTCTTCGAAGAAGGCGAATTCGCCGAAGACATGCGCCACGGAAAATATCGGGATGACCTGGCTGCGGTGATGGAGGCAGCCCATGTAGGCGTCGTGCCGGACCTCGGCGTAGAGCAGCTCTTCGGGCAGGTGCAGGATCTCGACGATGTCGGTCAGTCGGCATCCCATCCGGCGCTGCGCCGCGTGGTAGATGAGGCACGGATCCGCACCCTGCGCACCGTGGTCCATGGCGGGATCGGCGCCGGTACCGGCGCTGGCGGCAATCGTCGTGCCGGCGAGTTGCACCACCACCTCCTCCGAGAGCAGGGCCGCACTGTCGATGACCATGAAGTGCGTGCCGTCGCCGTGCATGTAGACCCCGGTGAAGAGGTCACTGCGCTGCGATATCGCCGGCGGCAGCGCGAGAAGCGCGTCGCGCGGCACATGCGTGATGTCGAAGAAGCGATCGATCTCGACGCAGATCAGCCCGCCCCCAGGGACCCGCATCGCCACCGAGGCCGACCTTTCGGGGCGGGAGAAGTTGCCTCCGAACCCCAAGAGATGCAGGCTGTCGAGGATCGGGATTTCTCGGCCATGGTGTTCGATCACGCCATCGCAGGGCGCATGGGCCATGGGGCTCGGCAACAGGGGGTGCATGGGAATGGTGGCCTGGATCTCGGCCACGGGAAAGGCAATGCTCTGGCCGGCGTAGCTGCAGAGCAGGACGGCCAGGGCATCCCGCGCCGGGCCCGCCGCGGCTGCGGCGCCCCTGTCGCGCGGCAGGGCGTAGGGGAGCTCGGGCAGGTCGAAGAGCCGCTGCGGATCGAGAAGCCCAACCACCACGCCGTCCCGCACGAAGCTGCGCGCGCCGGCCAAGAGATCGCTGTGCCCGGAAATTCCCATGCGGGTGATCCGCCCGGGCTCGAGTGCGGTCATGCCCTCGAGGCTGTCGACCACGAGCCCGACCAGCCGCTCGGTCCCGGGGCTGATGAGAATGACCACAACGCGTTCCTGCGGCGATAGGGGCGACGGGAGGCCGAGGAGGATCCCGAGATCGACCAGCGGGATCGTGTCGCGGCGCAGCACCATCGCCCCCAACAGCCCCGGAAGGGGCGCCGCCAGCGTGCTGAGGGTCGTGGGGAAGGGCACTGCCTCGCGGACACTTTGGGCCGGAATGGCCAGGCGGCAGCCACCTACGTCGATGAGCCCGAAGATCTCGCTCGGCTGACGCCTGGACGGTCCGTCCGTCGCGGCGTGCGGGTCCACCTTGGCCGGTTCGGCCGCCGCCCCCGGTTGCGGCGCTGGCTCGGCTTCGGACGGACCGGGACGCGGTGGAGCAGGAGCCTCCGGACTCTCGGCCCGGGATGAAAGTGGCAGCCCAGGTCCTTCGGTGAGCGCGGTCTCGCAGCGTTCGGCCCCCGGCCTTTCAGTCTCCTCGCCGTGGGTCACCGGGGCTTCGGCGGAGCCGTCCTCGTCGGGCAGGCGGTCCAATTCGGCCTGCGCCATCGCGACCACGACCGACGCCGCGTCCGAGGCGGGGCCGGTGGACGGCGGCTCGGGCGACCGCTGCTCCACCGGGGTCGCACGGGGCTCGTGCTCTGAAGGCGCATGTTGAGCGGCTGCGCCGCCGTCGCGGGTCGCGCGGCCTTCGGCGGCATCGACCGTCGCAGGCGCAGCGGGCGCAGACACATCGTCCAGAGCCGTGATCACCTGCTCATTCGCGTGTGCAGAAGCCAAGAGCCAGTCTCCCGTCATCGGTGAGTCCGATCCTAGATGGGGAGGGCTAACAGGGGGTTAAGTGCCGTCAGATCGTGCGCCCCAGCGCGCCGAGGTCGAGCGAGAGATCCTCGGGCGAGAGGCCGAACTGCGCCGCCAGACGGTGCAGCGCTTCTTCCGCGCGCATCAAGGTTGTTCCAAGCCGCTCTTCCTGCTCGGGCGTCAGGCTGCCCGCCTCCATCCGGCGGACCGCCTGCAGCTCCATCAATTGGCGCAGGAAGGCCATCAGTCCCAGAACAAGCCGCGCCAGGTCCTGCTCCACCCGCTCGGGGTCGATGCGGAGCCTTGTCATGTCGGGCAGCGCGTCGGCCAATGGGTCGTCGCGGGCATCATCGTGGGGGGCGGACGGGTCTGACATCACGCGGACTCCTTGGCGCTGGCTGCGTCGCCCGTCCGATCGGCCGCCTTGCAGAGCCGCGCGCCGTGAAGGAAGGCGGGCCAAGGTCCGCTCAGGCTGAGGCGAAGCTCGGACGGGCAGGCGGCGGCAAGACTCCGGGCCTGCACCCTCATCTCGCCATCGGGCAGCAGCAAGGCCGACTCGGCCCGCGCCGCGCCCCTGTCCCCGCGCAGACCCAGCGCCCGCGGCGCCAGAGCCGCAAGTTGGGTGCCGAGCCGGTGCTGCGCCTCGATCCTCTCCAGCCGCGCCCGCAGATAGGCGCGGCCATTGACGGGTGCGGCGGTCTGGCGCTCGGGCTGCGACAGGGTGAGGATCATCTCGGACTGCCCCCGGAGACGCTCCAGCACCTCGAGCAACAGGCTGCTGCGCGCCGCGGCCCAGGACCGGGCGACCCCGGGTTCGGGCGCGGACCTCACCGCGAACGGCAGGAAGGCGGGCAGCGCGCGATGCGCCGACAGGCACAGCCCGAGCCGGGCCTGCGCCGGCCCATCGGCGGTCAGCAGCGCCAGCGGGCCGGCGCGCAGATGCGGCAGCGCGCCGCTCTCTTCGACCCGGCAGAGGCCCAGCACCCTCATCCGCCGCTCCGGGACAGGCGCTCCGGTGTCGTCAAGACGGCCTTGAGCCCGAGATAGAGCAGATCGACATCGGCCACCGTCAGCCAGAGTTCGCCCTCGATGACGCAGCCCCGGTCGAGCACCCGGTCGACGAGGTCGACCAGCGCCGGGGTGTCGCTGCGGGCGGCGGCGGCGGGGGAAATGAGAAACGGATCAGACATCGGTGGGCGTCTCCATGCTGACGTGGGCAAAGCTGTAGGGCGGGAAAGGGCCGGCGAGGCGCGCGACCAGGCCGTGTTCGGCGCCCCAGCCAGGCAGAGGCCGGCGAAGATGCGCGGCCTTCGCGGAGGTCATCAGCAGCGATAGCTCCGAGAGGCGAGGCGCCCGGGCCGGGCGTGGCTCGGCTTCGGCGGCGAGCTCGGCCGCGCGTTGGCCGAGCGTGCGCAGCGCCAGGCCCCGCGCCCCGGATGCCTCGAGCCTTGCGTCTCGCCGCAGTTTGCGGCGCCACAGGAAATCCCGCCCGGTCTTCGGAGAGGGCGCGGCATCGACCGCCTGGGCCGCCTCCCCGGGCTCGACCGTCAGCGCGTATTCCGCGTGGCCGCGCAGCGCCTCGAGCCGGGCTGCGCATTCGTCGAGACGCTCGGTCAGCGCCGCCTGCAGGGCGCGCGGGCCGGAAAACCAGGTTCCGAAACGCACGGGCATCACGGGGCCCCGCACGAGGTAGCACGAGAGCAGCCGGTCATGCGCCAGCAAGCTGTCGAGGGCGGATTGCTCCGTCGGTGCGAGGGCGCCCTCGGTCACGATGGCGCTCACCGGGCCAAGCGGAAGCTGCCGGTGCGGCGGTGCGGCAGGGGCGGGGGCGGGACCGCCCGGGCTGATCAGCCCATGCAGCTGAAGCACCCTCATCGGCCTGTCCCCTGGTGTCGTGGCGCGGCGCTCGGCCCCGGAAGGCTGCGTGGCCCGACCGGAGCGGCGCATCCCTCGCGCCTGACGGCGAGGATCGGCACGTCGTCCACCGGCCCCGAGGGCAGGGTGAGCGCACAGACCCGGGCCAGAAGACGGCTGTGCTCGGTGCTGCAGCCTTGCATGAGCGCCTGCCTGCGGCGCTCGGGGAGCAGGGGGGCCAATGCGGCGAGCGCCGCGCCGGTTGGTGGTGTGGGAAGGGCCAGGCCAAGCGCGGCTGCCGCGGCGCACACATCCGTACCGGAGACCCGATGCAGCGACGCGAGCGCGAAGGACACCGCGGGGCTCGGCCCGACGAGCCGCAGGCGCAGCCGGTCCGGGCAGCGCGCGTCGATCTCTGCCAGCAGCGTGTCGAGCCGGTCTGCGTCGCTGCTGTCGATGAGCAGGATTCGATTGACCAGCGTATCGCCGCCGCCAAGCGGCAGCTCGATGCTGTCGCGCGCCAGGTGCGACAGCCGCTCTTCCATCCAAGATTTCAGCGCGGCCGAGGCAGGCGCCGGTGGGCGCGGCGCGTGGCCGTCCCAGGCGGCGGTCAGCTGGAACTGGATCCGGCCGGCAAGCCGATCGCACCACTCGGCCAGTTCCGCCTGGGAGGGGGACAGGTCGCCACGCGTGAGCCGAGATCCGGCCTGAATCGCGAGAACCGGCCCCAGCGGCAGAAGGGACTCAAGCTGCGCCTGGCGGTGTCCGGCGCGCTGCAGGACCGCGCGGCGTCCCTTGCCGAAGGTCACCCTGTGACCCGGCATGTCAGGCGCGCGCACGAGCAGGAGCGCGCCGCAGGGCTCGGCCGAGAGACCCGCCGGCAGCGGCATCGGTGCGTCACGCCGCAAGATGGCGAGCGGCGCCATCATGGCGCGCCCCGCCGCGCGGCTTCGGCCAGGCGCGCCATCAGCACCTCTTCTTCCGCGTCGTAACTTGCTTCG
Organism: Salipiger sp. PrR003; assembly: GCF_010500785.1. NCBI lineage: Bacteria > Pseudomonadati > Pseudomonadota > Alphaproteobacteria > Rhodobacterales > Roseobacteraceae > Salipiger > Salipiger sp. PrR003. The sequence goes on from NZ_JAAGOV010000065.1 coordinate 10,033, forward strand.
TCGAGATCGCCGCGATCGGCCGCGCGGGCCAGCGCCTCGATCTCGCGCCGGATGCGGACCGGGTCGTAGAATTCGGCCTCTGCCGCCTGCGCGAGTTGCGCGGTGACCCAAAGTGCGCCCGAGAAAGGCGCGGTCACCGGGACGCAGAGAAGCTTGCGCAAGAGGCCCATCAGACCACCTCGGGGTCCGGCTCCGCCGCCAGGGAGAAGGAGACGAAGTTGAAGGGCGGCGTGGGATGAACGAGGCGCAGGTGCGGGGGCGCGCCGGCGAAATCGCAGGACGAGGCGGCCTGGTCCGCGGCCTGGGAAAAGGCCTCGACCGCCGTTTCGGGCAAGAGAAAGGCCGCACGCAGCACCTGCACATCGTCCTCGGGAGGATGGAGCACATGGGCGCGGGCGAGGGGCGCGAGGCGCCGGAGCAAAGCGTGCTGGCAGACGGTGCGCCGCGCCTCCAGCGCCTCGGCGACCCGGCGCCCGAGCTCAATCTGGGCGAGGCGCCCGCCCCCGCCGCGCGCGAGCAGCGCGTCACGCTGCCGGGCAAGGCCCGGCGCGGCCGCGAGCGTTGCCTGCAGCGCGGCGGTGCGGTCGAACTCGACCCGCAGACCGACCTCGGCATGGCCCTCGATCCGGGTGAAATTCCGGGTGATCTGCGCCTTTGCCGCGCGCAGCATCCCGCTGAGGTGCGCGGTGTCGCGCACCACATGACCGAAGCGGAACGGCAGCACCGGGCCGTGAGACATCAGCACCTCGAGCACGCGGGCATGCGCCATGAGATAGCGCCGGCGTTGCGGCACCGGCTGCCCGTCGTGCGGCGTCATTGCGAGCACCGCACCGTCCATCGCCAGGGCCTGCACCGGGCCGAAAGCGCCGTCGATCGGATGGCGGGCCAGCCGGGCGCCCAGCGTGTCGCAGCGCAGCAACCCGTAGAGGTAGGCCGCAGTCATGCCGAGGTCCCCGCGCGCGAGGCTTCCACCGTCAGCCAGCCCCCTTGAAAGCGCATCCAGAGCACGCCTTCCCGCAGGTCTTGGGGAAGCGAGCAGCGGAGCTGGTGCCCAGGCGAGGTGAGGGTCAGGCGGCCCCGATGCACCTCGATGCGGAGTTCGTGCAGGGGGACGCCGGGAAGATGCGCCTCGAGCGTCCAGGCGGTGGCGTCTTGCACGATGCGGTGCTCCGGCACGCTGCGGTCCCGGTGCGAGGAGGCTTCCAGGAAATCCGCGAGGGTGCCGAGACGGACGTTGCGCGAAACCTCGGCAATGGCGGTTTCGGAACGCGGAGGCAGGCTCTCGCCGATCCTCTGCAAACTCTCTGCAAACGCGCCGATCAGCCCGCGCAGACGCAGGTCGAGCGCCTCGATCCGCGCGGCTGCCTCGGGGGACCCGTCCGAGGGCGGCTCTTGACCGGTATCGTCCGCCGGACCCGTTCCGAGGTTTCGGGGACTCATGCGCGCGCTCCCGGTATTGGCAGCTGCTCCAGCCGGGATTCGAGGGCGCTCACCCGCTCAAGCAGGGCCGCGTTCTCCTGCTCCAGGCGGCGTGCCTCCGCCGAAAGGTGGGGGTCGCTTTCCCACCAGTTGATGCCCAGCTCCTTGGCCTTGTCGACGGTGGCGACCAGCAGCCTGAGCCGGATCGACAGCAGCTCGATCCCGACCAGCGAGACCGAGACATCGCCGGCGACGACGATGCCCTTGTCGAGAATGCGCTCGAGGATGTCAGCGAGCCCGTCCGGCTGCATGGACTGCCCGTGATGGCTGCTGTGGGTCATTCTTCGCGATCCTCTCGATGGTAGCGGCGCAGTCGGCGGAAGCCGGTCAACTCGCCGGTGGGGTCAAGCGCGAGTTCGTAGGCAGCCAGGAGGTCGTTGTCGCCCATGCGGGCCGGTGCCTCGAGCACCTCGGCGACGATGCGCCATCCGCCGGGGTCCCGCTCGGAACTTGCGATGCCCTCGATCGGCAACGGGGTGATGTCCTGCAGCGCGGCGCGCGCCCTGTCCATCGCCTGCTGCAGGGAGATCGGGCGGCCCGGATCACTTGTTTGCGCGGCCGGGGCCGTTGCCGGGGCCGGGGGGGCGGGTCTCTTGCGGGCGGTCACGGCCACGGATCCTCCTCCGGCGAGGCCAGCCGGGCCAGCAGCCGCTGCGCCCGAAGCGCGTGGGCGCGAAGTTCGGTCGCGGAAAGACCGGCGCGGCGTTTCATGGCCTCAAGCTCCCGGCGGAGGCGATCGCGCTTGAACTCCACCTTCACCAGTTCCACCGCGGCTTCGGTTCGGGTGCGGGGCGGGCGGCGCAGAGCGGAGTTCGGGCGCCGCGGAGGGCATGCGGGCGGGCGTCTCATGAAGCCACCTGCATGGGGGCGTCGGAGGCGGGCGCGTCGCCGGCGCGCAGCCCGTCCAGCGCGGTCTTCAGGGCGGCTTCGAAGCCATCGGCCGAACCCGATCCACGCACTGAGCGGCTGCGCAGAACATCGACGCAGATCTGCACGAAACGGCTGTCTCGCGCGTCGACCTCCACCTTCTGGGCGGCGAGGAGGCGCCCGAGCAGCAGGGCCGTGCGCAGCGAGGCGGGGGTGCCGGGCAAAATCCGGCGCAGGGATCGCACAAGCGTGACCAGCTGCGCCGCCTTGGCCCTGTCGAGCCCGGTGCGCGCCGCGACGATGCCGCTTTCGGTCTCGGCCGGCATGCCGTCGAGATCGAAGGTCACCACCCGGTCGATCAGCGCGTCCGGCGGATGCTCAACCCCGACATATTCGTGCGGATTGGACGTCAGCAGCATGCGGAAGTCGGGATGCGCCTCGAGGCGCTGCCGCCCCGCGCGGGCGTCGTGGAACACCAGGACACGCTCCTCGAGCACCGGCAGAAGCACGGCATTGGCCGTCGGCGGGGCACGGGTGAACTCGTCGTAGACCAGCGTGTGCCCCAGGCGCATGGCGTCGGCCAGGATCGCGTCTTGCCAGTCCGTCCGCTCCTGGGTCTCGGTACGCCGGACCCGGCTGACGTAGGCATCCACCGTCTGGCGCGAGATGCGACCGATCTCGCGGCCGACGAGATCCTCGCGCGTCAGCCAGCGATCGCCGGTGAGAAAGGAGACAGGTCGCCCGAGACGGCCGGCGATGCGCAGCGCCAGGGTGGTCTTTCCCATGCCGGCAGGGCCACGTAGGTGCACCGGGACATCCGCGGCAAGGTAGGCCATGGCGCGGCTCTGCAGCGAGACGATCTCGTCATCTTCGAACAGCGGGCGTTCTTGCATGGGCAGCCGGAAATCTGCAGGGCACTCGGGCTGGGCCATGGCGAACTCCTTTCCTCGACATCGAACGCGGGACGGTCTCTGGTCTTGTCTTAGCGCGATGGTGGTGAATCCGGTCTTAATCGCGGGCGGAGTTTTTTGCGGGATGGCGCACTCAAGACTGCCAGTCGGCCAGCTTTCCCATGGGATCTCGCGGCAGTTGCGGACCGAATGTGTAGCTAAGCGGGCGTGCGGCCGGCGCGTGGCGCGCCGCCATCTCCGCGCGCAACCGCTCCTCCAGCGCGGCGGCATCGGCTCCGGCGCAGGGCACGATGTAGCATTTGAGTCGATCGCCGTCCTGCCGGACGCAGGCATGGGCGACCTCGGGTTGCGCCTCCAACGCCGCGACCACGGCGTGCAACGAGACAGTGTGACCGGCAATCTGCACGCTCCGGTCGTGGCGGCCGTGAATGGTGAAGGCCCGTCCGTCCTCCGACCAGCGGAGGTGATCCTGCAGGGCGATGGCGGCGCCCCGGCGCCGTGGCGGATTGCCCGGTTCGAGATAGGGCATGAGGCGGAAGGGCGCGTCGGGGTCGGCGCGGTGCCCGACGCCCCCCGTCTCGGAGGCGCCGAAGATCTCGGTCAGCGCGCCCAGGCCCGCCCGGGTGACCGCGGTCCAGAGCTCCGGCGGGGCCGGGGCGGTGGAGCTTAGCGCATGGGCTGCGACGGGCTTGCCCGAAAGCAGCGTCAACACCCGGCCGAAGATGTGCGGCGTGCCGACGATCAGATCGCCGTCCTGCAGCTCCCGGGACAGCGCGCCAGGCCCCCTGCTGGCGAGATCGAGCACCGGCACCCCCAGCCGCGCGGGCAGGAGCACGGTGAACAGAAAGCCGAAGATGTGATGCGGCGGCACCAGCGCGACAACCCGACCGGGCCTTTCGACAAGGCTGCGTGCCGCATGTGCCTCGACTTCCTCGACCAGGAGCTCCAGAGGGTGCTGCACGACCTTGGGCGTGCCAGTGCTGCCGGAACTGTGGAAGGCCAGGGACAGATCCGGGGCCGCGCTCTGAAAATGCGACTCGAGAAGCTGCGCCCAGGTTCCCAGCTCGGGATGCAGCAGCATGTAATCCTCGACCCCCGAGCGATGCAGCGCGAATCTTGCGGTCATTGCCGACACGAGATCGATCCTCGAGAGGCTGTCGAAGCCGAGACCGTCTTCGTCGATGCGCGTCTCATCCGTCCAGAGCGCCGCCGGCATGCGCCGGGCGCGCGACGGGTCTAGCCGCTGAAGCTCCTCGAAGATTACGGACTTGCACAAGCGCAGGGCATCGTTGCGGCGGATCATGGCGCCCTCCGGCGTGGCCCTCCGGCCTCAGGTCTCGTCCAGATCGTGCAGGAACTCGCCCACGAGGCTGGCGAAATGCGCGCGGGTCTCGGCGATCTCGGCCCGCAGCTGGACGGCCTTGGCGGCCAACTCGGCTGCGGTCGCATCAGCCGGGGGCATGTGCCGACCCACCGGGACATCCTGCGCAGCGTCATAGCTTTCGAGCGCAGACATGGCGGCGTCGAGATCGGAAAAGTGCCAGGCCCGGCAATAGTCGGTCTCGTCCTCTGACACGTGGAACCGCTTAATGCTCACCACGAAGCCAGAGTCGCTGCGGAAGATGTTGAACTCGTACCACCAGGGCAACTCGGGATTGAAGCTCATCGCCATGCCCAACTCCACGCCGGTGAACTCGAGCGGGCGAGCCCCGACCCGCCGCAGGCAATAGGTCAATGCGTCGGCGGGGTGGGTGTCGGACGGGGCGTCGTGGAGGGGCAGGACATGGTCGGTCGGCTGTCGGTCTGTCATGTAGGGCATCGCTACTCCTCTTGCCGGGTGGGTCCGGCTGCTCGGGCTCGAGTGACAGGGTCGGGACCGGAGTCCCATGGGCGGGTCCGGGGTCGCGCGTCTTCCGGCCCGCGCGGACCGGCGGGCAGTGTGGCGCATCCGTCGGGGCGGGCCGTCCCAAGAAGGGCTCGAAGATCAGACTGATTGGTGATCCAGGCGGCGCGGAAGGCCGGGCGCCTGGTGTCGTCCCGCGGCTCTCTGATGTGGGCGACGAGGCGGTCCTCGGGATCGAGGTAGAGCGCCAAGTGCCCGCGCTCCTGCGGACCGACGGAACACCCAACCGAGGTCGCCTCGCGCCCCTCCTCGCCGCGGCCGGGCGAACCAGGCCCTGGCTCGAGAGGGAGCACGAGCACGGGCACTGCCTCGACACACAGCGGTCGCAGGCCATCCCTGCGCAACCTGATCGGGCGGGGAGGCGGCCGGGTTCCCGCCCTCGCGGACGCATCGCCGCCGGCGGTGACGATCGCGGAGGGGCTGGCGCCCTGGACAAGCCGGGCGGGTGCGGCGGCCGGCAGAGGAAGCGGAGGCGCCGCCTCGGCCCTCGCGCGAAGCTGCCGCAGCTCCGGCTTGATCCGGATCAGGAATTTCTGTTCGGCCACCATGCTCGCCCCCGTGCTCAGACCCTTTTGACGAAGAGCCAGCAGGACTGTCCGTCCGGCTGCGACTTCATGTGGATCTTCACGTTCACGTCCGTGCCCTTGTAGGCGAACTTATAGTCGAACATGACGTTCACCTGGCCGCTGCGATGGAACTTGATGAACTCCCCGTGGAACCGCTTGCCCTTGGCGCAGGGGGCGATCTGGTTGAAGAAATCCATCCCGATCACCTCGGCGGGAACCCGGTTGGAGATCAGGCCTTCGGCCTTGTTGTACTTGATGATCTTGCCCATGCGATCAAGCAGGACGGCGCCGAAGGGAAGGTATTCGGCCCGCTGGGGCTCGCGGCTCAGGATGTTGTCGATGTCCTGGCTGCCAAAGGGAATGATTTCCATGTATCGATCCTCGCTCGTTCACGCCGCTCCGTCGGAGCTCTTGTCCACGCCGTCCTCGTCGTCGAGAAAGCTGTCGTTGCGGGTCAGGGACATGTCATGCAGCCGGCGCATCGTGTGACCGTCGAACTCGGTCAGCTTCTCGCGCCCCTCCTGGTCCGCCCAGCGATAATCCATCGTGCCCATGGTCACGACGCATTGCGGAAGCACCTCGTAGCGGAACTTCATGTCGACTTTATGCGCGTCTATATCGATCTCGCTCGCCTCGCCGAATTCCACCAGGGCAGTCAATTCCTCCATCCGGCTGTCGGCTTCGAGTTTCGTGTTGTCACGAATGATCTCGGCTGCGGCGGCGAGAACCCACTCGGGATAATTTCCGCGGACGACAAGGCCGAACTGATCTGAGTGGAATTCGAAGCGACCTCCGCTTTCCTTCAGGTATCCAATCGTTTCCATACTCGGAACGCTCCTTTCAGCCGCTTAGTAGACTGCTCTATCGTGAACTTTTCCGTGGCTTCGGAGTAAGCGACGCGTGCAGGATTTCCAAACGAACAATTCTTAAGTGGTTTCCCTTTCATTGCTAGAATCGCCAAAGTTTTTTTCTTCACTTTCGGTTAGCGTATTTCCCTCAGGCTCGCCCCGGCATGTCATTGAAAGGAGGGGACGAGGAATGACCTCGGCCAAGGCCCTGACCGCACCCGAGGCGTGCCCGGACCCTGCCAGGCTGCCCGATGCTGGTGATCCGCGGCGCGTGATCCTGCCTCGGGCCGGTCGCAAACCGCTGAATTTCATGGGGCGCAAAGCCAGCCGCACGGTCTGGTGCACCGGAGCAGGGGCAGGGGCAGGGGCTCCGCCGGACGAACTGGCGCTCTGGGCGCGCACCGATGGGCGGCTGGCGATATCGCTGCGGCTTGATGGGAAAGACGACGCGGCCGTTGTTGCCGATCTCGGCGCGGCCCTTGACTGGATTGAGGCGGCGTGCCGGCCGCAACGCCGCGATGCAACTCATCCCCAAGATGCCCGGGCGCTGCTCGAGCAGCTTGAAACCTGGCTGTGCGAGGCGCGTCGGGCCGAGCGGTTGCGCCGCCTTGCCGGTTTGGCGCTGCCGCAGTGGATCGGCCTTCGAGATGGGATCGGGCGAAAGGAGCGCGCATGAGCGATCACGAAACCTACGCGGACTGGGTGCGCTCCGTCCGTGCCGAAGCAAGGCGCAGTCTGCGGTCGCTGCGCCAAGACCGGCTCGCGCGGCGCAGTTCTCCGGGGCGCGCCGCAGTGGCGGGGTCTCCGCAGGGAGTCCTTCCAGAGGAGCTTCCGATTTTGGTCTCCCGTCAGACGGCTGACATGGTGCGCTCAGAGGCGGGCGACCCGCTGCCCGCTGCCGCATCGCAGGCGCCTGAGGCCGCCGATGTGACAGGGGATGGGGCAGGGGATGCGGCGGGGGATGGGGCAGGGGCCGAGCCCATGCAGCACCAGGGCGAGACCAGTGAGGCGCGACCGACCGGGGGTGACGCGGATCCGCAGCAACTTCCCGGCGATGCGGAGTCGACGGGGGAACAGGCTGATCAGGAAGCCCCGCTAGCCCCGGCCATGGCGCCGACGTCGCCAGAGGCTCCCTGCGCGGATGTGTCCAGCGAGACAGGCGAAGCGCCGGACAGCACGCTGTGCTGGACGGAGGCGGAGCTGCGTGCCAGCTCATTGAATCGCCTCCCCGGCGCCGGGATCGGGCTCGTATGGCTGCTTCATGCGAATGGGATCGGCTCGCTTGAGCAGCTGACCACAGCCGACGCCGTCAGGCTGACGCAGGGATTGGGTCTGGTGGGGCAACTCGTCGACGTTCAGGACTGGATCGATTTCGCGAAGAGCGAGCTCGGCGGGCCCGACGGCCAGACTCCGCTCGCGCCCCTGTAACGCCCAATCGGCTCGGGGGCGCCTCTGCGACCCGTCGGCTATTGACTGCCCTTAGATCGAAGCCTCGCGCCGTGATAGCGATCATCGCCGGGCCATCGCGGCAGGAGCCTTATCCTTCGCCGCATTGGAAGCCGCGTAGAGGCTCTTTTGCACAAATACCGTGAGAGATTTATATCGTGAATACAGAGTTGTAGCTGGGCTGCATGAGCAGACCGACACCCCCGACCTAGAAGGCCCGGAACTGGCCGAGCTACAACGAAGCGTTAAAGCGCCGCGGCTCTTTGACGATCTGGTTCGACCCCGCCATGACCTCGGAAGCCGCGCCGACCGGCAAGCGCGGACGGCATCCCGCCTATGGTGATGCCTCTATCCAGACCTGCCCGACGATGAAGGTGCTGTTCGGCATGGCGCTTCGACAGACAACAAGGTTCGGCGAGAGTCTGCAGCGACTGATCGGCTTGGACTGGGCCGTGCCAGACTTCAGCACGTTGTCGCGGTGCCAGAAGACCCTGAAGGTCAACATTCCCTATTCTGGATCGAACGGCCCACTGCACCTGCTGATCCCCTCTCGGGACATTGCTTTGCAATGCCCTGCCGGGCAGTGGACGGCACCGGCATCAAGGTCGAGGGTGACGGCGAGGGGAACGCCCGCAAGCATGGCGGTTCCAAGCAGCGCGTCTGGCGGAAGATCCACATCGGGATCGACGAGCAGACGCTGGAAATCCGGGCGGCGGAGTTCACCTCCAGCGAGATCGGCGACGCCCCGATGCTACCCGAACTGCTTGACCAGATACCGCCGGTGCGGGAGATCGCCAGCGTCACTGCCGACGGGGTTTTCGATACCCGCAAGTGTCAGGACGCCATCGCCGCCCGTGGAGCTGCCGCGATCACCCCACACCGCAAGCACGCCAAACCATGCAAGCCTGACACCGCAGGAGCCCTCGCTCGGAACGAAATCCTGCGGACAATGAAGCGTGTTGGCCGGTCGATCAGGCGACGATGGAGCGGCTATCACCGCCGAAGCCGCGCCGAGATCAAGATGCACTGCATCAAGCTCTTGCGGCAACTCCTGTCCGCCCGAAACTTCGACCGTCAGGGCGCGGAGTGTCGTTGCGAAAGGCTCCGAGACGACACTGGCCTCGCTCTGCGCTTCGACCTGTTTTGCCTGCCCGGCTGCGACATTCTTCGCTGTCACCTGCAACGTCTAAATGGGCCGATCATGGGTGCGTCGCCAACTTCACGACGTGCCATCCATAACCTTGCCCATATAGTCGTCGAAGGTGATCTCGCCACCTTCAGCTTCGGTCCGGCCCTTGTCCCAAGGGGGCAGGACGTCTTGCAGCATGTCAATGCGTTTCCACGACGGGAAAGGCTGCTGGCCCGCGGCATCTGGCACATAGGGGCTTTCGGAAACGCGGACGTGTTTGTGGATGTAGCGCGCGCAGTTAAGGAAACAGCCGGTCACTTCAACCCGCACCACAAGGTTGGCACCGGGGAAGGCAGCCAGAAGCTCCGGGTCTTCGCTCAGGATTGCGGCGCCCGACCGAAGCCGGGCGCCAGACCGACTACTCGGCCAGCGCGTCGTCGGTTTCGCTGTCGGCCGTCTCGACCGGCTGTGCGTATTCGTTGCTAAAGGCCATGACGACAGGAGCGGGCTTGTTGTTGACCATCAGCCGGAACACGTCCGGGCGCGAATAATGCCCACAGGGATCGGCGGCGGCCTTGCCGATGGCGATCATGTTGAGGTCGATGTCGGCGATCACCAGACCCTCTTCGTCCGGGGCGAGGTTTTCGCCCATGGGCGAGCCGTCGGGGGCAAAGATGCGGGCATAGCCTCCCCCCTTCTTCAGCAGCTGCTGCTTCACCGGCGTGTCGCAGAGCGCCTCGATCATCTCGTCCGAGACGGTGGCGCAGGGGGCGATGACAAAGCACTGACCCTCGACCGCGTACATGCGGCTGGCGGATGTGTTCACCTCCGGCCCGAGCGCATAGGCCCCGCCCTCGTAGACCGAGAAGCTTGGCCAGGCGCCGATATGGATCTGCTCGTTTTGCGCGAACATGGCGTATTTGTTCAGCGGATGCAGGTGTTCCCAGCAACACAGCGCGCCGACGCGGCCAATGTCGGTGTCATAAACCTTCATGTCGCTGCCATCGCCTTCGCCATAGACCGTGCGCTCGACATGGGTTGCTTTCAGCTTCCGCCGGCGGGAAATGACCTGCCCGTCGGGGCCGTAGTGCCACTGCGCGATGTAGAGCGTGCCGTTGCGGTTCCACGACAGGCCCATGACCACGTGGATCTTGTTCGCCCGGGCGGCTTCGGCCAGCCGTTTGTCCTGCGGGCTGCCCTCGGTGATAGAATTCGCCGCATATACCGGCACATTGTGCATAGTCATCGCCGGAGCGTCGAGCCAGATATACCACGGATAGCCCGGCAGGTAGGTTTCCGGAAAGGCGATCAGTTTGACGCCTTGGGCGGCAGCCTCTTCGATCAGGCCGATGGCTTTGTCGATACTGGCATCGAGGTTCATGAAGATGGGGGCGGCCTGAACGGCAGCGACTTTGGTGGGTCCGGTCATGGTGCTATCTCTCTGTTGGCGTCTTGTTGTTATGAAGAGAGGATAGACACGTCTCGTATCGCCGCGCGTGTCCACCTGGGCGGAAGGTGGTGTATTTTTGAGCGGAGGAGAGAGGTCTTTTTTTCGGTTTCGCTAGGCCTCTGTTAAGATCCCGTTATGGAAAAGCGATTCACGACGCAGGATGCACGCCCCACGGATCGGTTCGCCTATTGGCGCGAGGCGGTCTGCGATAGCTATGTCGAACTCGATTGCGCCACGGCGACACCTCGGTCCTTTCACGGTCAGATCGACCTCAAGCGGCGCGCGCATCTCTCCACATCCTACGTGAAGGGCAGCAACCAGACCGTAACCCGGAGCCAGACCCATGTATCCCGAAGCGGCGAAGAGACCTTTCTCGTCAGCTTGCAGCTGCAGAAGACGGGGTTCGTGGAACAGGCTGGGCGACTGGCTCGGCTCGAGCCGGGCAATTTTGCGCTTTATTGCAGTTCGAGCAGCTACCGGCTGACGCTGCCAGACGATTTCTCGCAGGTCGTCCTTCAGTTTCCGAAGGCGGATTTCCTTGACCGCCTGCCCTGTGCTGAAGCGCTGACCGCGATCAAGGCCCCGACGCTCAGCGGGTTCGGCAAGCTGGCCGCAGAGATCCTTCCCCGATTGGTGGCATCACTGGACGAGACGCCGGACTGTGCGCAGGCGCAAAGCCAGAATGCGATCATGGACCTCCTCGTAGCGGTATTTGCCACGATGCAGCCTGCGGTTGCCGACCTCCATTCTTACGATCAACTGATCCTGTTGCGGGCGCGTGCCTTCATCTCTCAGCACCTGGGCAACCCGGATCTGGACCGGACGGCGGTCGCAGGGGAAACGGGGCTTTCGGTGCGCCGGCTTAACGAGTTGTTCCAAATCGAGGGCAGTTCCATTTCCCGCGAGATCGCAACAGCTCGGCTGAATAGGATCGCGGCAGATCTCGCCAACAGTCAGCTGTCCCATCGCTCGATCAGTGAGATCGCCTATCACCGTGGAATCGTGAACTTTCAGAGCTTTTCGCGCATGTTCCGCAAACGCTTCGGCCAGACACCGTCAGACTTCCGGTCGGAGCTCGCTTCACGGTCCTGACGCCAGTAGGGGGGCGTTTGTCCGAGACCATGATATGTGCCCTGTTGATGCGATCCATATGGTCTGTGTCGCGCGGAAGATCTCTTGCCGCTGGCGGAAGCGGCTTGGAGGGATGCGACCGGCCACCTGAATGAACGAGAACGTCTTCGGACGGATATAAGTGCTTGAGAACGGCTGGCTGACTCATCAGCGGTCGGCCGGTCGCGAGGACGAAATGGCTTTGATCAGGCATCTGCCAATCTTGGTGCGACGGCCCGGATCGGGTTCAGTGCAGGGGGGTGGTCGCAGCGGAAGATCGCGCCGCGGAGCGACACGCGTGACGCCGCCTCCAGTTTATGGCGGCCTCCGCCGGGGCGCGCAGGCGATCGCATAAATCAATTTCGATCCGCGCATAGGTCACCAGGATATTGGTCGTGACGTCGGGCGACACGTCCGGCTCCGCGTTGAAGCAGAACCCGCTGATGGCGGTCAGGCGCCGGGCCCGTTCTGCGGTTTCGCGGGGAACGTGAGTGCGCAATGGAAATCAGAAAAAATCCGGTTCGAACCGGCTTCGGGCGCGGGCAGGGACGCGCCGACGCCAGTCGAAGCCGGTGGCGCGGTGCTCGAGATGGGGTTGAGCAGTTGCCAACTCTGGGCCTCCTGAGGTGGAGGTGCCGCGCAGGCTCCGGGAGGCTTGTGCAAACGCTTGTGCACCACATTGTGCAAAGCGAAACGCAAAACCCCCAGGCCTCTGCCGAGACCCGGGGGTTTTCTGCCGAAACTTCAAGCTCTTGCGAGAAGTTTGGCTCCGGCGGTAGGGATCGAACCTACGACCAATTGATTAACAGTCAACTGCTCTACCGCTGAGCTACGCCGGAACGTGGGGGGTGTTTAGCAATGGCGACTCCGGGCGTCCAGAGGCTTTTTGAAGTTTTTTCGCTCCGGCGTGAATTTTCTTTCATGCCCTTGAAAAGACGCAGTTCTTTTCGAGATTGCCTAGCGGAATCACGGCTTTACGCTGGGTGAGGTCGATGAGGTGCGCCAGCACATTGCGCGCTGCGGCGGGCAAAAGCGCGGGGTTTGTGTCGTGATAGATGACGGTCGCGAGACTCGCGGCATCGGCGGGGCCGTCGGCGAGCGCGGTGAGGATCGCCGCTTCGCGGGCGCGGCGATGGGCGCGCAGCGCGTCGATCCGTTCGAGGGGGGCCTCGACCGGGGCACCATGGCCGGGGTGAAGCCGAGACCAGCGAGTGCGGCGCAGCCGTTCCAGCGAGTTCATGAAGGCGCCGAGGTCGCCATCGGGGGGCGAGACCAGCGAACTTGCCCAGCCCATCACCAGATCCCCCGAGAACAGAACGTCTCCCCAGGCAAAGCTCAGATGGTTGCCGAAATGGCCCGGGGTGTGAATCACTTCGAGGCGCCAGCCCTCCGCGGCGATCACCGCGCCGTCGGGCAGCTCTTCATCAGGCGCGAAGCCCGCATCGACGCCTTCGCCGCCGCCGGCGAGGCCCGTCTCGGCAAGCCGCTGCATCATCTCGCTGCGTCCGGCGCGGGCGTCTCCGAAGGCCAGCACCGGCGCGCCGGTGGCCTCGGCGAGCGGGCGGGCGAGGGGGGAATGGTCGAGATGCGCGTGGGTGACGAGAATATGGCTGATGTGCTGGCCCGGTCCGACCGCCGCGAGGATGGCCTCGAGATGCGGCTCGGAGCACGGGCCGGGATCGATCACCGCCAGCGCGCCCGTGCCGAGCACATATGTATTGGTGCCGCGAAAGGTCATCGGCGAGGGGTTCGGCGCTAGCACCCGGCGCAGCCCGGGCGCAAGCGCCTCGGCGTGGCCCGGAACAGGCTGGAAGTCGGGCTGGGGATCGATCATCTTGGCTCTCGTTTGCAGATGGTGGCGCCTCGGCGCCTCGGCTAGGGTTAGCGCATGTTCTTCCAGTGGCTCAAACGTTACATGCCGCGCGGCATCTACGCGCGTGCGGCGCTGATCCTCATCCTGCCGGTCTTCACCATTCAGTTGGTGGTCTCGGTGGTGTTTGTGCAACGCCATTTCGAGGGTGTCTCGCAGCAGATGACGCGCGGCGTGGCGCGCGACGTGCGCTATGCGCTGCACGCGCCGGCGGCGGCTGCGCCGCTCGGGCTGAAGATGCGGGAGGTGGGCGAGGCGGCGCTGCCCCCGGCTGACCAGCGGCGCTGGTTCGACTTCTCGGGCATCGTGGTTGCCGAGACGCTGCGCGGTTTCGTGCCCGGCGTGCTGCGGGTGATGCTGCCCAATGACAATGACGTCGAGCTCTATCTGCGCGGCTCGCGCGGCACGCTTTACAAGGTGGAGTTCTCGCGCCAGCGCGCCTCGGCCTCGAACCCGCACCAGCTCTTGGTCAACATGATGGTCTTCGGCATCCTGATGACGCTGATCGCCTTTTTCTACCTGCGCAACCAGCTGCGCCCGATCACCCGGCTGGCCGAGGCCGCCGAGGCCTTTGGCCGCGGTCGGCATGTGCCCTATCAGCCGGGCGGGGCGGTCGAGGTGCGGGCGGCGGGCAATGCCTTTCTCGACATGCGCAACCGGATCGAGCGGCAGATCGAGCAGCGGACGATGATGCTCTCGGGGGTCAGCCATGACCTGCGCACGCCGATCACCCGGCTGCGGCTCGGCCTGTCGATGCTTGACGACGCGGACCGCGAGCCGCTCGAGCGCGACGTTGACGACATGCAGCGGCTCATCGACGCCTTCCTCGACTTCGCCCGCGGCAATTCGCAGGACGGGGTGGCCGAGCCGGTGGATCCGGTGGCGCTGGCCGCCTCGGTGGTGGCCGATGCGCAGCGCAGCGGCAAGGCGGTGAGCCTGGGGCAGATTGAGGGGGCGGGCGAGGTGAGCGTGCGCCCTGTGGCGCTGCGCCGGGCGCTGGAGAACCTTGTTGGAAACGCGGTGCGCTATGGCACCCGCTGCGAGGTTTCGGTGACCCTCACGGACAAGTCGCTGCGGATCCGGGTCGAGGACGACGGGCCGGGGATTGCGCCGGAGCGGCGCGAGGAGGCGATGAAGCCCTTCACCCGGCTCGACCCGGCGCGCAACCAGGACCGCGGCACCGGCGTCGGGCTGGGGCTGGCGATCGCGGCGGATGTCGCGCGCGCCCATGGCGGCGTGCTGCGGCTGGGTGAGAGCGACACGCTTGGCGGTCTGCGCGCGGACATCGTCATCGCGCGCTGATGGCGCAGGGGCGGCGCGCCGGACATGGCGCGCCCCGCCCCAAATGTCAGCCTTCGTCGAGGATTTCCTGGCGCGCCTCGGCCAGCAGAGCCGCGCGCTTGCGGGCGATCTCCTCGGCGCTGGCCTTGTCGCCGAGATCGCCCGCGACCCGGGCGATTCCGGCATGGCCCGCCGCGTCGAGTTCGGCCTTGATGAGCTGCGCCACGTAGTCACCGGCCTCGGGCTCTGATTTCCCGAGCAATTCCGCGGCCCAGAGGGCGAGCTTCCTGTTGCAGCGCATCTCGGCCTGGAAGTGCAGCTCCGCGTCGCGGGCAAACTTGTTCTCGAACGCCTGTTCTCGATTGTCGAAAGTCGTCATTGGAAACCCCTCCTGAGAATGCCCAACTATAGCGCGGATCGGGTGTATTGGATATTGCGCTGGCTCAAGTGAAAGCAGGCCGCTTGCGGCAAGGGCAGCCTTGATTTATGAGGGCGGACAAGACGCAGCGGCCGATACGCGGCCCCGGGCGAAAGGATTCCCATGGCACGGCGCAAGAAGATCTACGAAGGCAAGGCAAAGATTCTGTACGAAGGCCCCGAGCCGGGCACCATCGTCCAGTACTTCAAGGACGACGCCACCGCCTTCAACGCGCAGAAGAAGGACGTGATCGAGGGCAAGGGCGTGCTGAACAACCGCCTGTCCGAGTTCTTCATGACCGGCCTCAACAACATCGGCGTGCCGACCCACTTCCTCAAGCGGCTGAACATGCGCGAGCAACTCGTCCGCGCCTGCGAGATCATCCCGCTGGAAGTGATCGTGCGCAACTACGCCGCGGGTTCGCTGGCCAAGCGCCTGGGTCTCGAAGAGGGCACCGCGCTGCCGCGCCCGATCGTCGAATATTGCTACAAGGACGACAAGCTGGGCGACCCGCTGGTCACCGAAGAGCATATCGCCGCCTTCGGCTGGGCCGGGCAGCAGGACATGGATGACATCCTGAGCCTGTCGCTGCGGGTGAACGATTATCTCTCGGGCCTGATGTACGGCGTCGGCATTCGCCTCGTCGACTTCAAGATCGAGATCGGCCGCGTCTATGACGGCGACTTCCAGCGGCTGATCGTCGCCGACGAGATTTCGCCCGACTCGATGCGCCTTTGGGACATCGAGACAGGCCAGAAGCTCGACAAGGACGTGTTCCGCCGCGATCTCGGCTCGCTGACCGACGCCTACACCGAGGTGGCGCGCCGTCTGGGCGTGATGCCGAAGCAGGCCACCCACGTGTCGAAGCCGAAGCTGATCAATTGAAAGCGTAACGCCGGAGGCGGCGCTGCGATTTACCTGATTTGGGAACGATGAGGGGCAAAGCCCCTTTGCGAAGAACGGAGAGATGGCCATGAAGGCACGTGTGCATGTGATGCTGAAAGAGGGCGTGCTCGACCCGCAGGGCGAGGCCGTGCGCCACGCGCTTGGCGGGCTCGGCTTCGAAGGCGTGGGCGCCGTGCGTCAAGGCAAGGTGATCGACCTGGAACTGGCCGAAGGCACCGGCGAGGCGACGGTCAAGGAGATGTGCGAGAAGCTGCTCGCCAACACCGTGATCGAGAGCTACCAGATCGAAATGCTCTGATCCGCTCTGGCGGATCGGCCGAAAAGCCCATCCTGAGACGCAGACGCCCCCGGCCTCCGGCCGGGGGCGTTTTGCGTTTGGCGGGTGGGCTGCGCAATGAGGCGTGGATATGGCGACGGCAGGGGGTGCCCCGATTGGTCATGGGTCAGCTGCCGGATTGCGGTCACATTCCCAGGTTTGATTCGGAGAAATCGGCGCTTCAATCAGGGGTCACCGGGGCAATCTTTCAATTTGAGTAAGATTGGTTCGTCTGCCGGGACAGATGTGCCGTAATTTTGACGGACTACGGGCAGGCGTGGACTGCGGGTTTGGGCGCTACATCTGTTTCCACCTTGGGAACAACGCAGAGCGGCCTTCCCGGCGGGCCCTGCGGCAATGGCGGGAAAACGCAGCTTTCGGCGTCTCCGGGGAAGAATAAATTGGAAACAATATTTCGACACATTTGCGGCAGATTTCTCGACGATCAGCCGAAACCGGCCCATATTTGGACATCTATCGCCACCTGACCGCCACTTTTGACTTTGTTAACGCGCGGCCTGGCTCTAAGTAGTTTGTTAAGCCCGACTGGGGGGCGACGAAAGACAGGCCGGGGGCGGCCGCCGATCTCAAGTCATCCGCTGAGGATGTGACCGATGGTGTGGGGCAGATGTGGCCGGCACCAGTCGGACTGCTTTTGCCGCTGCCCGGCATGCAGGCCACCGGACACGCGGAGAGGACGGAGACGGGGCGATGCGGCGCAGTTGCGCCGGATGCCGCTGCCGCGGCGCGGGGAAGTCCCGTTCTGGAGTTGAAGGGTGTAACGATGGCTGACTTGTTTCTGAACTGGGTATCGCTTGGTGCGATGGGAACCACGCTGGCGGACACGTCGACCGGTGGCTCCGCGACCACCGTCGATACCGGCGGCGTCAACGTCGCCATCTCCTTCGAGGCGCAGGACACGGGGGCCGAGGCTTTCACCGCCGCATACGACGGCTACGTGCCCGAAGGCTCCTCGATCAATCCCAATTCGCACCTGAAGCTCTTCGGCGAAGGCGGGGATGGCGGCACTGTCTCGGCGACCTCGACCACGGTGCTCGATTTCAGTTCCTCGAACGAACTCTACACCGACGAGGTGCAGAACGTCTCCTTCGTGCTCAACGACGTGGATGGCGGCGCGGGCTCCGACCTCGGGGACCTGGCCGGCGACGCGACCCTCACGCCGGGCGGCATCGACTTCCAGGACAATGTCACGATCCTTGCCTTGCGCCCCAGTCGAGGTCACCCTGACCGCGCTTGGCGGCAGCACCAGCACCAGCGGCGGCACCGCCACCGGCGAGGACATTACTGGCTTCGCCGAGCAGGACGGCAGCGTGCTTGTCTCGATCGCCGGTCCGGTGTCGCGCATCGAGGTGGTCTACGGGAACGGCGGAGACTCGACGCAGGGCGTGCTGATTTCGGACGTGAGCTTCTCGACCTGCGACGTCGCGGACAGCGGCCCGGTGGCCGAGGATGACGCCGCCGAGACCGACGAGGACGTTGCCGTCACCATCGACGTGCTGGCCAATGACAGCGATCCCGACGGAGATCCGCTGACCGTCACCTCTGCCACCGCCACGCATGGAACGGTCGTGAACAATGGCGACGGCACCCTGACTTTCACCCCCGACGCCGATTACAATGGCGACGCCGAGATCACCTATACGGTCGAGGATCCCTCGGGCAATTCCGCCACTGGCCATGTGGCGATCACCGTCTACCCGGTGAACGACGATCCCGTGGCCGAAGATGACTTTGTCACCACCGGCAGCAACACCCCGGTCACGCTCGATCCGACCGTGAATGACACCGATGTGGATGGCGATGATCTGACCATCACCGGCGTGGGCGATGCCAGCAATGGCACGGTGACGCTGAATGCCGATGGCACTGTCACCTATACGCCGAACGAAGGGCATTCCGGCGAGGATAGCTTCGCCTACACCATCGACGATGGCCAGGGCGGCACCGACACCGGCACCGTCACGGTCAACACCGGGATCCCGACCACGCCGACCGATGGCGAGAACACCCCGCCCGACGCGCTGAACGATCTTTACCACACCACCGGCAGCGCGACGGCGACCTTCGACCCGACCGAGAACGACAGCGACGCCGATGGCGATACGCTGACCGTCACCAGCATCGGCGAGCCGACCAACGGCACCGCCACGCTCAACGATGACGGCACCGTGTCCTACACCGCCGAAGAGGGCTTCACCGGCTACGATGCCTTCTCCTACACCATCGACGATGGCCACGGCGGCACCGACACCGCCTATGTCACGGTCGAGGTGATGCCCTGCTTCACCCCGGGCACGCTGATCGCCACGCCGCAGGGCGAGCGCCTGGTCGAGGACCTCAAGGTCGGCGACCGCGTCATCACCCGCGACAACGGCATCCAGGAGATCCGCTGGGTCGGCCGCAAGGAACTCACCGGCTTCGAACTGGCCCGCCAGCCGCATCTGCGCCCGGTGCTGATCCAGAAAGGTGCGCTCGGCAAGAACCTTCCGGAGCATGACCTGCTGGTCTCGCCGAACCACCGCGTTCTGGTCGCCAATGACCGCACTGCGCTTTACTTCGAAGAGCGCGAGGTTCTCGCGGCCGCCAAGCATCTGACCGGGCTCAAGGGCGTGGACGAGGTCGACACCACGGGCGTCGCCTACATCCACTTCATGTTCGACCAGCACGAGGTGGTGCTGTCGAACGGCGCCTGGACCGAGAGCTTCCAGCCCGGCGACTACACGCTCAAGGGCATAGGCGACGCGCAACGCGAAGAGATTTTTGCACTCTTCCCGGAGCTTGAGCATGCCGAGGGCCTGCAGGCCTATGGCGCAGCCCGTCGCTCGCTGAAGAAGCACGAGGCGCAACTGCTGGTCGGCTGACTGGTCGTCTGACAGGTCGGCTGAACGGGAGGCCGCAAAGGATGCAGCTCGTCGCGGCGTCGCTGGTGGGGCGGCGCTGCGGCGTACCACAGACCCCGGGGCGCGGCGCGTCCCGGGGTTCTTTCTTGCGCATTGGGCGGAGGCCGCGGCTCAGCAGGGGTCAAGCGCGTCCTGGCGTTGTTCCCAGTCCCGCCATGCCTCTGGCGTGTCGAGGTCGATCAGCGCGCGGTTCCCCGGCAGGGCCACGCGGCGCAGCCGGTTGCGGTTGGCGGCGAGCACGCTGCGCGCGCCCTCGTCCCCGTCCAGCATCTGCATCGCCGAGAAGCAATCGGCCGGGAACAGCACCGGGTGCCCCGGCGTGCCATCTTCCGCACAGCCCTGCTGCAGCGTTGGCTGCGGCATGGCGCGAAAGCCCCGCACGAGCTTGAGGATATCCTCGGACGTCAGCTCGGGCATGTCGGCGGGCAAGACGATCAGCGCGTCGATCCCGGGTGGCAGCATGCCGACCCCGCGCCGCAGCGAGGCGGACATGCCGTGGCAGGCATCCGGGACGGCAACAAGTTGCACTGGCAGACCTGCCAGCGCGGCGGCGCGCGGATGGTCGTGATCGGGCAGGGTGACCGTCACGTGGTTGGCCGCGCGCAGCGCTTCCTCGGCCTGACGGCGCAGAAGCGCCCGGCCGCCGACCTGCTTCAGCAGCTTGTCGGCCCCGCGCATCCGACTGCTTGCGCCGGCGGCGGGAATCAAAACAGCGATTCCTCCCATGGAACTCCTTATACAGCAAAGCCAGATACCCCGACGGGCTTTCTCGGCGGTCCGGCAGGTCCGGCGTGATCCCGCAGGCGCGGTCGGCGGGCGGGGAAACGGGTGAAGCGGGGTGGTCTGACGCGCAAGCTTAAGCAACAAATTCACAAAAAATGTGTAAACTCGCCGGGGAATGCGCGGTTCTGGCGGCGTGATGGACGAACGGGAGGCACAATGGCCTTGGCGGTACCTTGCCTGCTACTATGTCTGAGAGACTGCCTGCGGCACGCGCCCCCAGCGCCTCGCAGGTTCCGGTGAAAAGGGGCAATTTCGGACAATGGTACTCGCACGGAAATCGGATGATGAGCTCGAACGTCTTGCCGAGCTGCGCAGCTTTGGCGTGCTCGACAGCGCTCCCGATCCGGCCTTCGACGAGGTGGTGGAACTGCTTGCCTCGCTGCTCGAGGTGCCGGTCGCTCTGATCAGCCTCGTCGATGAGCACCGGCAATGGTTCAAGGCGCGTTTCGGAATGGATCCGGGCCAGACGCCGCTCGAGCAATCGATCTGTTCCCATGCGATCCTGTCGGAGGAGATCCTCGAGATCGAGGACACGTTGCTCGACCTGCGCAGTGCCGACAACCCGCTTTGCTGCGGGCCGATTTCGTCCATGCGCTTCTACGCCGGGGCGCCGCTGGTGACCCGCAGCGGCCATACCATCGGAACGCTCTGCGTGCTCGACCACAGGCCGCGCCAACTGACCGCCCAGCAGCGCAAGCTGCTCAAGGTCATGGCCGGGCAGGTCATGCGTCAACTCGACCTGCAACGCGCCCTGCACAACAAGGAGATCCTGCGCGAGGAGATCGACCACAGGGTGAAGAACTCGCTGCAGACCGTGGCCTCGACCATCCGGCTCTACCGCGCCCGCTCGGCCGAGCCCGAGACCCGCGACGCGCTCGACGCCATCGCGCGGCGGGTGGATTCGGTCTCGCAGTTGCATGCCGAGTTGAACCTGACGTCCAAGATGCATTTCGTGCGGCTTGACACGTACCTCTCGCGCGTCGCCACGCTGCTGCAGCGTCATGCGCCTTCAGAGGTGCGTTTCGAGGTCGACGTGCCCCGCATCGAGGTGGAATCGCGGGTTGCCGCCTCGATTGGCGTGGTCGCCAACGAGTTCGCCGCCAATGCGATGAAATATGCCTTTCATGACAGCGACGCCGCGCCGGTGGTCCGCTTCGAGATGCGCCCGGCCGGGGTGAACCGGATCCTCTTCACCTGCCGCGACAACGGCACCGGCCCCGAGCCGGGCTCCACCCTCGACGCGCTGGCCTCGTCCGCGCTCGGCGCGCGGTTGCTCGAGGCGGCGGTGAGCCAGGTGGGCGGCACGGTGCTCGAGCGGCGCGAGCCGGGCGGCTACGTGCTCGAGGCCGAGCTGCCGATCGACCCTGCCGCCGATGTGCCGGTCACGCCGGCAGAGGCTCCACGGGCCGCACCCGCAGCCGGGTGATCCGGTTGTTCTCGCGCTCCATAACCTCGAAGCGGAAGCCGTGGAAGCTGAAGCGCTGGCCGACGGTGGGGATCATCTGCGCCTCGTGAATGACGAGGCCGGCGATGGTGTTCGCCTCGTCGTCGGGCAGCGACCAGTCGGCGGCCCGGTTGAGATCGCGGATGGTCATCGCGCCATCGAGCCAGAACCAGCCATCTTCGCCGGCGCTGACCTGATGCTCGGCGTCGGGATCGTGCTCGTCGGCGATCTCGCCAACGATCTCTTCGAGGATATCCTCGAGGGTGATCAGCCCCTCGAGCGAGCCATATTCATCCACGACCAGCGCGAAGTGCGTGCGGCGGCGCAGGAAGTTGCGCATCTGGTCGGCGAGCGTGGTGGTGTCGGGCACGAAGTAGGGCTTCATCATCACCTCGGTGATGCGGAAGTCGTCGAGCGCCGCGAAGCCGCGCTCGCCAGCCTGCGCCATGGTGTCATACATGGCGCGCAGCAGGTCCTTGGCGTGCACCATGCCGATGATGTTCTCGGGCTCGCCGCGGTAGACGGGCAGGCGGGTGTGGTTGCTGTCGAGGCACTGCTGCAGGATCGCCCGCGGCTCGGCTTCGGCGTCGATGCTCTCGATCCCCGAGCGGTGCAGCATGATCTCCTCGACCGTGCGCTCGGCCAGATCGAGCGCGCCGAGAATGCGGTCGCGGTCTTCCTTTTCCACCACGCCTTCCGAGTGGCCGAGCTGCAGCGCCCCGGCGATCTCCTCGCGCACGGCGAGGATCTGGCTGTCGGGGTCGGTCTGTACGCCGATGAGCTTGAGCAGCACCCGCACCAGCGCACGGATCGCCGCCACCACGGGCGAGAAGATCAGGATGACCAGACGGATCGGCGGGGCCACGGTGGCGGCCGCGGCCTCGGGGTTGGTGATGGCGTAGGTCTTGGGCAGCACCTCGGCGAAGATCAGCACGAGGAAGGTCATGATCAGCGTCGCCATCGCCACGCCGCCATCGCCGAGCAGCCGGGTGAACAGCGCCGTGGCGAGGGAGGTGGCAAGGATGTTGACCAGGTTGTTGCCCAGCAGCACCGAGCCGATCAGCCGCTCGTTGTCCTCGGTGATCTTCAGCGCCAGCGCGGCGCCGCGCGAGCCCCGGTCCATGGCGGCGCGCAGTTTCCCGCGCGAGGCGGCGGTCAGCGCGGTCTCGGAGCCGGAGAAGAAAGCCGAGAAGAGAATGAGCAGCAGGATCGCGGCGGAGGTCATCCAGAAGGCCGCGTCGAGTGTTCCGGTGGCAGGGGCGTCCATACGTCCGTCTTTTCATGTTCAAGAGTGTTCAGAGAGTTATGGGGCGCGCGGCCTTGGTCTTCAAGGCTCTGGCCGGATCCGCGGCAAAAGGGATCGCCTGCGTCGTTCCGGCCTTGCGCCCGTGCCGGCGCGCTCTGCGGTCTCGCAGTCCCTGTCTGCGGCCGTGTCTGCGCGTGGATCTGCGCCTGCGGTGGAGCCTCTGCGCCTCGGCGCGGACCCGTCTGCCGTGCCGGACCCGCGCCTCGATGCGACTTACTTTTTGCCGAGGAATTGGCCGACGATCGCGGTCAGAACACCGCCCCCGGCGGCGCCCCCCAGAAGCTGGCTGATCAGCGCGCCGATGTCGAGGCCGCCCGCGGCGGTGGCCGCATCGGCGGCCGCGGTCGGATCGCCGCCACCGAGGATCGCACCGATGGCGGAACCGCCGAGGATGCCGCCGATGGCGCCGGAAAGGAGCTTTGGAAGCACCGCCATGCCGACGGTCTTCACGAGCTGACCGGCCACGCCGCCTCCGACCATACCCGCGATCGCCTGAACGATTATTGCTGCAATACCTTCCATGAATGCGGTCCCCCAAGTTGCTAAATCAATCAATAGATCACGCCATGGTAGCTCAGGTCGCGAGATACCGTTAGGATAACTTCGGGCTCTGGCAGGGGCGCCGGGACATCCGCGCTTCGCCGCGTCTTACCTTTCCATCGCAATCGCCCGCCCGACTGGGGCGCGGTGTCGTCGCGTTTCCCCGAAGTCAGCCACGGATTTCATGACGTTCGGGCCAGGTTTGCCCGTGGGCGGCCTTTGCGCGGCAGGGACCCCCTCTATATTGCAAGAGGTATATTCCCTGACATGTCGGACACCGCGATGCGCCTGCCGTTTATCAAGAGTAGAAAGCCGGCACCGGTTCTCGAGCCGGAGAGGGCGCCGACCCAGGGTGACGCGCGCGAGGCCGGTCGCCAGGCGCTCTTCGAGATGATAGACGACGGCTTCTGCATCATCCAGTTCATCGACGGGCCGGATGGGCCACTGTCGGACTACATGCATATCGAAGCGAATTCGGGTTACGAGCGTCATACCGGCATCAAGGGGATCGTCGGGAAAACCGTCTTTGATGTTGCACCCGACGACGGGCGGCAATGGGTGAAGATCTACGGCGACGTGCTGGAACATGGCGCGCCAATCCGGTTCGAAAGAAGTTTCTCCGAGGTTGGGCGGTTCATCGAGGTCTCGGCGCGGCGGGTCGAGCCCAAGAGCCTCGGGCAGGTCGCGGTGCTCTTTCGTGACGTCACCAACCGCAAACGTGCCGAGGCGGAGATCCGGGCCAGCGAGAAGCTCGCGCGCGAGAGCGAACGCCGCGTCGGCCTCGCGCTCGAGGCCGGGGCGATCGTCGGCACCTGGGTCTGGGATGTCCCCCGGGACGTCTTCACCGTCGACGCGGCGCTCGCCTCGGCCATGGGGCTGCGCGAGGTCACCGAGCTTGGCGATCTCAAGCTCGACGACCTGGTCGAGAACGTTCATCCCGAGGACAAGCCGCGGCTGATCTCGGATATCGAGGCGGCGCTGCGCGAGGGTGGGTCCTATTTCGATCAATTCCGTGTTCTGCGCGAGGACCGCAAGTATCATTGGATCGAAGCGAGCGGGCGGGTCGAGCTCAATGCTCACGGCAAGTCCGAGTCCTTTTCCGGGGTGCTGATGGATGTCAGCCGCCGGCGCGAGGTCGAGGCCGAGCGCGACCGGGTGACGGCCGAGCTTTTCCGACTCAACGAGACCCTTGAACGCCGGGTGTCGGAACAGACCGCCGCGCTGATGGCGCGGGAGGAAGAGCTGCGCCACGCCCAGAAGATGGAGGCGGTCGGCCAGCTCACCGGCGGGCTGGCGCATGACTTCAACAATCTTCTGGCGGCGGTCGCCGGCTCGGTCGAGATGGCCGGTGCGCGGCTGTCAGAACGGCGCCTCGACGAGATCGGGCGATATCTGTCGGCGGCCCGGAACGCGGCGAGTCGCGCAGCGAACCTCACGCAGCGGCTCATGGCCTTCGCCCGCAAGCAGACCCTCGCCCCCAGGCCGACCGATGTGGTGCAGCTCTGCGCCGGTATGGTCGACCTGGTGCAGCGCACGGTCGGGCCGCACATCGAGCTGAGGACAACCGCCGACGCGAACCCCTGGCTGTCGCTCGTCGATCAGAACCAGCTCGAGAACGCGCTGCTGAACCTCTGCATCAACGCCCGCGACGCCATGCCCGAGGGCGGCAGCCTGACGATCCACCTCTCGAACCAGAGCATGGCGCGCACCAAGGCAAAGAGCATGGGTCTCGAGGCGGGGGACTACCTGCGCATCAGCGTGTCTGACACCGGCAGCGGCATGACCGCCGAGCAGATCGACCGGGCTTTCGAGCCTTTCTTCACCACCAAGCCGATGGGCGAGGGCACGGGGCTGGGCCTGTCCATGGTCTACGGGTTTGCCCAGCAGTCCGGCGGCGCGGCCGAGATCACTTCGGAGGTTGGCGCGGGTACGGTGGTGAGCCTCTACCTGCCGAGGAGCTTCGAGGCTGTCGAGGTGGAGCAGGACGCCGAAGAACGCGGCGATACCGCGCTGGCCGCGGCGCCGGAAAAGACGGTGCTCGTGGTCGAGGACGAGGTCCTGGTGCGGATGGTGGTCGTGGATGCGCTGCGGGACCGGGGGTACTCCGTGCTCGAGGCCGGCACGGCGGCCGAGGCGCTGGAGGCGCTCGCGCGGACGCCTCAGGTCGATCTGCTGCTCACCGATGTGGGGCTGCCGCGCGGGATGAACGGGCGCCAGCTGGCCGAGGCCGCCCGCGCCGAGCTGCCGGGGCTCAAGGTCGTCTTCGTCACCGGCTATGACGAGAGCGCGGCGCTCGGGGGCGAGCTGCCTGCGGCGGACGTCGAGATCGTGCAGAAGCCCTTCGATCTGGATGTGCTCATTGGAAGGGTCGGTGAGCTGATCAACCCGGTGTAGGCCGCAGGCTCGCAAAGGTCCGAGGGGCCTTATGCAAAAGAGAAAGGGCTGGCGCAGGCCAGCCCTTTCGTATTTCCGGTGTCCCGGATGCGAGATCGCATCCGTGGGAAACACGCCTCAGAACGGGATCTCGTCGTCGATGTCGCGCGAGCCGCCACCCCCCGCGCCGCCGCCGTAGCCGCCGCCCGAACCGCCGCCGTAGCCGCCCTCGTTGCCGCCGCCATAGCCACCGCCGCCCGAGCCACCGCCGTAGCTGCCACCCGAGCCGCCGCCGAAGTCACCGCCGCCGCCACCCTGGCGGCTGTCGAGCAAGGTCAGCTCGCCGCCGAAGGGGCGCAGCACGATCTCGGTGGTGTAGCGGTCCTGGCCGGACTGGTCCTGCCACTTGCGGGTCTCGAGCTTGCCCTCGATATAGACCTTGGAGCCCTTGCGAAGGTACTGCTCGGCGATCCGCGCAAGCGGCTCGCTGAAGATCGCGACCGAATGCCACTCGGTGCGCTCGCGGCGCTCGCCGGTGTTGCGGTCTTTCCAGTTCTCTGAGGTGGCGATGCGCAGGTTGCAGACCTTGCCGCCGTTCTGGAAGGTGCGCACCTCGGGGTCCGCACCGAGATTGCCTACCAGGATCACCTTGTTCACGGAGCCGGCCATGTCATCCCCTTATTCTTGGTCGTTTCGTCTGGTCGTTTGTCTGGTCGCCGCCTGTTGCCCAGACGGCGCGATTTCCTGTGCCTGACAGGGATTTTCGCACGTCTGCGAATCCCCGCAGGCGGAGTGTTTGCACAGGTCTACACCACGGGCCCGATGTGCCCAAGCGCTCAATGTCGCGCGGAAATCCGCCGGTAGGAGGGTGTCCGGCAAGCTGGCCTAGGGTCAATTTATCTGTATAGTCGGGCGACAAGGGAACAGTGAAGCGGGACAGGGACGTGATGCGCAATTACGCAACGCGGGCGCTGGCCGGAGTGGTGTGTGCTCTGGTGTTGTCGGGGACTTCGGTCTCGGCAGAGGTGCTTTCATCCAAGAGCCGGGTACGGCTCTTCTCCAAGCAGACCAACGTGCTCGATGGGCGCGCGTCTCAGCAATACAACAGCTCGGTGCGACTGCAGCCGAGCCGTGTGGTGACCCCGACGAAATGGGGCCCCATGGGCGGCAACGAGGGCGCGGTGCCGAGCTATCGGGGCAGCTATCGTGGCCCCTACGCCGATCTCGCCCGACAGGCGGCGCGGCGGCACGGCGTGCCCGAGGACCTCTTCCTGCGCCTCGTCCAGCAGGAATCCGGATTCAATCCGAAGGCGCTGTCGCACAAAGGGGCCATCGGCCTCGCGCAGCTCATGCCGTTCACCGCGCGCAAGCTCGGGGTCGATCCGCATGACCCGGCCCAGAACCTCGAGGGCGGGGCGCGCTACCTGATCCAGCAATACCGCAAGTTCGGCTCCTGGCAGCTGGCGCTGGCGGCCTACAATGCCGGGCCGGGCGCCGTCGAGAAGCATGGGGGCATCCCGCCGTACCGCGAGACGATGAACTACGTGAAGGTGATCTGGGGCCGGTAACCCTATCCGGCAGGCCCCGGTGACCTCCGCCTCCCTTGACGCAGGGAGGCCTTTGCCTGATATGCCTGACATAAAGGCTAGGGATTTGATCCCGATCATGGAACTGCGCTTGGCGCAGGGCCAGACTGGTCGGATCGACACCGCCGAGCCCCGCTGACAGGTCCACAGGAGAGTTCCTTATGCGTCATGCCGCCATTCTTGCGTCCGCCACCGTTCTTGCGCTTGGTGTGGGCGGGCTGGGTTTGGCCTGCGTGTCCGCGGCCTCGTCCGGGTTCGACAGCATGGATGCGCTCGGCGAGGCGCTCTTCTTCGACGCGAACCTGTCGAAGACTCGCTCGCAGAGCTGCGCCACGTGCCACGATCCGGCCTATGCCTTTGCCGACCCGCGCGGCGCCGCCTCCATCGGCGATGATGGCGCCTCGCTCGGCGACCGCAATGCGCCCACGGTGAGCTATGCCGCGCATGTGCCCGAACTGGCGCGTGACGAGGACGGCCGCTGGCGCGGCGGTCTCTTCCACGACGGGCGCGCGGTGACGCTGGAGGAGCAGGCGGGCGGCCCGCCGCTCAACCCCGCCGAGATGGGCATGGGGGACAAGTCCGAGGTGGTGGCACGCCTGCGCGAGAACCCGGACTACGTGGCCGCCTTCGGCGCGCTCTTCGGTCCCGGCACGCTGGACGATCCCGAGGCGGGCTATGCCGCCATGACCCACGCCATCGCCGAATTCGAGCGGCGGCCCGAGTTCGCGCCTTTCGATTCCAAATACGACCGCTTCCTGCGCGGCGAGGCCGAACTGACTAAGCAGGAAGAGCTCGGACGGCTGCTGTTCTTCTCGCAGCAGTTCACCAACTGCAACCAGTGCCACCAGCTTCGGCGCAGCGCTGTGGACCCTGCCGAGACCTTCTCGGATTACCGCTTCCACAACCTTGGCGTTCCGGCGAACAGCGCGCTGCGGGGGTCGAACGGCTCCGAGGACGGCTTCATCGACGGCGGGCTGCTGCAGAACGCGCATCTGACCGAAGATGGCGGCCCGGCGGACGAGACCCTGCGGGGCGCCTTCCGCACGCCGACGCTGCGCAACGTCGCGGTCACCGCGCCCTATATGCACAACGGGGTCTTCGAGGATTTGCGGACGGTGATCCTCTTCTACAACAGCTACAACACCCGCAACGAAGCGCGGAAGATCAACCCCGAGACCGGCGCGCCCTTCGGTCCCCCCGAGGTCGCAGAGAACCTTGCGCCCGAGCTGACCGACGGGCCCGCGCTCGACGACAAGCGCGTGGATGCGCTGGTGGCCTTCCTCAAGACGCTGACCGACGCGCGCTACGAGGACCTGCTCGAGGACTGACCCCTCAGCGCGCCATCTCCTCTTCGATGACCGAGGTCACGGCCGGGCGGGACAGGCAGCGCGCGACCCAGTCCTTGATGCGTGGATCGTCGGGGACGAGGTCGTGGAACCAGCCATAGGTCGAGGCCACCAGAAGATCCGCCGCACTGATCTGGTCGTCCACCAGCCAGTCCTTTTCGGCCAAGGCCTCCGAGAGCCGCGCCACCGCCTCGGGCACGTCGCGGAAGGTGACCTGGGTGATCGGATGCGAGACCCCGGCGACCTGCAGCACGTAGACCGGCTCGAAGACATTGCCGTACCAGGCCAACCAGGACAGGTAGGCGCCGCGCGACGGGTGGCCGACGGGGCGGCCCATGGGGCTCTCGGGATAGAGGTCGGTCAGATAGAGCATCACCGCGTTGCTCTCGCGGATGAGCGCACCGTCGTGCACCAGCGTCGGCACCTTGCCCTCGGGGTGGGGATTGTCGGGGTCGCGCCCGCCCGAACCGTCCTGGCGCGGGATCTGCACGATCCGGAGGTCGACATCCTCTTCGATGCTCATGTCGCGGATCAATTGAACAATGCGCGTCGAGCGCGAGCGCGGCGCATGGTAGAGCGTCAGCATGCAGGTGTCCTCCCAGGGGCTGAAATGCGGCCTTGCCTCCGGGCGGTAGCCTGCCGGAGAAGCGCGCGGCTGTCATCTTTGGCAGCGGCGCTTGGCAACCCTCCGCCGAGCTTCAGACCTCCAGCGCGAGCTTGTAGAGGTGGATTTCGAACGAGGGATGCATCTCGGCCCCGAGCACGCCGGGCCGGACGTGGCGGTAGAGCGAGCGCCAGAACGGCTGCACGATCACCGCGTCCTGCTGCAGCTTGCGCTCGATGCGGGCCATGATCTCCTTGCGGGCCTCGGCATCGGCGATGGTCAGCGCCTCGGCCACCATGGCGTCGAATTCGGCATCGGCGTATCCGGTCTCGTTCCAGGCTTCGCCGCTGCGGTAGGCCAGCGCCAGCACCTGGATGCCCAGGGGACGGTGGTTCCACTCGGTGATCGACAGCGGGTAGTCCTTCCACTCCTGCCAGAAGGCCGAACCGGGCAGCACCTTGCGGCTCACCTTGAACCCTGCGTCGCGCAGCATGGCGGCGCAGGCGTCACCGGTGCGCCGGGTGAAGCCGTCGTCGAGCGTGACCAGCTCGTGCTCGAGATCGCCGAAGCCCGCCTCCTGCGCCAGCGGCAGGGCGAGGGCGGGGTCGTACTCGGTGGGGCCGACCTCGGCATAATCTGGATGGATCGGCGCGACGTGGTGGTTCTCGGCCACAGTGCCAAGCCCGGCGTGTCCGAGTTCCAGCGCGATATCGTTGGCGATGGCAAGCTGGAGCGCCTTGCGCATGCGCTTGTCGGCATAGGCAGCGCGGCCGTCCACCAGCGCCTGCTGGTTGCCGCGCAGCACCACTGTCGCGCCGGTGACCACCTCGGAGCGCTGCCAGCCCAGAAGATCCGCCACTTCGATGAAGGTGCCGACGTTCTCGTAGAGCATGTCGATCTCGCCGCTTTCGGCCGCGGCGAGCCAAGAGGCCGGATCGGTGCCATAGTCGAGGAACTCGATCCGCTCGAGCGTGGCGCCGCCCCAGCCGTCGGCCTCGGTCCCCCACCAGGCATGGGCCTTGTTACGCACCAGCACGGCGCGCTGGGTGGGGACCAGCTCCTCGGGCAGGTAGGGGCCGGTGCCGATGGGGTCGGTGAGCATGGTCGCCGGATCGTGCCGCGCGTGGACGCAGGCGGCGGGATAGTCCGACAGGCCCGCCATGATCGCCACGTCCGGATAGGCGAGGTTGAGGCGCAGGGTCAGATCGTCGAGGACTTCCACCGCGCCTTCGGCCAGCCGCTCGGTCTGCGGATCGCCAAGGGCGGCAAGCCGCCCGGCCATCGAGTTGCCCTCGACGCTGCGGTCGCACCAATAGCCCATGAGCCGCGCCACGTCGCCCGAGGTGAAGGGCTCGCCGGTGGTCCAGGTCACGCCGGGGCGGACATGCAGCAGGTACTGCGCGGCGTCCTCGCTGGCCTCCCAGCTCTCGAGCAGCATGCCGCGAAGGCTGCCATCGCGGTTATATTCGACGAGGTATTCGAGCCACCCGCGCGAGATATTGGCGATTTCGGACCAGTCGTAGGTGCGCGGATCCTTGAGCGGGCGCACCTCCATCTGGATGCGCAGCGTACTGCCCGGCGGTGCCTCGGAGGGGGTCTCTTCAGCGGCGGCCATGCCGACCATGCCGCGCGCGATCACGGCCGAGGTGCCGAGCGCCGTTGCCCGGGTGAGAAACTCTCTTCGCGTCACGAGGCCCTGCCGGAAATCGCAAAGCTCCTGCCGCACCGCGGGGTGGATGCACTGCGCGTTGCGGCCTCGGCTCATCTGCGTTTCCCCTTCGCTCGTTCTGCGGTCATCTGCCCGCCCATTGCGCATCAATTGCAACGCTACGTCAATCGACTAACGCGATCGCTGCGCAGTGAAACCCGAGGTTCCGGCAGGCCGGTCCGCCGCTGCGTCGCGGTGTCATGCCAGCGCCTCCGCGGGGCAGTGGCGTGGCCAGTCCTTCATCCGTGCGCGGAACCAGGTGCGCTGGCGCTTGGCGAATTGCCGGGTGAGGATCGCGCCGCGCTCCACCGCCTCGTCCAAGCTCAGCTCGCCCCGCAGGTGCCCGATCAGTTCGGCCGCGCCGATGGCCTTGGCCGAGGGAAGGGCGGGGTGCCAGCTCTCCTGGTTGGCCCGGGCCTCGTCGAGGGCGCCGCCCTCGACCATCAGCCGGAAGCGCCGCGCGATGCGCGCGTTCAGCCAATCCTTCGGCACGTCGAAAAGGATCGGCTGAACCTGCGCCAGCGGCAGCAGCGGTGGCGGCGTCTCGGCCTGCCAGGCCGCGATTCCGCGCCCGGTGGCGGTCAGCACCTCCCAAGCGCGCTGCACCCGCATCGGGTTGTGGCAATCGATGCGGTCGCGGCTCTCGGGATCAAGCTCTGCAACCATGGCCTGCAGCTCCCCGGCCTCCAGCCGGGCCATGGCGCGGGCGCGGACCTCGGACGGGGTCTCGGGAATCGCCGCCAAGCCCTCGGTCAGCGCCGAGAAGTAAAGCCCCGTGCCGCCGACGATAATCGGCCGCGCCCCGCCAAGGAGCGGTTGCAGATCGCGCAGCCAGTCGCCCACCGAATAGGCATGACTGCCCGGCACGTGACCATAGAGCAGGTGCGGCACTCGCGCCTCATCTTCTACCGGGGGACGAGCGGTCAGCACGCGCCAGTCGTCGAAGACCTGGATCGCGTCGGCATTGATTATGACGCCCCCCGCAGATTCGGCGATTTCAAGCGCCAGCGCGGACTTGCCGCTGGCGGTGGGCCCCGCGATCAGCACCGGAAGGCTCGGATCGGGCGCATATTGTTTCACCAGATCAGCCACCGGCGATCCTTTCTTGCGGGGGCGCTCAGCATTGCAGGCGCGGATGTTTTCGGTCACATATAGCCGCAATTTGGATCGTGCACAGACGGAGCGCAACATGACCGAGCAGCCCCAAACCACCTTCAAGCGTGTGATGCTGAAAATCTCGGGTGAGGCGCTCATGGGCGACCAGGGCTACGGTCTGCACCCGCCGACCGTCGAGCGCATCGCGCGCGAAGTGAAGTCGGTGCACGACATGGGTGTCGAAATCTGCATGGTGATCGGTGGCGGCAACATCTTCCGCGGCCTCGCCGGCTCGGCGCAGGGCATGGAGCGCACCACCGCCGACTACATGGGCATGCTGGCAACGGTGATGAACGCGCTCGCCATGCAGTCGGCGCTCGAGGAACTGGGCGTCTTCACCCGGGTGATCTCGGCGATCCGCATGGACGAGGTGGCCGAGCCCTACATCCGCCGCCGGGCCGTGCGCCACCTCGAAAAGAAGCGGGTCTGCATCTTTGCCGCGGGCACCGGCAACCCCTATTTCACCACCGACACCGCCTCGTCGCTGCGCGCCAACGAAATGGCCTGCGAGGCGATCTTCATGGGCAAGAACGTCGACGGCATCTACGACTGCGATCCCAAGACCAACCCCGAGGCCAAGCGCTATGACCGCATCTCCTACGACGATGTGCTGCGCGACAACCTCAAGGTGATGGACGCCTCGGCCATCGCGCTGGCGCGCGACAACAAGATGCCGCTGATCGTCTTCTCGCTGAACGAGCCGGGCGGCTTCCGGGGCATCTTGGCTGGCGAAGGCACCTACACCGAGGTGCACGCCTGATCCCAGAGGTTCGGCAAGCGGGGGCTCGGCCCCCGCACACCCGGGATATTCCCGCCTGGAAGCAAGGGCGCGGCGGGCTCCTATCGTAGAGACATGGCGAAGCGCGCTGCGGCGGCGTCAGTCCCGGGCGAGCGGGTGATGGTCGAGCACAAGCTCGCGCAGACGCTCTTCGAGAACATGGGTATAGATCTCGGTGGTCGCCACATCGGCATGACCGAGGAAGGTCTGGATGGCGCGCAGATCGGCGCCATTGGCCAGAAGATGCGTCGCGAAGGCGTGGCGCAGCGTGTGCGGGGTGACCTTGGCCGGCGAGACGCCCGCCGCCACGGCAATATCCTTGATCATGATGTAGAAGGCATGGCGGGTCAGATGCCCGGCCTTGCCGCGCGACGGGAAGAGGAAGCTCGAGGCGGGCTTGCCCTCGGTCTTCTTGAGCGTTTCCTGCGCATCGCGCCGGTTCAGCCACTCGGCCAGCGCCACGCGCGCCGGCGGCGAGAGCGGCACCATGCGCTCCTTGCCGCCCTTGCCACGGATCAGCAGCATGCGCGGATCGCCCCGTGCCGCCGAGAGCGGCAGCGTGACCAGCTCGCTCACCCGCATGCCGGTGGCATAGAGCAGTTGCATCAGGCAGGTGTTGCGCATCCGGTCGTCGGCGCTGCGGCCATGAGACTCGGCGGCCTCGAGCAGCCGGTCGACCTCTTCGGTCGAGAGCGTTTTGGGCAGGCGTTTGGGGCGGCCCGGACCGGCGATCTGCACTGCCGGGTTGTCGGCCCTCAGCCCCTCTTCGAAGGCGAAGCGGTAGAGCTGTTTGATCGCCGAGAGCCGACGCGCGCGGGTCGAGACCGCAAGCCCCTCGGCTTCGCAGGCGACCAGGTAGTCCTCGACGTCGCCGCGCTGTGCGCTGGCAAGGTCGCGCTTGCGCGCCGCCAGCCAGCCGGTGAAGGACGCGAGATCGCGGGCGTAGGCGGCCTGCGTGTTGTCCGCGGCGCCGCGCTCGGCGGCCTGCGCCTCGAGGAAGGCCGAAACCCAGTTGGCGGCGCTCACAGCGGTGCGCCTTCGTCCGAAAGCAGGATCTGCTGGATGGCGGCGCGGCGCGCCGTGTCCTCGAGCCCCACCCGGCGCAGCGTCGCCAGCGCACCGGTGAGATCGGCGTGGTTGCCTTCGGCACCGGACTGGAAAAGCGCGATGGCCCGCAGGATCGCCTCGCCCAACTTGCCGTCACGCAGCAGGCTGGCCAGCTCCGGCGGCACCTCGGCATCCGGGCGCCAGGCCTCGACAATGGCCTGGGCGGCGGGGGCGAGGGGGACGGTGTCGGGCATCTCGCCTTGCGCCACGGCGTGCACCGCGCGGATCAGCCCGCTGCGCGCAGGCAGGCGGCGGGCAGCCTCCTCGTAGTCCGGCGACAGCAGCGCGGCGCGTTGCGCCAGCGCCGCGGCGCGCGGATCGAGGTCGAGCCCCTGCAGCCGCGCCGCGTAAAGCTCGGAGAAGGGCACCAGCAGCCCGGCGCTGCGCATCTGCGGCCAGGCGGCGAGCAGGGCGGGGCCGATCAGATCGCCGCGCCCGGCGTTCAGCGCGGCCTCGAGATCCTGCACCGCCGCGACGCGGTCCCAGACCCCGCCCGAGGCAGCGGGCTCGCGGTCGGTATAGATGCCCAGCAGGCGGTTCTCGGAAAGCGTGCCGCGCCGCGCAAGGCGTTCTGCGGCGAGGATCTGTGCCCGCCAGCCGCTGTTGCCCGACAGGTCCGCGGCGGCGAACATGCGCGGAAGCGGCTGGGTGGGCAGCGCTTCGCCCACGGCCTCGAAGAGGTGAAATTCCAGCGGCGTCGGCCGCGCTGGCGGGTTGAGCGGTTCGGAGGCATCGACCAGTTCGGGGTCGAGGAAGCGCGCCAGCAGCTCTGCATCGCGCGCGCCGATCTGCCCCAGCGCCCCGGCAGAGCCGTAAACGGTGACCGCATGTTCCCAGTTGCCGATCCGCGCGTCGCAGTAGATGCGGGTGGCGATGTCCATGGTGAGATAGGGCTTGCGCGCCAGGGTGCGGCAGGCCTCGTCGTCGTTGCCCGCGAGCAGCGACAGGTCGAGCCAGCGGGCGAAGATCTCGGGGTTGGAACTGCCGCCGGCCTGCTCGACCAGCGCCAGCGCGGCATCGACCGCGCCTTCCTCCATCAGCCGGTCGATCCGCGCCACCAGCAGCGAGCCATTGCCCGCGGGCGCATCCGCCTCGGCCAGCAGCAGCGTCAGAAGCTGCGCCGAGAGCGCGGGCACCGCGGGTTCCGTCTGCGCGATGAGCGCGGCGAGCTGGGCTGCGTCGGAGCCCGACCAGAGCGTCCGCGGCAGCCCGGTCAGCGCGCTCGACAGGAGCCCCGCCGACTCGGCGCTGGGGGCCTCGAGCGGCGCGCTCTCGACGTCGGGCGTGCCGCCCGAGGCGGCCACGGGGGGCTCGTCGCGGCGCGGGCGCTCGGCGTGCGGCACGGCCCGTCCGCCCTGCGGCCGGGGATCGGGCAGGGGCAGGGCCGCGCTCATCCCCGGGTCGCGCTTGAGCCAGTCGATGGCGGCAAGCGGGGCCTCGGCGGCGAGGGCCGTCGGCACGCCCAGAGCGAGCGTGCAAAGGAGGAACCTAGTTCGCATCAAGCTCCACGGGCTGGCGGATCTCCGTTTGTGGCGGCGAGAAGTCCGCGCCGAAATAGGGCCCGACATAGGCGTAGGCCACCAGCGCGATTGCCGCGAGGAGAAGAAGGATCAGAAGGGGTTTGAACAGTCGTCCCATATGCTCAGTAGTCCTGCCTCATGTTTTTTGTCACTTATACCTAGCCTTTTTGGCAGTGACACGTCATTCACGGCCTCAGGAGGCAGAATTGGCGATGCAAGGCCGAGAAACAAGGGGATTGAACCCGAAGTTGAAAAAGA
The DNA here is from genome assembly GCF_010500785.1 of Salipiger sp. PrR003. Classification (NCBI taxonomy): domain Bacteria; kingdom Pseudomonadati; phylum Pseudomonadota; class Alphaproteobacteria; order Rhodobacterales; family Roseobacteraceae; genus Salipiger; species Salipiger sp. PrR003. The sequence goes on from NZ_JAAGOV010000065.1 coordinate 45,962, forward strand.
CAGTTGTGCTTGTGGGCATGATGGGGGCGGGGAAATCGGCGGTCGGCCGGGCCTTGGCTTCTGCCCTGAATGTGCCGTTTCGCGATTCGGATGCCGAGATCGAGAAGGCGGCCAACATGACCATCGCCGAGATCTTCGCCCGCGACGGCGAGGCCTTCTTCCGGCGCAAGGAATCCCAGGTGATCGAGCGGCTGCTCGACGCCCGCCCGGCGGTGCTTTCGACCGGGGGCGGTGCCTATATGGCCGAGGGCAACCGCAGCATGATCACCGAGAAGGGCGTTGCCGTCTGGCTCGATGCCGACCTCAAGGTGCTCTGGGGGCGGGTGCGCCACAAGGACACCCGGCCGCTGCTGCGTACCCCCGATCCGCTGGCCACCCTGAGCGAGATCTACGACCGGCGCGTGCCGGTTTACGCGCTGGCGGATCTTGCGGTGAAATCGGAGCAGGGCCTGTCGATCGATGCCATGGCCCGCAAGGTGATCGAGACGTTGAAGACACGCCCGGACGTGCTGGAGGAAAGCTGATGAACGAGGCGATGCAGGCGGGGACCGTGCATGTGGATCTGGGGGCGCGGGCCTATGATGTGCGCATCGGCAGCGGGCTGCTGGGGCGCGCCGGGTCAGAGATCGCGCCGCTGCTGGGCACCCGCAAGCGGATCGTCGTGGTCAGCGACGAGACCGTTGCCGCGGCGCATCTGCCGGCGCTGAAGGCGGGGCTCGCCGCCGCTGGGATCAGCTGCGAGGCGCTGCTTCTGCCCCCGGGCGAGGCGACCAAATGCTGGGCCCAGCTCGAGCGGGTCACCGAGTGGCTGCTGGCGCAGAAGGTCGAGCGGCGCGACATCGTGGTGGCGCTCGGCGGTGGGGTCATTGGGGATCTCGTGGGGTTTGCCGCCGCCATCCTGCGCCGCGGCGTGCGCTTCGCGCAGATCCCGACCTCCTTGCTGGCGCAGGTCGACAGCTCGGTCGGTGGCAAAACCGGGATCAACTCGCCCGCGGGCAAGAACCTCATCGGCGCCTTCCACCAGCCCTCGCTGGTGCTGGCGGACATCGATGTGCTGCAGACGCTGACGCCGCGCGACTTTCTCGCGGGCTACGGCGAAGTGGTCAAATACGGCCTGCTCGGCGACGCGACGTTCTTCACCTGGCTCGAGGCGGGCGCCGAGGATCTGCTGGCCCGCCGCCCTGCGGCGCTGGAACATGCGGTGACCCGCTCGGTGGAGATGAAGGCCGAGATCGTGGTGCGCGACGAGACCGAGCAGGGCGACCGGGCGCTGCTCAACCTCGGGCACACCTTCTGCCACGCGCTCGAGGCGGCGACCGGCTATTCGGACCGGCTGCTGCACGGCGAGGGCGTGGCGATCGGCTGCGCGCTGGCTTTCGAGCTCTCGGCGCGGCTCGGGCTCTGCCCGCAGGAGGATCCGTCGCGGCTGCGCGCGCATCTCGCCGAGATGGGTATGAAGCGCGACCTGTCGGACATCCCCGGCGATCTGCCTTCGGCCGAAGTGCTCTACGATCTGATGGGGCAGGACAAGAAGGTGCTCGACGGCGCCATCCGCTTTGTCCTGGCCCGCGGCATCGGCCGCGCCTTTGTCACCGCCGACGTGCCGGGCGAGACGGTTCTGGCGCTGCTGCGCGAGGCCCTGGCCGGGCACTGAGCGGCACATTGCTGCCCCTGAGGTGTACCTGAAAAAGAGAAGAAGCCCGGAGGTTCGCGATGACCTCCGGGCTTCTTCTTTCTGAAAATACGCATGTCCGGCAGCGCCGTAAGTGCGGCGCTCGCCGGGCGCGCATAAAAAAGGCGCGAGGGAATGCCTCGCGCCCAGGGGAAGAGGTTCCGTCAGGTCCGGGGATCAGCCCTGCCAGAACTTGCGACGCGCCTCCCTCAGGGCGACGTGCCGTTCGAGCCCGACGTCGCGCAGCAGGTGGTCGTCGAGGTCTATCAGCGCACGGCGTGTGCGGCGACGCTCCGACCACTGCGCGGTAACCACCGCCACGCGGAGCGCCAGTGCTGCAAACGGCGGCAGCGGTTTCTGCGCGTCGAGATAGGCAATGAGCGGGGCGTGTGCGGCGGCTGCCATCGGTGTGTCTCCAGTTTTGTATCGGTACAATTATGTTGATCTCATGCTCCAATTGATACATTGTGGAAAAATGACCGTCGAGCAAAACATTGTTACCGATACAATTTTCGATCTGTTCGAGAAACAGGCATCGGGCCCGAAATATCGTGTACTCGCAAGCGCTTTGCGGGATGGCATCACGCAGGGGAAACTGCCGCCGGGGACACGGCTGCCGCCGGTGCGCGAGCTGGGATGGCGCCTTGGCATGACCCCCGGCACGGTGGCGCGGGCCTATACAATCCTCACCGACGAGAATGCGCTGCTGGCCGAGGTCGGCCGCGGCACATTTGTGCGCGGCGAGGCCGAGAGCGCCGCGCCGCTGCTGATCGAGAGCGGTCCGCGCGAGGTTGCCGAGAACGGCGACCGTATGGTGAGCCTTTTCACCGGGCGCATTCCCGATCTCGGGCAGGTAGGGCTGGTGCGTGAGGCCCTGGCGCGTATCGCAGCGCGCCCGGCTCCGGGGCTGATGGACTACCCCACCAGCCGCGCCTTCGCCCCGGCCCGGCAGGTGGCGCTGGACTGGCTGTCGGATGTGCCGCTGGGACAGGTTCACCACGAGGACCTGGTGCTCAGCCACGGCGCGCAGAACGGCATTTCGCTGGTGATGCAGGCGGTGCTGCGCGGGCGCCGGCCGGTCGTGCTTGTCGAGGAGCTTTGCTATCCGGGGTTCCGCCGCGCCGCCGAACTGCTGCGTGCCGAGCCGGTGCCGGTGCCGATGGACGAGAAGGGCATCCGCCCCGATGCGCTGCGCGACCTGGCGCGCAGGCATGAGGCGCAGCTGCTGTGCACCTCGCCGGCGCTGCACAACCCCACCACCATCGTCACCCCGCCCGAGCGGCGGCGCGAGATCGCCGACGTGGCGCGCGGCTGCGGTCTGCACATCCTTGAGGATGACAGCACCTTTCTCGGCCAGGCGCGCTGCGAGACCTACCGGGCGATGCTGCCCGAGCTGGGCTGGTTCGTCTCGTCGATCTCCAAGACGCTGACGCCGGGGCTGCGGGTGGGGTTTGCGATCGCCCCGCGCGCCCGGCGCGCCGACCTGCGGCGGGCGGCGGAATACGGGTTCTTCGGGCTCGCGCTGCCGCTTGCGGACCTCGTGGCCGATCTGCTGTCGCGACAGGAGACCCGGCAGATCGTCCGCGCGGTGCGCGAGCGCAACGCGCTCTACGTGCGCAGCACCGTCAACATCCTCGGCGGCCATGAGCTGCGCTGGAGCGAGGAGGCGCCCTTTGTCTGGCTGCGGTTGCCGCCGGGCTGGCGGGCGGCCGCCTTTTGCATGGCGGCCGAGGCCAAGGGGGTGCAGGTGCGGGCGGCGGAAGATTTTGCCCTGCGCGATGCCTTTGCCCCGCATGCGGTGCGCATCGGGATGAACGGGCAGGTGCCGCTGGCGGAATTCGAGCAGGCGATTCTGCGGCTGCGGCGATTGCTGGACGATCCGCCGGAGCAAATCCTCGTGTGAAACGGGGCGGGAGGCCGGCGCGGCGTCGAATTCTTTGGGGTATTATGATACCGTTTTTGCAAGTGATTGAAATTAATAAATAAATGCAAAACCATGGTGCTTGACTGTGCCGCGGGCGTGCTTATAACCCGCCCATCGGAATTCGGGCCCCCCAGGCGGGCCCCATTTGAACAGCTCAAGGGCACCCACGATGAAAACCTTCTCTGCGACTCCTGCAGACATCGAGAAGAAGTGGATCGTGATCGACGCGGAAGGCGTCGTTCTCGGCCGTCTCGCCTCGATCATCGCCATGCGTCTGCGCGGCAAGCACATGGCAACCTTCACCCCGCACATGGACATGGGCGACAATGTCATCGTCATCAACGCCGACAAGGTGCAGATGACCGGCAAGAAGCGTGAAGAGAACTTCTACTGGCACACCGGCCACCCGGGCGGCATCAAGTCCCGCACCAAGGCCCAGATCCTCGAGGGTGCACACCCCGAGCGCGTCGTGTTCCAGGCCGTCAAGCGTATGCTCCCGGGCAACCGCCTGTCGCGCAAGCAACTGACCAACCTGCGCATCTACGCAGGCGCGGCGCACCCGCACGAGGCGCAATCGCCTGAAGTGCTGGACGTCAAGTCGATGAACAAGAAAAACACCCGGGTGTAATCATGGCCGAACAGATCAACTCCCTGGAAGAGCTCGGCGCCGCAGCCGGCATCGAAGCTGCACCCGCAGTCGTTGAAACCCCGCGCGAGCCCGTCCGTGACGAGCTTGGCCGTTCCTATGCGACCGGCAAGCGGAAGGACGCGGTTGCCCGCGTCTGGATCAAGCCGGGCTCCGGCAAGGTCGTGGTGAACGGCAAGGAGCAGTCGAAGTACTTCGCCCGCCCCGTGCTGCAGATGATCCTGCGCCAGCCCTTCACCATCGCAGGTGTCGAAGACCAGTTCGACGTCTACGCCACCGTCAAGGGCGGCGGTCTCTCGGGTCAGGCCGGTGCAGTCAAGCACGGCATCTCGAAAGCCCTGCAGCTCTACGATCCGTCGCTGCGCAGCGCTCTGAAAGCCGCAGGCTTCCTGACCCGCGACAGCCGCGTCGTCGAGCGTAAGAAGTTCGGTAAGCGCAAGGCACGCCGCAGCTTCCAGTTCTCGAAGCGCTGATCCGCGTCTCGATACGATTTTGCGAAGGCCGCTCTCCGGAGCGGCCTTTTGCTTTTGCGGGGCAGGCGTTAGGACTGGGCTGACCCGGATGCGCAGGCGGGCCGCTCACCGCGGGCCGGCGCGCTGCGGATGATCTCGGCAAGAGGGGGCTCGACATGGTGCCATACACAATCGATCGCGTGGCCGAGCTGGTGGAGAGCGTCTCGCGCCCGGTCGATCCGGACAAGCTGACGATCTTCTCGATCGTCCGCAACGAGATGGCCCTCTGCCCGGCGTTCTTCGACTATTACCGCAGCATCGGGGCCGAGCAGTTCCTGATCATCGACGACCGCTCCGACGACGGCACGCACGCGTGGCTCGAGGCGCAGCCCGACTGCTGCGTCGTGAGCATGTGGCTGCCCTATGGCGACGAGATCGAAATCCAGCTCGAGGGGGCGGCGCCGCGGATGCAGCGCGCCGGCACCTTCTACAAGATCGCCCTGCCGCACCTGTGGATGGACGGCGGCTATGTCACCTATGTCGACGCCGACGAGTTCCTCTTCCTGCCTCCGGGGGTGAGCTCGCTGCAGGAGATCGCCGCGCGGCTGAAGGCCGAGGGCGCGGCCGCGGCGGTGGCCTCGGTGGTGGAGTTCTTTCCGGCTTCGGTGGGCGGGCTCGCGGGGCCTTTGCCGCAGAGCTTCGCCGGGCTGCTCGAGGCCTATCCCTATTTCCAGGCGGAGCGCCTGGTGGAGCTGTCGCCGCAGGGCGCGGAGTTGGTCGGCGAGAGCAAGACCGCCCGGTTGTTCGAGCGCTACTCGGTCAAGCCGAAAGTCGAGCGGCGCGGCTGGCACCGCATCTACATGCCCTCGCGGGTGCGCAAGGCGCAGAGCTTCCAGAAGGCTGCCCGGCACAAGACCCCGATGGTCCTGCGCAGCAAGCACAGCGGCATGATCGACACCCACAACGCCAACCAGCCGCCCTCGCAGACCGTCCTGCTGACGCTGGCACATTTTGTCTATACGTCAGAATTCGCGGCAAAGATCGAGCGGGCAATCTCCTGGGGGGCACATGCCAATGGCGCCGCCAAGTATCGCTACTACGCCGAGCTTCTGGAGAAGATGGACGGGGTGGAGGACGGCTTTCTCGACGAGAATTCCGTGCGCTACGAGGGGCCGGAGCAGCTCGTCGAGCTTGGCCTCATGCGCTGGTGAGCGCGTAGGGGGCCGAAGGCCAGAGCGCGCGTACCCGCGGCAGGCGCTCGGCCGCGGCCTCGTAGGCAGGCCGGTAATGCGCCGCGATCTCGGCCAGAAGATCCTCGGGGAGGCTGCCCGAGCCCTTGGCCCGCGCGTTGACCGCTTGTCCGCCCTGCGATGGATCGGACGGGACCTGCGCGAAATCCGACAGCGCGGCGATCCCCTCGGGGGTAAAGAGATCCTCGAAGAGGCACAGGAAGCGATCCTCGGGGGCGAAGACCTGCTCGATCGCGGCGATCGTGCGGTCGTAGCGGCTGCGGGCCTCGGCCTCTTCGGTGGCATAGAAGGCCCGCAGCGGTGCGGCGTTGGTCTCTTCCGCCGAAAGCCGGTCCTTGGCCATTTCCATGCGCATGTGTGAGCGCAGCCGGTCCACCGGATCGCGCATCGAGAAGATTGCCTTCACTGCGATGCCGCGTTCGGCGAACGCCTCGCGGATGCGCGCCAGCCTTTCGGGCGGCAGCGCGGCGTAGGAGGGGGTGATGTCGCCGGTGCAGACGATGCCGGGACGCGCCAGCAGCCCGGCAAAATAGTCGAAATACGCCTCGGGGTCGGACTGCAGCCGCCAGCGCAGATGCTGCGCCGGCTCGTCGGCGCCCACGGCGGTCTTGAGCCGCGCCCGCAGCCGCTCCTTCAGCGGCGGCGTGGGCACCTTGTAGCGGGCGAAGACGCCGCCAAGCTGGGGCTCCCAGACCTGGTACTCGCCGAGCCGGCCGAAGTCGCTGCCCTCTTGCCGGTTCAGGTAAGCCTGGATCCAGGTCGAGCCGCATTTCTGGCCGCCGAGGCCGAGGTAAAAGGTCTTTTGGGTCATGTCGCGGTCCTTGAGGCGGGATGAGAGGCGGCGCTGCCCCTACCGCGCACAGCGCGGATCCCCCGGATGTTTCTGGCTCGAAATATGCTCAGGCGTCGGGCGGGATGAGGCCGAGGCCGCGCAGGTAAATGCCGATGCCGCTTTCCAGCAGTTCGTCGGCGGGGAAGGGCGACTGCGTGCCGGGCGAGTTGCGCGCGAAGAGCTCCACGACGCCGTGGCTCATTGCCCAGATATGGGCCGAGAACATCGCGGCGGGTGGCCGCTTTTCCGGAGGGATGTGCTGGGAGAGGTCCGAGGCGGCTTTCTCGAGCACGCCGCGGGCATGGCGCGAGGCGCTGGCAAGCTCGGGCGAATGGTTCACCGACACGCCGCTTTCGAACATCGCGATGTAGTGGCCCGGATAGCGGCGGGCGAAGGCGAGGTAGGCGCGGCCCGTGGCCTCGAAGGCCGCGAGCGCCGAGGGCTGGCCGCTGTCGTAGGCGAACTGCATGAGATCGCCGAAGATCTCGTAGCCCTGCCGCGCCGCCTCGGCGATCAGATCCTCGCGCCCCGAGAAATGCCGGTAGACCGCGGCCGGGGTGACCCCGGCGCGTTTCGCCGCCTCCGAGAGGGTAAAGCCCGTGGGGCCCTTTTCCTCGATCAGTTCAAGCGCCGCCTCGACCAGCGCCTGACGGAGATTGCCGTGGTGGTAGCCGCGTTTAGCCATCCCAGACTTCGGGACCTCCGGCGATCTTGGGATCGGGCGCGCCGACGTTGCGCTCGTCCTTGCTGTCGTAGTCGAGATCGGTGAGCACGTGGCGGATCGCTTCGATCCGGGCGCGCTTCTTGTCGTCCGAGCGGATCACCGTCCAAGGGGCGGCGGCGGTATGGCTGCGCGACAGGGTTTCCTGAATCGCCGCGCCGTACTCGTCCCAGAGCTTCAGCCCCTCCACATCGATCGACGAGAGCTTCCACTGCTTCAGCGGGTCCTTTTCCCGCGCGAGGAAGCGCCGCAGCTGCTCGGCGCGGCCGACGTTGAGCCAAAACTTGAAGAGCTTGATGCCCTCCTCGACCAGCATCTTCTCGAAGTCCGGCACCTGGGCAAAGAAATGCTCGCGCTGCGCCTCGGTGCAGAAGCCGAAGACCTTTTCCACCACGCCGCGGTTGTACCAGCTGCGGTCGAAGAAGACGATCTCGCCCCCAGAGGGCAGGTGGTCGATGTAGCGCTGCAGGTACCATTGCGTCGCCTCGGTGTCCGAGGGCTTGCCGAGCGCCACGACCCGCGCGCCGCGCGGGTTGAGGTTCTCGCGAAAGCGCTTGATCGTGCCGCCCTTGCCGGCGGCGTCGCGCCCTTCGAAGAGGATGGCGACGCGCTCGCCGCTTTCTTTGACGTGGCGCTGCAGCTTCATAAGCTCGATCTGCAGCGCCGCCATCTGCTTGTCGTAGGCCTTGCCCTTCATCTCCTCGGAGTAGGGGTAGCTGGCCGAGAGGATGTCATCCTTGTCGGCGCGGCGGATGGCCTCGCGGATTTCCTTGGGGGCCTTCTTCTCGAAATAGGCGCTGATCGCGCCGTCGAAGGGCTTGGACACGGGCTTGGGTCCTTCGTGTTGAAATCTCACGCTCAATATGACGCTTCGGCGCGTCTAGCGCAAACCCGCGCGCGCGGCGGCCCGGGCGATGGCGGCATCCATCTGCGCCGGGCTGACGTGCTGCGGCATATGGCCGACGCGGGGCAGGGTGACGAGGTTGGCGCCGGGGATCTGCGCCGCCGTGGGCACCGAGTGGATCTGCAGCCCCACGGTGGTGTCGGCCTCGCCATGGATCAGTTCGACCGGCAGATCGAGCGCCGGGTAGCGGGGCGCGAGCGCGCGGATCTCGGCCTTGAGGCTGGCGCGCTGGCGGGCGTTGGCGTCGAGGCTCTCGCGTCGGAGCGTCAGCGGTGCGCCGATATGGGCGGCATAGCCCGCGGGCACCGGGTTGGGCGCGAAGACCTCGGTGATCGCCTCCTGCACCCTGTCATCCGGGGCGAAGGCGGCGATGGCGGGATTGGCCAGCGGCGCGAGCGGCCCGGCGGTCAGCTTGTAGAAGAACGGCAGCCCGCCCTCCCAGGGTTGCGAGGCGGCGCCCAGCAGCACCAGCGCCGAGACCCGCTCGGGGTGGTTCGCCGCCCAGGCCAGCGCCACTGCGCCGCCGTAGGACTGGCCGAGCACGATGGGGCGCGTCGCGCCGAGCTGCGTGGCCGCGGCAGAGAGCAGCGCGGCCTGCTCGAAAATGCTGTCACCATCCGCCTCGGCCTCGGTATAGCCGAGCCCCGGGCGGTCGAATGCGATGACTCGGTAATCGGGGCTCAGCCGCGAGACGGCGTCGAAGGTCCAGTCGCGCAGGTTGCCGCTGGCACCATGGATCAGCACCAGTGCAGGGCCGGAGCCCGCCTCGACGTAGTGCACGCGGCGGCCATCCACCTGCAGGAAACGGCCCTCTGGCGGGAAGGCGGCTTCGGCGGCGGCCTCTTCCCTGACGGCCTTGCTGCTGGTCAGCCCGCAGCCTGCCAGCAGCAGCGCGACAACGGGAAGCAGCGCCTGCCACATGGCTCAGGCCCCGACCTTCGCCGCGGCACGCCAGTCGGTGGACTCGCTGCCGATGCGGGAGAGGTCGAAGGGGGTGGTCATGTAGATCTCCGAGATCCAGTTGGTGAAAAGCAGATGCGCGTGGCTGCGCCAGCGGTTTTGCGGCTTCTTGCTGGGATCGTCGTTCGGGTAGTAGTTCGCCGGCACGTTGATCGGCTTGCCGGCCTCGACGTCGCGGTCGTACTCGTCCTTCAGCGTGGTGCTGTCGTACTCGAGGTGGTTGAAGATGTAGAGCGCGCGGTGCGCCTTGTCCTCGACCAGCGCCGGGCCGGTTTCGGGAGAGTCGATCAGCACAGGCAGGCCGGCGGCCTCGATCTCGTCCCGGCGCATTTCGGTCCAGCGCGACACCGGCATCACCATGTCGTCCGAGAAGCCGCGCAGGAAGGGCGAGGCGGGGGCGAGGTTCTGGTGGCGCACGCAGCCGAAGGCCTTGTGATCCAGGCTGTGCTTCTTCACCCCGTGGAAATAGTTGATCATCGCCATGCCGCCCCAGCAGACGCCGAAAGTGGCGTGCACATGGGTCTGGCTCCAGTCGAAGACCCTGCGGAGCTCGTCCCAGTAGGTGACCTCGGAGAACTCCAGATGCTCGATCGGCGCGCCGGTGATGATCAGCCCGTCGAATTTCTCGCCGCTGGCCTCGACCTCGGAGAAGGGCCGGTAAAAGGCCTCCATGTGCTCGGCGGCGGTGTTCTTGGTCTGGTGCTCGGTCATGCGGATCAGCGACAGCTCGATCTGCAGCGGCGTCGCCCCGATGAGGCGCGCGAACTGGTTCTCGGTCTGGATCTTCTTGGGCATGAGATTGAGCAGCGCGATGCGCAAGGGGCGGATATCCTGCCGAGAGGCGCTGTCCTCGGACATGACCATCACGCCCTCGCGCGAGAGCACGTCGTAGGCGGGAAGGTCTTCGGGCAGCTTGATGGGCATGGAAATCGTCCTCTTGTCAGTTGCGTAGATGTATCCCTGCAGTGGCCATTGCTCAAGAGGCACGCCGGGATGGCGCAGGAGAGGGGGCGGAAGGAAGGGCGACGCGCCAGTCCGCTACCCGCGCTGCCGCGGAAGTCTCTCCTCTAGGATAAGGGCGCGGGGTGTCTTCGGGGCCCAAATATCCCGACGCAGGCAGGCCGGGATTCCCCGCCCGCGCGGGGCTTGTGTTTTGCCGTGGCCTGTCGTTCTGTGATCCCAGATTCTGGAGGAGATCATTCATGCGCGCCGCCGTCCTGAGAGAATACAACGCCGATTTGTCGATCGAGGAGGTGGAGATGCCCGCCTGTCCCGACGACGGGGTGGTGCTGAAGGTGCTGGCCTGCGGGGTCTGCCGCTCGGACTGGCACGGCTGGTCGGGCGAGCATCCTCGGGTCAAGCCGGGACAGATTCAGGGCCACGAGTATTGCGGCGAGGTGGTCGAGGCCGGGCCGGGCTCGCAATGGCAGGTGGGCGACAAGCTGGTTGCGCCCTTCATCCTCGCCTGCGGCACCTGCCCGCAGTGCCGCGAGGGGCAGCAGCATACCTGCTTCGACCAGCGCCTCCCGGGCTTCATCGAGCCGGGCGCCTTTGCCGAATACGTCGCCGTGCCGCGCGATTTCAACCTCGCCCGGCTGCCCAAGGGCATGTCGCCGACTTTGGCGGCGGGTCTCGGCTGCCGGGTGACCACCGCCTGGCACGCGCTCACCGGGCGCGCGGCGCTGCAGGGCGGCGAGTGGCTGGCGGTGCACGGCACGGGCGGCATCGGGCTTTCCGCGGCGATCCTCGGCCGGGCTCTGGGCGCGCATGTGGTGGTCGTCGACGTGGTGCCCGAAAAGCTCGAGCACGCGCTCTCGCTCGGCATGGACGCGGCGGTGAACGCCGCCGAGGAGGATGCCGCGGCGCGCATCAAGGAGATCACCGGCGGCGGGGCCCATGTCAGCGTCGAGGCGCTGGGTATTCCGCAGACGGTCAACGCCTCGATCCGCTGCCTGCGGCCGCTCGGGCGACACGTGCAGGTCGGCATGCCGGTCGGGCATCACGCCGTGCAGGAGGTGGACATGAACGCCGTCTACATGGCCAATCTCGCGCTTTACGGCACGCGCGGGATGCCCTCGCACCGCTATCCGTCGCTGCTTGGATTGATCACGCGGGGAAAGGTGGATATGAGCCCTCTCATCGCGCGCGAGATTCCCCTCAGCCAGGCCGGGGCGGAGCTGGCGGCGTTCAATGGGCCGACGCCTCCGGGCGTGGCCGTGATCACCGATTTCACCCGCTGAGGCGGGGCGGCGCCGCAGCGCGTCGCAAGGCCGTTCAGGAGAGTGCCCATGAAAGCCGCCGTCATCGTCTTCCCCGGATCGAACTGCGATCGTGATCTGAAGATGGCCTTCGAACAGGCCGGGCTCGAGGTCGAGATGGTCTGGCACAAGGACACCACGCTGCCCGCGGGCGTCGACATCGTCGGCCTGCCGGGCGGCTTCTCCTATGGCGATTACCTGCGCTGCGGTGCCATCGCCGCCAACTCGCCGATCTGCCAGGGCGTGAAGGCCCATGCCGAGCGCGGCGGCTACGTCTTCGGCGTCTGCAACGGCTTCCAGATCCTCACCGAGACCGGGCTGCTGCCGGGGGCGCTGCTGCGCAACGCGAACCTCAAGTACATCTGCCGCACGGTGGGGCTCGAGGTGGCCGAGAGCCAGTCCGTCTTCACTCGCGGCTACGAGATGGGCGAGAAGATCGGCATCCCGATCGCGCATCACGACGGCAATTACACCGCCGACGCTGCGACGCTGGACATGCTCGAGGGCGAGGGCCGCGTGGCCTTCCGCTACACCGACAACCCCAATGGCGCGGACCGCGACATCGCCGGCATCCTTTCGGAAAACCGCCGTGTTCTCGGCATGATGCCGCACCCCGAGCGGGCCTGCGATCCGTCGCAGGGCAACGAGGACGGTGCGCGCCTTTTCGCCAATCTGACGGCGGCGCTCGCCGAGGCTTGACCGGCACCGCTTGAGCCGGCCCGGCGCCCGGCGTAAGTTGGGCGCCATGTCGGAGACCACGCGTGACAAGAAAGACAGACGGCGTTCGGGCCCGCTGAGTTGGCGGGTGCGGGCGGCGCTTATCCTTTTGCTGGTGCTGGCGGTCAGCACGGTGTGGATCACCAACGTCCTGCTCACCGACCGTTCCACCGCCTCGACGCGCAACCGCGCCGAGCTGCGGCTGGCGCTCTACTCGGGCAATATCCTGTCCGAGTTGCGCCGCAATGCCATCGTGCCGCAGCTGCTGGCGCGCGATCCGGCCCTGATCGGGGCGCTGAACTCGGGCGACTTCAGCCAGTCGACGCAGCGGCTGATTTCCTATGTCGACGAAATCGGGGCGGCCTCGCTGATGCTGCTCGACCGCGACGGGCGCACCGTGGCAGCCACCGACCGCAACCGGCTTGGCTCGAACCACCGCTCCGAGGCCTATTACGTCGACGCGCTGCGTGCCAATACCACCGTCTTTACCGTGCAGGAGCGCGAGGCGGGGGGCTACGCCTTCACCTATTCGCGGCGCATGGAGAGCCAGAACTCCTCCATCGGCGTGATCATGGTCGAGGTCGATCTGGCGAAGTTTGAACGGGCCTGGGCAGGGATCACCGATGCCGTCGCCGTGCTCGATTCCGAGGGGCGGATCATCCTTGCCACCGAGCCGCGCTGGCGCGGGCTCACCATGGACGAGGCGCTGGCAAAGCAGCCCGCCGAGAATGCCATCGAGCGCGCCATCAAGGCCACCGCCGACTGGACCGCGCTGCCCGCCGATGCCTACCTGCGCGGCGAGGCGGTGATGCGCATCGACGGGCGCATTCCCTTCCGCGGCTGGACCATGGCGACCTTCACCACCTATGCCTCGGTGCGCGAGAAGGTGAACGCCGTGCTGGCGCTCGAGATCATGGCCTTTGCCCTGCTGACCGCGCTGGCCTTCTACGCGCTGTCGCGCAAGACCGCGCTGCGCATGGCTCTCTTCCAGCGCGAGAGCGTCGAGCTGCGCGCGCTGAACGCGCGGCTGCAGCGCGAGATCGCCGAGCGCGAAAAGGTGCAGAAGGATCTGGCCAGCGCCGAGCAGACGCTCGAGCAGAGCTCGAAGCTGGCCGCTCTCGGAGAGATGTCCGCCGCCGTCAGCCATGAGCTGAACCAGCCGCTGGCGGCGATGAAGACCTACCTCGCGGGGGCGCGGCTGCTGCTCAAGCGCAACCGCCCCGAGGAGGCGATGACCGCCTTTTCCCGCATCGATGACCTGATCGAGCGCATGGGGGCGATCACCCGCCAGCTCAAGAGCTACGCGCGCAAGGGGCAGGCCAATTTCGTGCCGGTCGACATGGGCGAGGCATTGGCCTCCTCGCTGTCGATGATGGAACCGCAGCTGAAGGCGCGGCGGGTGCGGATCTCCAAGATTCTTCCCGACCTGCCAGTGATGGTGATGGGCGACCGGATGCGCATCGAGCAGGTCCTGGTGAACCTGCTGCGCAACGCCATCGACGCGACCAAATCCGTTGCCAACCCCGAGATCGAGATCATCCTCGCCAGCGGCGAGACGGCGACGCTCAGCGTGCGTGACAACGGCCACGGCATCGAGGATCTCGATGCGCTGTTCGAGCCCTTCTACACCACCAAGCAGCCCGGCGACGGCACCGGTCTCGGCCTCGCGATCTCCTCGGGGATCGTCACCGACCTCGGTGGACGCCTCTCGGCACGCAACGGGACCGAAGGGGGGGCTGTTTTCGAGATGCAATTGCCTATCTTGAACGAAAGCCCCGCCGCGGCAGAGTGAGCCGCGTGCGATGACGAGTAAGTTACCGCGCGAGACGCGCGCCAAGACCACAACAAAAGGCGACCAGACCGAATGACCAAAGCCATGAAGATCGCCATCGTCGACGATGAAAAGGACATGCGCCAGTCGATCAGCCAGTGGCTGGCCCTGTCTGGCTATGACACCGAGACCTACTCCAGCGCCGAAGAGGCGCTTGGCGCGGTGGGCGCGGATTACCCGGGCATCGTGATCTCGGACATCCGAATGCCGGGGATGGATGGCATCCAGTTCCTGCGCAAGCTGATGGGCAACGACTCGGCGCTGCCCGTCATCATGATCACCGGCCACGGCGACGTGCCCATGGCCGTCGAGGCGATGCGGATCGGGGCCTATGACTTCCTCGAGAAGCCCTTCAACCCCGACCGCATGTCGGAGCTGGCGAAGAAAGCCACCAATGCCCGTCGCCTGACGCTCGACAACCGGGTGCTGCGCCGCGAGCTTTCGGACGGCGGCCAGCTGATGAGCAAGCTCATCGGCCAGAGCCCGGCGATGGAGCGGCTGCGCGAGGATGTGCTTGATCTGGGCCAGGCCGATGGCCACGTGCTGATTGACGGCGAGACCGGCACCGGCAAGACGCTGATCGCCCACGCGCTGCACGCGGTGGGCTCGCGCGCCGGCAAGAAGTTCGTGCTGATCTCCTGCGCGGCGATGGACGAGGACGCGCTGATGCGCCGCCTCTTCGGCCCGATGCAGCCCGAGGACACCCGGCTTCCGGCGATCGAGGAGGCGCGCGGCGGCACGCTGGTGCTCGAGGACATCGAAAGCCTCTCGGACGCCTCGCAGGCGCGGCTTCTGTCGGTGATCAACGATCAGGGCACCCCGCCCGAAACCCGCATCATCGCCATCTGCAACCTGCAGGACGAGGGCCGCACCTGCGAGACCGCGCTGCGCCCCGACCTTTACTACCGTCTTGCCGCGCTGAAGATCACCGTGCCGCCGCTGCGCCAGCGCGGCGAGGACATCCTGACGCTCTTCACCCGCTTCTCCGAGCAGTTCTCTGATGAATATGGCTGCGACGCGCCGCAGGTCTCGGCTCAGGAGGCGGCGCAGCTGCTGCAGGCGCCCTGGCCCGGAAACGTGCGCCAGCTGATCAACCTTGCCGAGCGCGCGGTGCTGCAGTCGCGTCGCGGGACGGGCACCATCGCCTCGCTGCTGATGAATGACCACGAGGACATGCAGCCGGTGATGACCACCGAGGGCAAGCCACTGAAGGAATACGTGGAAGCCTTCGAGCGGATGCTGATCGACAACACCATGCGCCGCCACAAGGGGTCGATCTCCTCGGTGATGGACGAGCTCTGCCTGCCGCGCCGGACGCTGAACGAGAAGATGGCCAAATACGGCCTGCAGCGGTCGGACTACCTCTGAGCGCCGCGCGCGCGTAGATGAGGTCACGGAACCAAGGATCGACGCCGCCCGGCTCCCGGGCGGCGTTTCGCTTTGCCCGCCTTGTGCCAAGGCGCGGCGTATATCTCTTCGGCCGGGGCACTTATTAACAACTCCTTAAGGTTTTCCATAAAGCTTGATGTAACCGGCGTGCCTCTGCGCGTGGCGGGAATTGTGTTGGGGGCCGGCATCCGCGTCTGCGCCCCGGGTTTTCGACTTGGGATTTCACGTAACGGAGGTGCCGGCTCCATGATTAGCGATTTGCCGGACCACGATGCCTTCGGCCAGGATGACCTGCCGGTTTCCGAACTCGACGCCTTTCTGGACAGGATCGGCGCCTCGGCCCTGCCATTGACCGGGGCCGTCGCCTGTCTTGTGGACCTTCCGCCCGAGGTCGTTGGACCGCGCGCGGTACGCATGGCGGCGCCGCTCGAGGGGCCCGTTGCCGAAAGCCTGCGCAACCTCGTGGACAATCGCCCCGAAGCGCTGGCGCTGCAACAGCGCAGAGGGACCGTCGAAGCCGTCGTGAAGGGCCGGCGCCTGTGTTTCCTGATCGAGCGGATCGGCAGCGGCCGGAGTTCGCATCCGGCGTTGCCGCTGGGCACCATCGTGCTCGGATTCAATGCCGACGAGGTCAGCATAGCCGCGGCAGAGAAGGCCTCGCGGCCTTTCATCGCCATGCTCGCCGCGCTGCTTGTCGAGCGCCGCGGGAAGATCGCGATGGCGCAGGACATGGCCGCGCTCGGGCGTCAGGCGGCAGAACTGCAGCGACGGGTGCAGAAGGATGCGCTCTCCGGGCTCGACAATGCCGACGCCTTCCGGGCGCAGGCGCGCGAGACCCTGGGCGCGGGGCGCGGGCCGTATGCGCTGGTGCTCATGGACCTGGATAATTTCAAGCAGATCAATGATCTGCACGGGCATCAGTTCGGCGACGTCTACCTGCGTGCCATCGCCGGGGCGCTGCAGGGCAGCGTCCCGTCCGACTCCCGGCTCGGGCGGATCGGTGGGGATGAGTTTGCGCTGCTGCTGCGCCTGCCCGCGGATGCGGAGGTGGCGCTGCTGCAAGTGATGCGGGCCTGCAGCGCGGCGAGCGCCCGCTTGGCCGAGACCATGGGAAAGTCCGAGCTGGGCGGGATCAGCATGGGCGCCGCGCTTTACCCGCGCCACGGCGAAAGCTACGACACCCTGTTCGAACAGGCCGACACGGCGCTCTATGCGGCCAAGGAGGCCGGGCGCGGCGCCGCGGTGATCTTCGATCCGCATCGCCACCTGCGTTTCAGCCTGCGCGAGCTCATGCGGAATTTCGCCGGGGCGTTGGCCGCAGGAGAGATAGGGCCGGCCTTTCACCCGGTGGTCGACCTCGCCACAGGGCAGTGTACCGGCTACGAGGTTCTGGCCCGCTGGCGCGGTGAGAATGGCGAGATCATCGGCCCCGAGCTCTTTTACCCGATCTTCGAGAACCCGGTTCTGGCCGAACAGTTGACCCGCAGCATGATCGTGCAGTCCACCGAGATTCTGCGCGGGCTGCCAGTGCGCACGGCGGTCGCTGGCGCCCCCCTGCGCATCGGCCTCAACGTCACCGGCTTCGACCTGCACAACCCGCGTTTCACGGGCGATTTCGGAAGGCTGCTCTCGGACCTCGGGCTGCCTTGGCAGGCGATCGTGATCGAGGTGCCCGAGACGGTGATCCTGGGAGAGACAGGGGGGCGCGTCTTCGAGTCATTGAGTGAGTTGCGCGCCTGCGGGGCAAAAATCGCGCTCGACGACTTCGGCACGGGCTACGGCAGTCTGCGCCATCTCGGCGCTTGGCCGATCGACATGCTGAAAATAGACCGTCAGTTCGTACAGGGCCTCAGCGCGCATCCGCGCGACCGCGCCGTGGTCGAGGCGATCCTCGGCATGGCGCGCCGCTTCGGCTTCCGCGTCGTGGCCGAGGGGATCGAGACGCCCGGCCAGCTCAGCTACCTCAGGGCCATGGGCTGCGACGCCGGGCAGGGGCATATGATTTCTCCCCCGCTCTGCGGCGAAGTGCTGGCGCAGGCGCCGCTGATCTACCCGATCGGCGAATGGGCTCCGGACGAGGGCTAGTCGCGCAAGAACCGGCGCCGGGCCTCCTCGGCCATGGATTGCTTCATCTGCAGAACGGCAAGCTCGGCCATGGCCGCTTTGCGCGCCTCGGGGTCGGTCAGTCGGGCCAGACGCTGCTGCTGCGCGGCGACCTGCTTCTTGAGGGTGATTTCCTCGGGCAGGGCGCCGGCCTCGGCCATCAGTCGGAACCCCATGGCCTCGCCGGGGTCGAGATGCGCCTCGCCGCTGCGATCGGGCAGGGGACGCCCCTCACCCTCCAAGCCCTGCAGCTTGCCCTCGACCAGCGATTTCAGGATCCGGCGTTCCGTGAGCCGGTTCAGCCAGGACATGACAAGGCCCACCCTTTCATAAAAAAGGATGGGCCCTTGGATTGCCTGAAGCAAGAGGGGTGCGGCGATCAGTAGCCGCGCCAGATCCAGCCGCCACCGAAGATGCGGCTGCCTTCGGGAGCATAGAACACGCAGGCCTGGCCCGGGCTGACGCCTTCCTCGGGGGTCAGAAGTTCGACCTCGGCCGTGGTGTCGCTGAGCGGGCGGATGATCGCGTCGCGCGGCGGGCGGGTGGAGCGGACCTTGACCTTCAGGTGCCATTCGTCGCGGCTGGTGAAGAGCTCATCGCCGAGCCAGTTGATCTCGCGGACCGGGATGACGCGGGTTGCCAGCATCTCCTTAGGGCCGACCACGACCTGTTTGGCGTCGACGTCAAGTTTCACCACGTAGAGCGGCTCGTCGAGCCCGCCGATGCCGAGGCCGCGGCGCTGGCCGATGGTGTAGTGGATGACGCCCTTGTGGGTGCCGAGCTTGCGCCCGTCTGCATGCACGATCTCGCCCGCCTCCGCGGCACCGGGGCGGAGCTTCTCGATCACCGAGGCGTAGTTGCCGTCGGGCACGAAGCAGATGTCCTGGCTGTCGGGCTTGTCGGCCACCGAAAGCCCGTACTTGGCGGCCAGCGCACGGGTCTCGGCCTTGCTCTTGAGGTGCCCCAGCGGGAAGCGCAGGTAAGAGAGCTGCTCGGGGGTGGTCGAGAAGAGAAAATAGCTCTGGTCCCGGTTCGCATCGGCAGCCGAGTGCAGCTCGGCACCGTTCGCACCATCCATGCGCTGAATGTAGTGACCAGTGGCCATGCAGTCTGCATCGAGATCCTTGGCGGTCTCCAGCAGGTCCTTGAACTTCACCCGCTCGTTGCAGCGGATGCAGGGCACTGGGGTGGCCCCGCCAAGGTAGCTCTCGGCAAACTCGTCGATCACCGCGTCCTTGAAGATGTTCTCGTAGTCCAGCACGTAGTGCGGGAAACCCATCTGCTCGGCCACCCGGCGCGCGTCGTGGATGTCGACGCCGGCGCAGCAGGCGCCCTTCTTGGCCAGCGCCGCGCCGTGATCGTAGAGCTGCAGCGTCACGCCGACCACGTCGTAGCCTTCCTCGGCCAGCATGGCGGCGACGACGGAGCTGTCCACGCCGCCAGACATGGCGACGACCACCCGCGTGTCGGCGGGGGATTTCGCAAAGCCAAGCGAGTTCAAGGTCTGGGTATCGAGGGCCATCATCAATCTCCGGGAGTCCGGGGGAATATAGGAAAATGCGTCATACTAACAAGGGCGCGTTTTAGACAGCGTTAAATCGCGCAAGGCCATTATGCGTCACCCCCATAGCTGGGTCGCGCTGCGAAGGGGGGCGGTGGAGGTGCTGGAATCCTCCCGACGGGAGGCGCCGAAGAGACCCGCAAAAACCCGGCATCCTGCGCGACAGCAGTATGGCCGAAGCGCCGCCCCGATGAAACTGGTGCGGCAATGGCCGGGCCATGGGAAAGCCCACGATGAAGGGCCACGATAGAGGGCCATGGACGCAGGCATGGGACGTGAGAACAGGGGACACTCGCACGAGGGTGGCGACCGAATGGGGGGCCACCAGCCGGAGCGATGACGACGAGGGGCGAGGACCACCCGAGGAGACGACCTCACGGTGCGATCATACCGGACGAGCACACGGGACGACGACCATGTACCTCAAGAAGATCGATGGCCCGCGCGCGGTGACGTTGCCTGATGGTTCGATCATGACACGGGCCGATCTCCCACCGCCAGAGACGCGGCGCTGGGTGGCCTCCCGCAAGGCCGCCGTGGTGCGCGCCGTGCGTCACGGGCTCCTGACGGACCAGCAGGCGATGGAGCGCTATGCGCTCAGCGCCGAGGAACTGGCCGAATGGGTTAAGGCCGTCTCCAGCCACGGAGAGGAGGCGCTCAAGGCCACGCAGGTGCAGCGGTTCCGCTGAGGGGCGAATGGCGACCCATGGGGCTCATGGAGCTCATGGGGCTTTGGGGGGCTCGCGAAACGCCCGGCATCGCTGGCTTTACCTTGGGGACGGTGGACGTCCTGCCTGGCACGCAAGGTCAGGATCACCTCGGGGCGGAAATAGGCGCGACCTATCCTTATG
Organism: Salipiger sp. PrR003; assembly: GCF_010500785.1. NCBI lineage: Bacteria > Pseudomonadati > Pseudomonadota > Alphaproteobacteria > Rhodobacterales > Roseobacteraceae > Salipiger > Salipiger sp. PrR003. The sequence goes on from NZ_JAAGOV010000065.1 coordinate 66,033, forward strand.
AGATTCTTTCGAAAGTTGATTGCCCACTCAAGTTCTCTAGACTGATCTCGGCTGGGGTAAAGAACCATTAACTAAATTGGGACAGGCTCGGCGCAGGGGTAGAGATTAGCGGAGACGGCCATGCGCATCCTTTTGGTTGAAGACGATCCGACCACGTCGAAGAGCATCGAGCTGATGCTTAACCACGCGAACCTGAACGTCTACGCCACAGATCTCGGGGAAGAGGGCATCGATCTTGCGAAGCTCTACGACTATGATCTGATCCTGCTCGACCTGAATCTGCCGGATATTCACGGGCACGAGGTGCTGCGCCAGCTGCGCATGGCGCGAATCAATACGCCGATTCTGATTCTGTCCGGAGCTGACGACACCGAGAACAAGATCAAGGGATTCGGCTTTGGCGCCGACGACTACCTCACCAAGCCCTTCCACCGCGACGAGCTGGTAGCACGCATCCATGCGATCATCCGCCGCTCCAAGGGACACTCGCAGTCGATCATCCGTACCGGCAAGGTGTCGGTGAACCTCGACGCCAAGACCGTCACTGTCGGCGAGCGCTCCGTGCATCTGACCGGAAAGGAATACCAGATGCTCGAGCTGCTCTCGCTGCGCAAGGGCACGACGCTGACCAAGGAGATGTTTCTCAACCATCTCTACGGCGGGATGGATGAGCCCGAGCTCAAGATCATCGATGTCTTCATCTGCAAGCTGCGCAAGAAGCTCTCGGAAGCCACGGGGGACGAGAATTACATCGAGACCGTCTGGGGGCGCGGATACGTGCTGCGCGATCCCGAGCCGCCGGTTGGCGCCTTGGCGGTGAACGCCTGACTCTGGACGTGCTCCGCCGCGCGCCCTATCACGTCTGCTAAAAGGCGTGAGCAAGGAATGCGGCAATGGCCCAGAACGTGGCGGAGAAACCGGTAGAGGCACTGACCGAAACGGAGGCACGGGACGAGCTTGCCCGGCTCGCCGATCTGCTCGCACAGGCCAACGTCGCCTACCACACCGAGGACGCGCCCGAGATCTCGGACGCCGACTATGACGCGCTGAAGCGCCGCAACTTCGAGATCGAAGAGCGGTTTCCCGAGCTCAAGCGCAAAGACAGTCCCAGCGAACAGGTCGGCGCTCCGCTGGCCGAGGGATTCTCCAAGGTTCGCCATGCGGTTGCCATGCTGTCGCTCGGAAATGCCTTCGAGCCGGAGGAGGTCGAGGAGTTCGACGCCCGCATCCGCCGCTACCTTGCTCTCGAGGGCGGCGCTGGGCTGGCCTATACCGCCGAGCCGAAAATCGACGGGCTCTCGCTCTCCCTGCGCTATGAACAGGGCGAACTGGTGCAGGCCGCCACCCGCGGCGACGGCACCGTGGGGGAGAACGTCACCGCCAACGCCCGCACCATCGCCGATATCCCGCAGAGCTTGACCGGCGCGCCCGACGTTCTGGAGGTGCGCGGCGAGGTCTACATGAGCCACGAGGATTTCGCCGCTCTGAACGAACGGCAGGAGGCTCGCGGCGGAAAGCTCTTCGCCAACCCGCGCAACGCCGCCGCCGGCTCGCTGCGCCAGCTCGACGCCGAGATCACCCGCGCCCGCCCGCTGCGCTTCTTCGCCTATGCCTGGGGCGAGCTTTCGGGACCGCTGGCTGAAACACAAATGGGCTCCATTGAACGGCTGCAGGCGCTGGGCTTCCAGACCAACCCGCTCACGCGGCTTTGCGACGGCCCGCGCGAGATGATCGCGCACTACCGCAGGATCGAGGAACAGCGCGCCACGCTCGGCTATGACATCGACGGCGTGGTCTACAAGGTCAACGATCTGGCTCTGCAGGGGCGGCTGGGCTTCCGCTCGACAACCCCGCGTTGGGCGATCGCGCATAAGTTTCCGGCCGAGCTGGCCTGGACCCGGCTCGAGGCGATCGACATCCAGGTCGGCCGCACCGGCGCGCTCAGCCCGGTGGCGCGGCTGACCCCGGTCACCGTGGGCGGTGTCGTGGTGTCGAACGCCACGCTGCACAATGAGGATTACATCGCCGGGCGCGACGCCAAGGGCGAGGTGATCCGCCCCGACCCCGACGGGGGCGCCAAGGATATCCGCGTCGGCGACTGGGTGCAGGTCTACCGCGCCGGCGACGTGATCCCCAAGGTGGCGGACGTCGACCTCGGCAAACGCCCCGAGGGCGCGCAGCCCTACGTCTTCCCCGCGACTTGCCCGGAATGCGGCTCCGAGGCGATCCGAGAAGAGGGCGACGCCGTGCGCCGCTGCACGGGCGGGCTCGTCTGCCCGGCGCAGGCGGTGGAGAAGCTCAAGCACTTCGTCTCGCGCGCTGCCTTCGACATCGAAGGGCTCGGCGCCAAGCAGGTCGAGCAGTTCTATCGCGACGGCTGGATCAAGGAGCCGGCGGACATCTTCGAGCTGAAGACACGCTACGGCTCGGGCATGCAGCAGCTCAAGAACCGCGAGGGCTGGGGCGAGAAAAGCGCCTCGAACCTTTTCGACGCCATCGACGAGAAGCGGAAGATCGAGCTCAACCGGGTGATCTTTGCGCTTGGCATGCGCCACGTCGGCGAGGTGGTCGCCAAGGACCTGGCGAAACACTACCTCGGCTGGGCCGCGATGATCTCTGCCGTCGACGAGGCGGTCCCGGCGGTCGAGCGCTACCGCAAGGCCGAGGCCGCCGTCGAGGCCGAGCGCAAGGCCGCCGCCGCAGAAGGCCGCCGCGCCCGCATCAAGGAGACGCAGGACGCGGTCTGGGCCGAGGAGCCGAAGGTGCCGCAGGAGGCGCGCGCCGCCTGGGATGACCTCGTCGGTATCGACGGCATCGGTGCCATTGTCGCGGTCTCGCTGGTGACCTCGCTGCACCAGGAGGCCGAGCGCGCCTCGGTCAACCGGCTGGTTGCGCATCTCGACATCCAGGACGCCGAGCGCCCGGCGACGGAGGGCAGCCCGGTCGCCGGGCTCACCGTGGTGTTCACCGGGTCGCTGGAAAAGATGACCCGGGCCGAGGCCAAGGCCCGCGCCGAGGCGCTGGGGGCCAAGGTCTCGGGCTCGGTGTCCAAGAAGACCGACATCGTCGTCGCCGGGCCCGGCGCGGGCAGCAAGGAGGCCAAGGCCAAGGAACTCGGCGTGCGGCTCATGGATGAGGACGCATGGCTTGCGCTGATCGGCGGATGAGCGCGGCATGAGCCAGCGCCCCGAGGCCCTCTGGCCGCTCTTTGCCGAGCTCAAGACGCTGGACGGCGTCGGTCCCAAGACCGCGCAGGCGATGGAGGGGCTGGAGGTTGTCGCGCCGCGCGACCTGCTGCTGACGCTGCCGCATTCGGTGATCGACCGCCGCCCGCGGCCTTCGGTGCAGGGGGCCGACCTTCCCGGCACGGTGACGGTCGAGGTGCAGGTGCTGCGTCACATGCCGCCCGCGGTGAAGGGGCGGCCCTACCGCATCCAGGTCGAGGACGCCGAGACGACGTTTCAGCTGGTGTTCTTCCACGGTCGCGCCGACTACCTGACCCGCGTGCTGCCCGAGGGATCGCGGCGACTGGTCTCTGGCAAGGTCGAGTTTTTCGACGGCTTGGCGCAGATGGTCCACCCCGACCACATGCTGCCGCCCGAGGAGGCGCACATGCTGCCGCTCTTCGAACCGGTCTACCCGCTGACAGCCGGGGTCACGCAGAAACTCATGGCCCGCGCCGTGGCCGGGGCGCTCAGCCGCGCGCCCGAGCTGGCGGAATGGATCGACGGGCCGTTGAAGGACCGTGAGGGCTGGCCCGATTGGCACGCCGCGCTCGAGGCGGCCCATGCCCCCGACGGTATGTCTGCGCTCAGCCCCAGCGCGCCGGCCCGCGCCCGGCTTGCCTATGACGAGCTGCTGGCGCATCAGCTGACCCTGGGCCTCGCGCGGATCAACCGCCGCAAGGGCAAGGGGTATCCCACCATGGGCGACGGGCGCCTGCGCCGCCGCGTGCTCTCGGCGCTGCCCTACCGGCCCACCGGCGCGCAGCTGAGGGCGATGGACGAGATCGCCGAGGACATGGCCGCCGAGACCCGGATGAACCGTCTGCTGCAGGGCGACGTGGGGGCGGGCAAGACGCTGGTCGCTTTCATGGCGCTGCTCGTCGCGGTGGAATCCGGGGGGCAGGGCGTGATGATGGCGCCGACCGAGATTCTTGCACGCCAGCACCTTGAGGGGCTGCAGCCACTGGCCGAGAGCGCCGGGGTGGTGGTGGAAATCCTTACCGGCCGCGACAAGGGCGCCGAACGCAAGGCCAAGCTCGCGGCGCTGGCGGAGGGGAATATCCACATCCTCGTCGGCACCCACGCGGTGTTTCAGGATGATGTAGTGTTCAAGGCGCTGCGCCTTGCCATCGTCGACGAGCAGCACCGCTTCGGCGTGCGCCAGCGGCTCGAGCTGGGCCGCAAGGGGCAGGGCGCCGACGTGCTGGTGATGACGGCCACTCCGATCCCGCGCAGCCTCGCGCTGGCGCAATACGGCGACATGGACGTCTCGGTGCTCGACGAAAAGCCGCCGGGGCGCAAGCCGGTGCAGACCGCGCTGGTTTCGACCGAGCGCATGGGCGAGGTCTTGGAGCATCTGCGCAAGGCCGTTGCCGAGGGGCGGCAGGCCTATTGGGTCTGCCCGCTGGTCGAAGAGAGCGAGGTCTCGGACCTCACCGCCGCCGAGGAACGCTTCAAGCGCTTGCGCGCTGAGCTTGGCGAGGGGGTGGTGGGGCTGGTGCACGGCCAGATGCCGCCCGCCGAGAAGGACGCCGCCATGGCGCGCTTCGTCGCCGGCGAGACAAAGGTGCTGGTCGCCACCACGGTGATCGAGGTCGGGGTGAACGTGCCCAATGCTTCGATCATGGTGATCGAGCGGGCCGAGATCTTCGGGCTGGCGCAGCTGCACCAGCTGCGCGGGAGGGTCGGGCGCGGCGAGGCGGCCTCCACCTGCCTGCTGATGTACCAGCCGCCGCTCGGCGAGAGCGGCTCGAAGCGGCTCACGACGCTGCGCGAGACCGAGGACGGCTTCCGCATCTCCGAGGTCGACCTGCAGATGCGCGGCGCGGGGGACCTCATCGGCACCGCGCAATCGGGCCTGCCACGTTTCAAGGTGGCGGACCTCGAAAGCCAGGCCTCGCTGATGGCGATGGCGCAGAGCGATGCCCGGCGGCTGCTGGCCGAGGATCCGGAGCTGCAGAGCGACCGGGGCAAGGCGGCGCGCATGCTGCTCTGGCTGATGCGGCAGGACGAGGCGATCAAGCTGATCAGCGTCGGGTAATCGATGCGTCAACCGTGTAACTCTCTGTAAATTAGAGAAAATATAAAAGACCCGGCGCGCAGCGGCACGCGCGGGGTCTTTGTGTTCCTGCCTTATGTTCTCAGGTGTTCGCAAATGTTCTTAAAAAGTTCTTTACTCGACTCGCATCACGTGAGAACAAAAGGGCAACAAGAGAACACGCACAGCACGCACACAGGGAACGCCAAGATGATTGAGACCATCCGCACCACCATGAGCCGCGCCGACAACAGCTCGCTGGTCACCGACATGATCGGGGCCGTCTCGCTGATCGTGATCCTTGTCGGGGCGCTGCATTTGCCACTTCTCTGAGCCTTCGAATTTCTGCCTGCGGTCTTGCTCCGGGTGCCGCCGCATCACTGTCCCGATGCGCTGCATTGTTTCCCCAACTCCGGGTCGCCTGATCCCCGGATACGCAAAGCGGCTCTTCCGGAGTCCACAAGACACGCCACTGCCGCCGCCTCCCATCCCCGGAGTGCGGCGGTTTTTTTGTCGGGTGTTCTGATCTCTGGGCTCGACCGGGGCCGGGGTGCCGTCAGGCGCGGCGCGCCGCGACGATTTCCTCGGCGGCTTCGGTCGCCGCCTCCAGCGCCAGCATGATCGAGGCGTGGCGGTTCTTGTAGGCCGCCGCCGGGCGCAGCACCTCGAGCCCGTCGAAGGGGGCAGGCGGGGTCGGCCCGTCCTCCTTGAGCATGGCGCGCAGCGCATCGCGCGCCTGTGCCAATTGCTCGGGGGTGCAGCCGATGATCGCCTCGCCGACGACCGAGGCCGCCGCCTGGCCAAGCGCGCAGGCCTTCACGTCCTGGCCGAAGTCGCTGACCCGCCCGTCCTGCAGCGCGAGATCGACGGTCACCGTCGAGCCGCAGAGCGGCGAGCGCTTCTTCACCGTCGCATCGGGATGCTCCAGCCGCTCGGTCCGGGGAATATCCGCCGCCAGCGCAAGAATGCGCGAGGAGTAGAGCTTGATCAGGTCGGTTTCGGCAGAGGTGGTGGCGGACATGGGTTTCCCTTTCGGCTCGCCCCCCATAGATAGGGTGCGCGCCCGGCACCTGCAAAAGGGAATTTCACCATGAGCTTCGATCCCGCCACCTTGGTCTATGACGCAAACGGCCTGATCCCCTGCATCGCGCAGGAGGAGGCGACGGGCGAGGTGCTGATGATGGCCTGGATGAACGCCGAGTCGGTGGCCCGCACGCTCGAGACCGGCCGTGTCACCTACTGGTCGCGCTCGCGTCAGAGCTTTTGGGTGAAGGGTGAAAGCTCGGGCCACGTGCAGGAACTGGTCGAGCTGCGCGTCGACTGTGACCGTGACTGCCTGCTGGCCCTCGTGCGCCAAACCGGCCCGGCCTGCCACACCAACCGCCGCAGCTGCTTCTACACCGCGCTGCGCGATGGCGAGGAAGTCGAAATCCTGCAGCCCATGGCGGGCTGACGCCGCCGTACGGCGCCGTCTTCTCTCTTCCAATATGCCGGGTTGAGGCGTGCGGCGCCGAGGGGCGGAACCCCTTATCTCTGGATGCCGACTATCCGCCTTATGTCCTCGGGGCTGGCCCCTTCTGCGCGGTAAGTCACGATGGCCCGCGCGTCGTCGCGCTTGGCGAGCCGCTTGCCTTCCTCGTCGCGGATCAACTCATGGTGGTGGTAGACCGGCGTCGCCAGCCCCAAGACGCGCTGCAGCACCACATGGATCGCCGTCGCCTCGAAAAGATCGCGCCCCCGCACCACGTGGGTGATCGCCTGCGCCGCATCGTCCAAAACCACCGATAGGTGGTACGAGCCGGGGAAGTCGCGGCGTGACAGAACCACGTCGCCCACTTGGCGGAGCAGTTGATCGTGGGAGAGCGCGATGCGCCCGGTGTCGCCGTCCGGACCCGCGCCGCTTTCTTCAAAGCACAGCTCCGGCCCGGCCTCGTCCAGCGCCCGCGCCATGTCGAGGCGCAGCGCGGCGCCGCGCGGTCGCGGCGTCGCGCCGTAGCCGGGGGCGAGCAGGTGCCGGCAGGTGCCGGGATAGACCAGCCCGTCGGGGCCATAGGCGGGCTCGGTGCCTTCCTGCGGCGCCGAGGCGGCGGCCTGGATATCGCGGCGGGTGCAGTGGCAGGGGTAGATCAGCTCTCGGGCCCAGAGCGCGTCGAGCGCCGCCTCATAGGCGGGCAGCCGGTCCGACTGGCGCATCGGCGTCTCGTCCCATTTGAGGCCGAGCCAGCGCAGATCGTCGTAGATCTGCGCCTCCCAATGGGCGCGCGAGCGGGTGCTGTCGATGTCCTCGATGCGCAACAGGAACGCGCCGCCCGCCGCCCGTGCCATGCCCTCGGCCAGCAGCGCTGAATAGGCATGGCCCAGGTGCAGCGGGCCGGTGGGCGAAGGGGCAAAGCGCGTGCGCACCTCAGTCCTCGCGGCGATAGGCTTTCTCGATCCGCCGGGTGCGCCGCTCCTCGCCGGACTGGTAGATCAGCACCCAGGCCAGAAGGATGAACATCGGATGGGTGAGCCCGCCCGAGAAGATGATCGCCGGCACCCAGATCACGAAGACCACGATGCCAAGGATCGGCCTGCCGGTCAGCAGGATCGAGAGCGGCGGCAGCAGCAGGGCGAGGACGTAGTTCACGCGGGCACCTCCTGTGCGGCGAGCCACTCCTGCCAGACGGTCTTGGCGCGGTCGGTGTAGCCCTTGTAGCGGTCCTTGCGACCGCGGCGGCCGCCGCGCAGCCCTTCGAGCGGGCGGAAGAGGCCGAAGTTCACGTTCATCGGCTGGAAGGTCTTGGCCTCGGCGCCGCCGGTGATGTGGTGGATGAGCGCGCCATGGGCAGTGTCCTGCGGCACCTGCGGCAGCTCATGCCCGAGGATCTCCGCCGCCGCCATCCGGCCCGCCAGCAGACCCATCGAGGCGCTCTCGACATAGCCCTCGACGCCGGTGATCTGCCCCGCAAAGCGCAGGTTGGGCCGCGAGCGCAGGCGCATCTGCGCATCGAGCAGGGTGGGCGAGTTGAGGAAGGTGTTGCGGTGGATGCCGCCGAGGCGTGCGAAGCTGGCGTTCTGCAGCCCCGGGATGCGGCGGAAGACCTCGGTCTGCGCGCCGTATTTCATCTTCGTCTGGAAGCCCACGATGTTGTAGAGCGTGCCGAGCGCGTTGTCGCGGCGCAGCTGCACCACGGCGTAGGCCTTTTCCTCGGGCTTGTGCGGGTTGGTCAGGCCGATCGGCTTCATCGGCCCGTGGCGCAGCGTCTCGCGGCCACGCTCGGCCATCACCTCGATCGGCAGGCAGCCGTCGAAATAGCCCGCTGTCTCGCCCTCGTGGAACTCGGTCTTCTCGGCGGCCAGCAGCGCGTCGATGAAACCCTCGTACTGCTCCTTGGTCATCGGGCAGTTGATGTAGGCCTTCTGCTCTTCCTCGGTCTCGCCCTTGTCGTAGCGGCTCTGCAGCCAGGCCGTGTCCATGTCGATCGTGTCGAAATAGACGATGGGGGCGATAGCGTCGAAGAAGGCCAGCGCCTCGGCGCCGGTCTCGGCTTGCAGCGCCTTGCCGAGCGTGCCCGAGGTCAGCGGACCGGTGGCAAAGATCCAATGCCCGTCCGAGGGCAACTCGCAAATCTCCTCGGCGCTCACCGACACGTTCGGCAGCGCGAGGAGCTTGGCGGTCACTGCCTCGGAGAAGGGATCGCGGTCAACCGCCAGCGCGCCGCCCGCGGGCAGCCGGTGTTCGCCCGCCGTCTGCATGATCAGCGAGCCCGCCTGCCGCATCTCCCAATGCAGGAGACCAACGGCATTCTGCTCGTGATCGTCCGAGCGGAAGGAGTTCGAGCAGACCATCTCGGCGAGGTTGCCGGTGCGATGGGCGAAGGTTTCCACCTTGGGCCGCATCTCGTGGATCACCACGTCGACACCCAGCCGCGCCGCCTGCCAGGCAGCCTCGGACCCGGCCATGCCGCCGCCCACGATATGAAGAGTTTTGTCCATGTCGGGCAGATAGGCGATCCGTGCGCCGGTGTTAAGGGGGCGCGGGGCTGGAGCGGTCGAAAAGCGGGCGGCTGACCCGCTTGCCCATGGCGGAGTCCTGCAGGAGCCTTGTTCCGAGACATCAGCCACGGAGCTGGCAACTTCTTCTCTTTTCAAACAGGCAAATCCCGCCGTTGCCCGCGGCGCGGCGCCGGATCAGTCGGCGGCGGGTGCAGGCAGCGCCTTGACGTAGGTGGCGACGGCGAGGCGGTCCTCGGGCGAAAGCTGCGCGAAATTGGCGATCACCTCGACCATGTGGCCACCAGCGCTGTCATACTCGGGGGTGAAGCCGGTCTCGAGGTAATAGGCCACATCCTCGGCGCTCCAGCTCAGCTTGTCCGGGGTGAGGGCGGGGATGCTGCCATTGCCGCCCTGTGCAGGGGCGCCGGCGAGCCACGCGGTCCGCTCGAGCCCGCCGAAGCCGTCGCGCGGGGTATGGCATTCGCCGCAATGGGCCAGCGCCTCGACCAGGTAGCGGCCGCGGCGCATCTCGCCAGGTTCCGCGCCGGGCACGATCCAGGCGGGGTCGAGGTAGACCTGCTTCCAAAGGCCGAGGCCGCGCCGCAGGTTGAAGGGAAAGCTGACCTCATGCGGCTGGCTCGGCGTGCTGGCGGCGGGCAGGGTGCGCAGGTAGCTCCAGAGGTCCACCACGTCCTGCGGCTCCATGCGGATGTAGGAGGTATAGGGGAAGGCGGGGTAATAATGCCGGCCCTCGGGCGAAACGCCACGCAGCAGGGCATTGGCAAAGTCGTGCAGGCTCCAGGCGCCGATGCCGTCCTGCGGGTCGGGCGAGATATTGGGAGCAATGAACGTGCCGAAGTCGGAGGGAAACCGTTGCCCGCCGGCCAGCACCAGCTTGTCCTCGCTTTCCGGGGCATGGTGGCAGGAGGCGCAGCCCGCGGCGGTGAAGACCGCCTGGCCGCGGACGGGATCGCCCCCCGTGTCATCGGCGAATTCACCTGCAGGCAGCGGATCCGGGGCGCTGATCATCCACAGCGCCCCGGCAGCGAACAGCGCCACCAGGGCCAGGAAGCCGAGCAGGCGGCGCATGGGTTACTCGGGTGCCCGATAGGTGTCGTGGCAGGCCTTGCAGGCGCCGCCAAGCTGGCCGACCGCCGGACCAAGTGCCTCCTGCCCGGTGGCCGCGACCTGCTGCAGGCTGGCGGCGGCCTGGCCGAGACCGGACCACTTCTCGGCAAAGCCGTCCCAATCGTCCCAGATCTCGGCTTTGGCGCGGGTGCCGTCGATGTCCATTTCCGAAGTGCCCTCTGGGAAGAGCGGCGCCTCGTTGATCATCGAGACGGCGACGATCGTGTCGGCGGCGCCCTGCGCGGCCTCGGCGTCATAGGGGGCCTTGCCACGGGCCATGTCGCCGAGAATGCCGAGGTTGATGGCAAGGATGTTGAACTGGCCCTGCCGTGCCTTGACCGGTGCGGGCAGGTCTTGCGCGAAGGCGGCAGTGCCAAGAGCGGCGACGGCGGTGGCCATCGCGAAACTGGTTGCGGTGAACTTCATAAGAAACTCCCTTTCCTCCCGAAATCGGGGTTTTCGAAAACCGTATCCCGGGGCGGAGGGTACCCGAGGTCGGATTTCGATCAAGAGGGCTATTGGTACGGGTTTGCGGACCGCCGCCGTGCGCCCCCTGGCAGGGATCCTCAAGAATACGTAATTTTGATCAGTGAATTACGAGGTAAACGTGAGGCGATGGATCACGCTGCCCAACGCGGGGCATCACGGAAAATCTCACGCAGCCTGACGGAGATGGGAAGGGCCTCTCGCGCGTCGTAGACCCCTGTGCCCGGTCCTGCGGACGCGCATCCCTTGTCGCGAGCGCCAGCATTTTCGGCTGCGGATGGCGCAAGCTCCACGCCATCCGCCTCGCAGGTGCGCGGCTCAGCCGGCCGCGGCGTCCTCCGGGAAGCGCACCTTGCCGATGAATGGCAGGTTCCTGTTGCGCTGCGCGAAGTCGATACCGTAACCCACGACAAACTCGTCCGGAATTTCGAATCCGATCCAGTCTGCCTTGAGCGGGACTTCGCGCCGCACGGGCTTGTCGAGCAGCGCGATGGTACGCAGCTTACGCGGCTTGCGGCTCTCCAGCAGGTGGATGACGTGGCTGAGGGTGAAGCCGGTGTCGACGATGTCTTCCACCAGCAGCACGTCGCGGCCCTCGATCGGCGAGCGCAGGTCCTTGAGGATGCGCACCTCGCGGCTCGATTCCATGCCGTCGCCGTAGGAGGAGGCCTCGAGGAAATCCACTTCCACCGCGAGGTCGAGTTCGCGCACCAGATCGGCGATGAAGACGAAGCTGCCGCGCAGCAGGCCCACCACCACCAGCTTCTCGGTGTCGGCGAATTCTTGCTCGATCGCGTGCGCGAGGTCCTCGATCCGGGCGGCGATCGCCTTGGCCGAAATCATCTGGTCTACCACATATGGCTTTTCTGCCATGGTTCTCCCCTTGAAAATCCGCGCGCAGCATAGGAAATGTCCCGGCATTGTCACGCGATAAAGGGGCGACATGCCGACCCACTCCGAGACGAAGCGCCTGCCGTACACGGCGCAGCAGATGTATGACCTCGTGGCGGATGTCGCGAATTACCCGAAGTTCCTGCCGTGGACGGCAGCGGCGCGGATTCGTTCGCGCGACGACATGGGCGATCACGAGGTGATGCTGGCCGACCTGGTGATCAGCTTCAAGGTGTTCCGCGAGCGCTTCGGCAGCCGCGTGACGCTCTGGCCCGAAGAGAAGAAGATCGACACCGAGTATCTCGACGGCCCGTTCAAGCACATGATCTCGAAATGGCACTTCGAAGATGCGCCCGAGGGCGGCGTCGACGTGCATTTCTTCGTGGATTTCGAGTTCAAGAACCGCCTGCTGCAGAGCGCGGCGGGGATGTTCTTCTACGAGGCGATGCAGCGCATCGTGCGCGCCTTCGAGCGGCGGGCGGCAGAGCTCTACGGCTGAGCCGCCGGGCCTCGAGGCGCGTTTCAGCCCAGGGCGTCGCGCAGCAGCGTGAGCGCGTGGCGGGTTGCCGCCGTGCGGACCTCTGCGCGGCCGAGCGCGCCGAATTCCACGGTTTCGGTCCGCGTGCCACCGACCGTGGCAAGGCCGAAGCAGACGCGGCCCTCGGGCTTGTGCTCGGAACCGCCTGGCCCGGCGATGCCCGAGACCGACACCGCCAGATCGGCCCCGGCGCGCGCCCGCGCCCCCTCGGCCATCTCGGCGGCGACCTCTTCCGAGACCGCCCCATGCGCCTCCAGCGTGGCGGGGCGCACGCCCAGCAGGTCGACCTTTGCGGCGTTGGAGTAGGTGACCACGCCGCGCTCGAAGATGGTCGACGAGCCGGCGATGTCGGTGATCGCGGCGGCGACCATGCCCCCGGTGCAGCTCTCGGCGGTGGTGACGGTGACGCCCGCCGCCATGGCGCGGGTCAGGATGTCTTGCGCAAGCTCTTCAGTCATCTCGTGCCTCACATCAGGAAGCCATGCGCGATCCCGGCGAGCACGATGCTCACCAGCGCCGCGAAGACACCCGCGATGACGTCGTCGAGCATCACGCCCATCGCGTCGCCGCGGCGGTCGGCCCAGCCCACCAGCCAGGGCTTCCAGATGTCGAAGAGCCGGAACAGCACGAAGCCCGAGACCCAGCCCGGCCAGAGCCGCCAGACGTCTACGCCCATCATCATGGCGCCGTAGCCGACTGGGAAGAGCGCGATCCACATGCCCACCACCTCGTCGATGACGATCCATGACGGATCCTCGTCTTCGCCGCTCGCGGTCAGGGCCTTGGTGGCGATATAGCCCAGCACGAAGGCGACGATGCTGGCGGCCAGCAGCAGCCAGAAACCGCCCAGCACCAGCAGCAGGTAGGCGGCGGGCAGGGCAGCCAGAGAGCCCCAGGTGCCCGGCGCGGGGCGCAGCAGCCCCACGTAGAAGAAGGTCGCGATCAGTCTCATGGCTTCACCAGCGTTGCGGTTGCGATGGCGGCGATGCCCTCTTCGCGGCCGGTGAAGCCGAGCCGTTCCGAGGTGGTCGCCTTGACCGAGACGCGGTCGCTCGCCAGCCCCATGATCCGGCCCAGCTCGGCCATCATCGCCTCGGCATGGGGGCCGATCTTGGGCTGCTCGCAGACCAGCGTCACGTCGACATTGGAGATGGTGTAGCCCTTCGAGGTGGCAAGCTCGACCGCGTGGCGCAGGAAGATCTCCGAGGCGGCGCCCTTCCACTGTGGATCGCTCGGCGGGAAGTGGCGGCCGATGTCGCCTTCCGCCAGCGCGCCGTAGAGCGCGTCGGTGACGGCGTGCATGCCGACGTCGGCGTCGGAATGGCCTTGGAGGGCGCGTCCGTGCGGCACCTTCACGCCGCAGAGCACCACGTGGTCTCCGGGGCCGAAACGGTGCACGTCGTAGCCATTGCCGAGGCGGATATCCATGGCGGTCTCCTGCATGGGGTTGGTCAGGTAGCTGGCGGCCCGTTCGAAATCCTCGGGGCCGGTGATCTTGAGATTGCGCTCGTCGCCGGGAACGATGGTGACGGCAAGCCCCGCGGCGCGGGCGACCTCGACGTCATCGGCGGCGCCGCCGGGGTGGGCGGCATGGGCGGCGCGGATGTCTGCGTAGCGGAAGCCCTGCGGCGTCTGCGCGCGGTAGAGGCCGGTGCGGTCCTGCGTGCCGGTCACCTGTGCCTCGGCTCCGGTCCAAAGCGCATCGGTCACCGCCAGCGCGGGCGCGGCGCCGGGGGCGGCGTCGAGCGCGGCGATCACCGCCTCGATGGTGCGGCGCGTGACGCAGGGCCGGGCGACATCGTGGATCAGCACCTTGGCGGGCGGAGCGCCAGCCAGAGCGTCGAGCCCGGCGCGGACCGAGCCGGCGCGGTCAGCGGCGCCGGTCACCAGCGTCACCGGCAGGCCCTCGGCCACCGACTCGGCGATGGCGCGATCCTCGGGGTGAATCACCAGCACGATGGGGCAGTGCGGGGCGAAGGCTTCGAGCGTCCAGCGCGCCACAGGCCGCGCCGCGATGTCGCGCCATTGTTTCGGGAGCCCGCCACCCGCGCGGGTGCCGCGCCCCGCGGCGACGATGATGGCGGCTGTTTCCGCGGCTGTTTCCATGGTGTTGACCTCCGGCGCCCCTCTCTAGGCGCTGCCGCGGGGCGGTGCAATCACCGGGGGCATTGTGCTCAATTTTTCATCACTCGCGTATGGCGTGCGCCTGTAGCGCTCCCAAATGATTGAACACGCGCCGCGCGCACGTTAACTCCCAAGCATCTGCACAAGGAATAGGCGCTTGAACTTCTCGCTGGGCGACAGACTCATCGACCCTCCGGTCTTGCTGGCCCCGCTCGCGGGAATCACGGATTTGCCCTTCCGCAGCCTTGTGTCGCGCTTTGGTGCGGGGCTGGTGGTGTCCGAGATGATCGCCAGTGGAGAGTTTCTCACCGCGCGGCCCGGCACGCGCGAGAAGGCGGAGTTGGGCGCCGGAATCGAGAACACCTCGGTGCAACTGGCGGGCCGCGCGCCCGAGCCCATGGCCGAGACGGCGCGGCATGTGGCGGGCATGGGCGCGAAGGTCATCGATATCAACATGGGCTGCCCGGCCAAGAAGGTCACCGGCGGCTGGTCGGGCTCGGCGCTGATGCGCGAGCCGGATCATGCGCTGCGGCTGATCGAGGCGGTTGTCGAGGCGGTCGATCTGCCGGTGACACTGAAGACGCGGCTCGGCTGGGACAGTGACTGCCTCAACGCCGCGCAGATCGCCAAACGGGCGGAGGCGGCCGGGGTGCGAATGATTGTCATCCACGGACGCACCCGCTGCCAGTTCTACAAGGGGGCCGCCGATTGGGCGGCGATCCGCGAGGTGGTCGAGGCCGTGTCGATCCCGGTGGTCGCCAATGGCGACATCGTGGATGCGGCCAGCGCGCGGGCGGCCCTCGGGGCCTCTGGTGCGGCGGGGATCATGGTGGGCCGGGGGGCACAGGGCGCGCCCTGGAGGTTGGCCCAGATCGCGGCCGAGCTTTACGGAACACCGGCACCTGACGTGCCGACAGGAAAGGCGTTTTATCAAATGGTCGCAGAGCATTACGAGGCAATGCTTTCGTTTTATGGCAAGGAGCTGGGTGGCCGTGTCTCGCGCAAGCACCTGGGGTGGTACATGGATCACGCCGCGCCCTCGGCGGATCTGCGCAAGCGCGTGCTGACCGCCCGCGAACCGGCCGAGACGCTGCACCTTCTCGACGCCGCGCTGGCCTGCGATCTGAAGGTCGCCGCATGAGCACCAACACCGAGCTCCTGACCCAGCTGTGGTCGTCGCTGCCGGTGCCCGCCGTCCTGCTCGATGCAGAGGAACGTATCGCCGACATGAACCCCGCCGCCGAGGGCTTCATGAACAACTCGGCGAAATGGCTCGTCGGCCAGCCGATCTGGGACCGTCTCGCGGTGGATGCGCCGATCGAGGAAAGCCTCGCCCGGGCGCGTGAGCATGGCACGCCGCTCTTCGTCAACGACGTCGATGTGGGTACCGGCAACCGCCCGCCGCTGGTGTGCAACCTGCAGCTCGCGCCGGTACAGAACTACCCGGGCTGGTTTATCATGCTGATCAGCCCGCGCGAGCTGGCCGGGCGGATGACCCAGAGCCATTCGGTGAAATCCGCCGCGAAATCCGCCATCGGCATGGCCGAGATGCTGGCGCATGAGATCAAGAACCCGCTTGCAGGGATCACCGGCGCGGCCCAGCTTCTGTCGATGAACCTGACCAAGGACGATCTCGAGCTGACCGATCTCATCGTCGCCGAGACCCGCCGCATCGTGAAGCTGCTGGAGCAGGTCGAGCAGTTCGGCAATCTCTCGGCGCCCGAGCGCAAGCCGGTGAACCTGCACGACGTGCTGGACCGCGCGCGCCGCTCGACCCAGCTCGGCGCTGGCGCGCACATGAAGTTCATCGAGGATTACGACCCCTCTCTGCCGCTGGCCTATGGCGATCCGGACCAGCTGCTGCAGGTGGTGCTGAACCTGCTGAAGAACGCCGCAGAGGCGGCCGACCCCAAGGAGGGCGGCACGATCCGTCTGCACACCTTCTTCGAGCACAGCTTCCGCATGCGCCGCCCGGACGGCTCGACCCAGAAGCTGCCGCTGCAGATCGAGGTCATCGACGACGGCCCCGGCCTGCCCGAGGACATCAAGGGCGACGTCTTCGACCCCTTCGTGTCGGGCCGCGAGAACGGCACCGGGCTGGGGCTTGCGCTGGTGTCAAAGATCATCTCCGACCACGACGGCTGGATCTCGGTGGATTCCGTCCCCGGCCGCACGGTCTTCCGCATTTCGTTGCCACGCGCCCCGCGCGAGATTGAGGAGAACAGGTAAATGGACGGCACCGTACTTGTCGCCGACGACGACCGCACCATCCGCACCGTGCTGACCCAGGCGCTGACCCGCGCTGGCTGCAAGGTGCACGCCACCTCTTCGCTGACCACGCTGATGCGCTGGGTCGGCGAGGGCAAGGGCGACGTGGTGATCTCCGACGTCGTCATGCCCGATGGCAACGGGCTGGAAATGCTGCCGAAGATCCACCAGGACAGGCCCGACCTGCCGGTCATCGTGATCTCGGCGCAGAACACCATCATGACCGCGATCCAGGCCGCCGAGGCCGAGGCCTACGACTACCTGCCCAAGCCCTTCGACCTGCCGGACCTGATGAAGCGCACCGCCAAGGCGCTCGACAACCGCAACCGCTCGGCCAAGCGCGAGGAAGTCTCCACGATCGGCGCCGACGGGCCGGACGAGCTGCCGCTGGTCGGCAAGACCCCGGCGATGCAGGCGCTCTACCGCCTTGTCGCCAAGGTGATGAACACCGACCTGCCGGTGCTGATCTCGGGCGAGAGCGGCACGGGCAAATCGCTGATCGCGCGCGCCATCCACGATTTCTCGGACCGTCGCACGCTGCCCTTCATCACGGTGACCGGCGCCGACCTGTCGGATCTCGAAGGCCCGGCGCGGGTGCTGGCGCGGGTCAAGGGCGGCACGCTGCTGATCGACGAGATCACCGACATCCCCGACGAGATCCAGGCGCGCGTCGTGCGCATGATGGACATCCCCGGCGAGCACGTGCCCCGCTTCATGGCCACCAGCCAGGGCGATCTGGCGCAGGCGATGGAGGAGGGCGCGGTGCGTCAGGACCTCTACTACCGCCTGTCGGGCGCGACCATCAATGTGCCGAGCCTGCGCGAGCGGGTCGAGGACATCGCCCTGCTGACCGAGCATTTCCTGCAGCGTGCCGAGCGCGAGGGGGCCTCCAAGCGGTGGCTGTCGAAGGATGCCGCCGAGCTCTTCCGCGCCTACAGCTGGCCCGGCAACGTGCGGCAGCTGGAAAACGCCGTGCGCCGCCTGAGCCTGACCTCTCGGGCCGAGGAAATCAGCCGCGCCGAAGTCGAGGCGGTTCTGGGCAATCAGCCCGACACCGGCCCGATCCTGCGCGGCGGCGACAGCGAGAAACTCAGCACCTCGGTGGCCCGCCACCTGCGCCGCTATTTCGACCTGCATGGCAACATGCTGCCGGCACCGGGGCTCTACACCCGCATCCTCAAGGAAGTGGAAGCGCCGCTCATCGAGATCGCGCTGGAAGCCACCGGCGGGAATCAGGCGAAATGTGCCGACCTGCTTGGCATCAACCGCAATACCTTGCGCAAGAAGATCACCGATCTTGATATTCGCGTGACACGGCGCCGCAAACTGATGTAAAACCGTCACAGGCATGTGGCCGCGATGCGCCGCCCTCGGGGCGGCGCATTCATTAGAAGCCACAGCACATGGCGACGCTGCCTCGAGCAGCCAATCAGTATGAGGTGAATCTGTGGCCACCCGGGCACGGAGCACGACTTGGGCGCGCATGAACAGGCTGCGCCGACAACGGCGCGTTCAGAACGTGGCGACGCTCGGGCTGGTTCTGCTCGGGCCGGTTCTGGCGGTGTTGACGTTTCTGGTGCTTGGCCCGCTCGGCAGCGGCGAGCGTGCGACGCAGCTGAGCCTGCGGCTCGTGCTGCTGGCCGACATGGTCTACGTGCTGCTGATCGCCACGTTGGTGCTGGCGCGGCTGGTGCGGATGATCTCGGAGCGCCGGGCGCAATCGGCAGGCTCGCGGCTGCACCTGCGCCTGACCGGGCTTTTTGCGCTTATGGCGCTGTTGCCCACGGTTACCGTCGCGGTCTTTGCCGTTCTCACCATCAACATCGGCCTCGAGACATGGTTCTCCAGCCGCGTGCAGAACGTGGTGGGAGCCTCGATGGCCGCCGCCGAGGCCTATGAAGAAGAGCAGCGCGTCGGGCTGATCGAGGATGTGCAGGCGCTGGCGCGTTTCGTCGACGGTGCGCGCCGGGCAAATTTCGCGCTCGATGACGGTGACGTGCGGCAGGTTCTGGGGCAGGGACAGGCGCAAATCCAGCGCGGCCTGCGCGAGGCCTACGTGATCGATGGTGGGGGCGAGATCCGCGCCCGCGGCGAGCGCTCCTATCTGTTCTACTACGAGCAGCCCACGGTCGCGCAGTTCGACCGCGCCCGGGCCGAGGGGCTGGTGCTGATCCCGGACTGGGACAACCACGAGCTGCGCGCGCTGGTGCCGCTCTCGGCCTTCGCGGACCGCTTCCTCTACGTCAGCCGCGTCGTCGACGGCAACCTGCTGAACCTGCTCGACGAGACGCAGGAGACCGCGCGTTTCTACCAGCAGCAGGAGACCGAGCGCGGCCGGAGGCTCTTTGATTTCGCGCTGCTCTATCTTGGCTTTGCGCTGCTGCTGATCCTCGCGGCGGTCTGGTTGGGTCTTTGGTTCGCCGAGCGCATGGCGCAGCCCGTGGGGCGGCTCACCGGCGCCGCGCAGCGGGTCGGGGCGGGGGACCTCGACGTGCAGGTGATCGAGGGCGATGGCGACGACGAGATCGCCATGCTCGGTCGCTATTTCAACCAGATGACCCGCCAGCTCAAGGGCCAGCGCGAGACCCTGCTCGAGAACACTCGCCAGATCGAGCGTCGCCAGCGGCTGTTCGATTCCGTGCTGTCGTCGATCACCTCCGGGGTGGTTGGGCTGGATGCCGAGGGCAGGGTGACCTTCGTCAACCGCCCCGCCGAGCGGCTGCTCGGCTGGCGCGAACCCCGCGCCGACGTGCCGCTGACCGTGGCTGTGCCCGAGTTCGGCCCGCTCTACGAGCGGCTGCGCGACAGCGGGCTCGAGACCGCGCAGGAAGAGGTGAAGGTCAGCCGCGAGGGGCGGCTCGAGCATCTTCTGGTGCGGTTTTCGGTGCGGCGGCGGCAGGACGGCGCGCTCGAGGGGTACGTTGTGGCTTTCGACGATGTGACCGATCTGGTCAGCGCGCAACGCATGGCCGCCTGGGGCGACGTGGCGCGGCGCATCGCGCATGAGATCAAGAACCCGCTGACCCCGATCCGGCTCTCGGCCGAACGCATCACCCGCAAGTTCTCGCGCCAGCTCGAGGCGGCGGACGCCGAGAAGCTGGCGCAGATGACCGAGGTCATCGTGCGCCAGACCGAGGATTTGCGCCGCATCGTCGACGAGTTCAGCAAGTTCGCCCGCATGCCGGAGCCGCAGCGCAAGCCCGAGGACGTGGTGGCGCTGCTGCGCGGCGCAGTGCTTTTGCAGGAGACAGGCCAGCCGGCGATCCGTTTCGTCAGCGACCTGCCGGCGCACGCCATGGCTGCCGAACTCGACGCCACCATGGTCGGCCAGGCGCTGACCAACCTGATCAAGAACGCCGGCGAGGCGATCGAGAGCCTCGGCGAGCAGGGTGCCCCCGAGGGTCACAGCCCCGAGATCCGCGTCAGCCTGACCGAAGAGGACGGGCGCGCGGTGATCCGCATCATGGACAATGGCATCGGCCTGCCCGAGGATCGCGCGCGGCTCTTCGAGCCCTATGTCACCACCCGCGACAAGGGCACCGGCCTTGGCCTGCCCATCGTCAAGAAGATCATCGAGGAGCACGGCGGAACGCTGGCGCTCGAGGACGCACCGCCGTTTGGCGGCGCGGACCATGCCGGGGCGATGGCGGTCATCCGCCTGCCGCTCGGCACAACCGGCGACGTGCCGGAGACGTCTGACAAGAGCATTTCGGAACTGGAGAGGCAGACATGAGCGACATCCTGATCGTCGACGACGAGCGCGACATCCGCGAGCTGATCGGGGATATTCTCGAGGATGAAGGCTACACCACCCGATTGGCCGGCAACTCCTCCGAGGCGATGAACGAGGTCAACTCCGAACCGCCCGCGCTGATGATCCTCGATATCTGGCTGAAGGACAGCAAGATGGACGGGATCGACATCCTCAAGACCGTCAAGCGCGACAATCCCGACATCCCGATCATCATCATCTCGGGCCACGGCAACATCGAGATCGCCGTCGCCGCGATCAAGCAGGGCGCCTATGACTTCATCGAGAAGCCCTTCAACATCGATCAGCTGCTGGTGGTGATCCGCCGCGCGATGGAAACCTCGCGCCTGCGCCGCGAGAACAGCCAGCTGCGCCGCCGCGAGACCGAGGTCGCGCAGATGATCGGTGAAAGCGCCATGTTCCGCGGTCTTGTCAGCCAGATCGACAAGGTCACCAAGTCCAACGGCCGGGTGATGCTCACCGGCCCCGCGGGCTGCGGCAAGGAAGTGGCGGCGCGCTTCATCCACGCCAATTCCGGCCGTGCCTCGGCGCCCTTCGTCACCGTCAATTGCGCCGGGGTGGCACCGGACAACATGGAGCAGATGCTGTTCGGCCGCGAGAGCGCCGAACGCGGCGTCGAGCCGGGTTTGCTCGAGCAAGCGCACGGCGGGGTGGTCTACTTCGACGAGGTCGCCGACATGCCGCTCGGCACCCAGTCGAAAATCCTGCGGGTGCTGGTCGACCAGAGCTTCACCCGCGTCGGCGGCGCCGACAAGGTGCGGGTGGACCTGCGGGTGATCTCCTCGACCAACCGTGACCTCGAAGCCGAGATCGCCGCGGGCACCTTCCGGCAGGAGCTCTACCACCGGCTCAACGTGGTGCCGATCGCCGTGCCCTCGCTCGAGGACCGGCGCGAGGACATCCCGCTGCTGGCGCGCCACTTCATCGAGAGCTTCAACCGCACCCAGGGCCTGCCGCTGCGCGAGCTTTCGGACGACGCGGTGGCGCTCTTGCAGACGATGATCTGGCCGGGCAACGTGCGCCAGCTCAAGAACCTGATCGAGCGCGTGCTGATCCTCGGCGACGGAAGTGGCCCGATCGAGGCGCGCGAGCTGCCGCAGGATGGCCCGGCGGGCGAGGACGAGGAGGGCCGCGTCGTGCTTTCGGGCACGCTGGCGACCCTGCCGCTGCGCGAGGCGCGCGAGGCTTTCGAGCGGGAGTACCTGCTGACGCAGATCAATCGCTTCGGCGGGAACATCTCGCGCACCGCGGCTTTCGTTGGCATGGAGCGTTCGGCGCTGCACCGCAAGCTGAAGTCGCTGGGCGTGGTCACCGGGGCGAAATCCGGCGGGCGCATCGCCTATATCGAGGAAGACCAGGTGACCCCCGCCTCCTGAGAGCGGCGCCGGATAAAGGGTTTAATTCCGGGACAGTTCCGCCTCGTGGGCGGGGCTGGAAACGCCCTGGGGGCGCCCGTGCATTGACCGCTCGCACCGGGCATGTCATGCCGGGCACACTCGGGGCCTCGGGCCAGCAATTTGGGCAGACGACATGAAAGTCATCATTTGCGGCGCGGGCCAGGTCGGCTGGCAGATCGCCCGTCATCTCTCGGGCGAGCGCAACGACGTCACCGTGGTGGACAGCAACCCCGACCTGGTGCGGCGGGCGACCGACACGCTCGATGTGCAGGGGATCGCAGGCTTCGCCTCCTATCCCGATGTGCTCGACAAGGCCGGCGCGCGCGACGCCGACATGATCATCGCCGCCACTTATTCGGACGAGGTCAACATGGTCACCTGCCAGGTGGCCCATTCGATCTTTGCCATTCCGCGCAAGATTGCCCGCCTGCGCTCGCAGAGCTACCTGACGGCGATCTACTCGGACCTCTATCGCCGCGACCACCTGCCGATCGACGTGGTGATCTCGCCCGAAAAGGAGGTCGCCGAGGCCGCGCTGCAGCGCCTCTCGGCCCCTGCGGCCTTTGACACCGAGCGCTTTCTCGAGGGCGGGGCGCAGCTTCTCGGCCTGACCATCGACGAGCATTGCCCGATCATCAACACGCCGCTGCGGCAGCTCTCGGACCTCTTCTCGACGCTGCGTTCGGTGGTGGTGGGCGTCCGCCGCGAGGGCACGCTGTTTGCCCCCGAGCCGCGCGACCAGATTTTCGTCGGGGATGCCTGCTACGTGCTGGTCCACGCCGACGACATCCAGCGCACGCTCGAGATCTTCGGCAAGGCGCAGCGCAAGCAAGAGCGGATCGTGGTGCTGGGCGGGGGCAACGTCGGCCTTGCGGTGGCGCGCGCGCTGGAAAGCCGTGCCGAGCGCATCCGCGCCAAGGTGATCGAGAAGGACCGCGCCGCCGCCGAACGCGCTGCCGACGCGCTGGAGCGCACCATCGTGCTGCATGGCGACGCGCTCGACACCGCGCTTCTGCGCGAGGCAGGCATCAGCCGCGCCGACGCCGTGCTGTGCGTGACCGACGACGAAAAGACCAATCTGCTGGCCGCCGTGCGCGCCAAGGCCGAGGGCTGCCCCATGGCCATCGCGCTGATCAACGACCCCACGCTGGTGCCGCTGATGGAGCCGATGGGGGTCGACGCCCACATCAACCCGCGCGCCACCACCGTCAGCTCGATCCTGCGCCACATCCGCCACGGCCGCGTGCGTTCGGTCTACTCGATCGGTGACGCCGAGGCCGAGGTGATCGAGGCCGAGGTGCTTTCGACCTCGTCCATCGCCGGGCGGATGATCCGCGAGATCGAATTCCCCGAAGGCGTGCTGGTCGGCGCGGTGATGAAGGACGGCGAGGTGATCAAGATCACCGGCGAGCTGCGCATCGAAGAGGGCGACCGCATCGTCATGTTCGCGCTGGCCAAGGACGTGCCGGAGGTCGAGCGGCTCCTGCAGGTCTCGATCGACTTCTTCTGAACGATGCGCACGCTCAGCCGCACGCCCCTTCTGATCCTGCTCGCGGGCATCGCCAGTGCTTCGATGATCGCCCCCGCCGCCGTGGCGCTGGCGCATGAGGAGTTCCACGACGCCCGCAGCTTCTTCTACGCGGGCATCGTCGGGCTGGTGCTGACCACGCTGATCGGCATCGCCCAAGCGACCCGGACCCATTACCGCTCGGCGCCGCGGCAGCTGCTGGCACTGCTCGCGACCTTCCTGCTGCTGCCTGCCATGCTCGCCGTGCCATTCCACGAGGCGGTGCGGACCACCAGTTTTCTCAACGCCTATGTCGAGATGGTCTCGAGCCTGACGACCACCGGGGCCACGCTCTTTGCCCCCGAGCGCCTTTCGGCGGCCGAGCACCTTTGGCGCGCGCAGGTGGGCTGGATGGGCGGGCTGCTGATCTGGGTCAGCTCGGCGGCGCTGCTGGCGCCGCTGACGCTGGGGGGCTTCGAGGTCACCGCCTCGGGTGAGCCCGGCCAGAGCGTTGACGCGGGCGCAGCGCGGCGCGACGTGACCGACCCGGCGCTGCGGCTTGCCGCCTCGGCGCGGGTGCTGGCGCCGATCTACGTCGGCCTGACGGTGGCGCTCTGGGTGATGCTGCTGATGGCGGGCGACCAACCGCTGGTGGCGCTCAGCCATGCCATGTCGACGCTCTCGACTTCGGGAATTTCTCCCATCGGCGGGCCGCAGACGGCGCAGAGCGGCATGGGGGGCGAGATGATCATCTTCCTCTTCCTGTTCTTCGCGCTCTCGCGGCTGACCTTCTCTGGTGACACGAAGGGTCTTGCGGGGTCGAAGCTGAGCCATGATCCCGAGTTCCGCCTGGGGCTGCTGATCGTGCTTGTTCTGCCCGCCGCGCTTTTCCTGCGGCACTGGATTGCCTCTTTCGAGATCGGCACAGAGACCAATCTCGCAGCCGGTCTGCGCTCGCTCTGGGGTGGGCTTTTCACGGCGCTTTCATTCCTGTCGACCACCGGATTCCAGAGCGCCGACTGGGGCGCGGTGCGCGGCTGGTCGGGGTTGCAGACGCCGGGGGTGATTCTGCTTGGGCTGGCGATCATGGGGGGCGGGGTGGCAACCACGGCCGGCGGCGTGAAGCTGCTGCGGATCTACGCGCTTTACCTTGCCGGCGTGCGCGAGATGGAACGCCTGGTGCACCCGCATTCGCTGGGCCGCTCCGGCGTCATGGCGCGGCGCATCCGCCGCCAGGGGGCCTTTGTCGCCTGGGTGTTCTTCATGCTCTTTGCCATGACGATCGCGGTTTTCTCGCTGCTCTTCGCCCTCTCGGGGCTGGATTTCGAGAACGCCATGGTCACCACCGTCGCGGCGCTTACCAACTGCGGCCCGCTGATCCGCGCAGCCGCCGAGCAGCCGATCCCGCTGAGCGAGATGGGCGACGCGGCAAAGGGGCTTTTCGTGGCGGCCATGGTGCTCGGACGGCTCGAGGTGCTGGGCATCATCGTGCTGCTAACGCCTGACATTTGGCGCGATTGAGCAGGGGCTTGCGGCGCCTTTGCGCTGAGCCCCGGCCGACCCGCCGCGGGATCGGTATTTTTGCTCTGGAAGTTCCGCAACTTGCGATACATACTCGCCAAGAACGAGGGAGCGCCTGAGAACGGCTGCAGCAAGAAAAAAAGGCTAAATTAATGGCTTCAGACAGACAAAATCTACAGGACGCATTTCTTAACCATGTTCGGAAAACCAAGGTTCCGGTTACGGTTTTCCTGATCAACGGTGTAAAATTGCAGGGTGTCATCACCTGGTTCGACAATTTTTGCGTTCTCCTCCGCCGCGACGGTCAGTCGCAGCTCGTGTACAAACACGCGATCTCGACCATCATGCCGTCGCAGCCGATCAACCTTTATGACGGCGACGATACCGCTTGAACGAACATGATCCGCATGTGACCCGCGCCTGGGTCCTGCACCCCGATATCAAGGCAGACCGTGATCGCCGCGATGCGGAGATGGCGCTTGAAGAAGGCGTGGCCCTGGCCGCCGCTCTCCCCGACCTCGAGGTCGTGGGGAGCGAGGTTGTGCCGCTGCGCGACCCGCATCCCGGCACGCTCTTCGGCTCCGGCAAGATTGCCGAGCTGAAGGAGCGTCTCAAGGAGGCCGAGGTCGAGCTGGTGCTCGTCGATGGCCCGGTGACGCCGGTGCAGCAGCGCAACCTCGAAAAAGAGTGGAAGGTGAAACTTCTCGACCGGACCGGGCTGATCCTCGAGATCTTCTCGGACCGCGCCGCGACCCGCGAGGGTGTGCTGCAGGTCGAGATGGCGGCACTGAGCTACCAGCGCACGCGCCTTGTGCGGGCCTGGACCCACCTCGAACGCCAGAGGGGCGGGCTCGGCTTCGTCGGCGGCCCCGGCGAGACCCAGATCGAGGCCGACCGCCGTGCCATCGACGAGCAACTCGTGCGGCTGCGCCGTCAGCTCGACAAGGTGGTCAAGACCCGCGCCCTGCACCGCAAGGCGCGCGCCAAGGTGCCCTATCCGATCGTCGCGCTGGTCGGCTACACCAACGCCGGCAAGTCGACCATCTTCAACCGGCTGACCGGGGCCGAGGTGCTGGCAAAGGACATGCTCTTTGCCACGCTCGACCCGACGATGCGGGCGGTGCAACTGCCGACGGGCATGGATGTGATCCTGTCCGACACGGTGGGCTTCATCTCCGATCTGCCGACCGAGCTGGTTGCTGCCTTCCGCGCCACGCTCGAAGAGGTGCTGGCCGCCGACCTCGTGCTGCACGTGCGCGACATCTCGCACCCGGGCACGATGGAACAGGCCGAAGACGTCTATGCCATCCTGCGCTCTCTGGGTGTCAACGAGGACGTGTCGCAGATCGAGGTCTGGAACAAGATCGACCAGCTTGATCCGGAGGATCGCGAGGCGGCGCTCGCCCGTGCAGCGCGCGACGAAGGCATCTTCGCGGTCAGCGCGATCACCGGCGAGGGGCTCGACGGGCTGCTCGAGGCGGTGACCGAACGGCTGCAGGGGGCCTCGATCGACGAGGACGTGCGGCTCGGCTTCGGCGAGGGCAAGCGCCGGGCGTGGCTCTTCCAGAAAGGGCTGGTGCTGTCCGAGGAGCAGGACGAGGAGGGCTACCTCCTGCACCTGCGCTGGACCGCAAAGGACCGCGCTCAGTTCGAGACGGTGTGACGCCTCTCCCTCAGGAAAGACGTGCCCCTAGAACAGGGGTTTGTCGGCGGCGAGGATCATCTTCGCCGCCTTCAGCCGTGCGCGCTGGCGCAGCGACGGATCGGCCGGCGTGCGCGCCCAGGTGCCGAGCGCATAGGCGCGCTGCGCGAAGAGCCGGGCGGCGGGAGCGGTGATCTCGTCGCCGTAGCCGCGCGCGAGAGCGGCGGCGAAGCGCGGGGCATCGGGCTCGGGCGCAGAGGCCAGCGCGTCGATCAGCAGGGCAACCAGATCGCGATAGGGGGCGTCGGGCGCATCGTTCTCGAAATCGAGGCCCCAGAGCGCGCCCTCGGCGCTGACCAGATTGGCAAGGTGCAGGTCGCGGTGGGTGACGGCGCGGGGGGCGGGCAGGCCACGGGCTTCTGAAAAGAGCGCTTCGAGCCCTGCAAGGGCGTGGGAAAAATTCTCGATGTCGGGAAAGGCGTCACCGCCCCTTTGTGCCCGCCGCAGCCGTCCGGCGAGCCAGTCAAGCTGTCCGCGCGGGCGCAGCTTGCCCGGCTCCAGCGTCGGGCGGTGCAGCGCGGCGAGCCAACTGCCCGCGGCCTCCAGATGCAGCTCGCACTTTTCGGCAGGCAGTTGCGGCCAGAGCTCGGCGAAGCTCGGGCCCGGCGCATAGGCCATGCCCAGCACCAGCCGCACGTCGTCGAAGAACAGCACCTCGGGTGCGCGCCACGGTCCTTCGTGCATCTGTGCGGCAACGGCGCGCTGCCGCGCGGCCTGCGCGCGGGCCTTCTCGGCAGAGGCAGGGGCGAAGACCTTGACCACCAGGTGTTCGCCGGGGTGGGCGGCGCAGAAGACCTGCGCGCGCATCGGACGGTCGAGGTTCTTAAGGCAGCCAAGTCCATAGGCGCGGCCGGGACGGTGGTGTGCCAGGACCTCGCGCGCCAGCACCTTAGCCTCAAGCCGGGTCAGGCGCGCGGGGTCGGTCACGGTTTCACCAGATGCGTCACGCCGACCGAGGCGGCGCGGGCGAGGTTCTCGTCCAGCGACATGGGGATGTATTCGCCGCGGCGCCAGAGCGTGCCCATGTCGTCGTAATGGCGCGACAGCAGGTGGCCCGACTCGCCGGTCGAGATGACGAAGACCGAGCTGTCGGGATCGGCGAAATCATAGACCCCGCGGTAGGTGGCGCCATGCACGTTGGCAAAGGGGTCGGGGCCGCTCCCTGCGGTCACGCCGCGCTGCAGGGTGAAATCGCCGCCCGAGGTGGTCTGGCGGATGTTGACGAAATAGTTCAGCAGCGGCACGTCGCCCAGCACGCTGTGCTTGTGCGTGACCTGGTGCGCATCGCCCCAGCGCAGGCTCTCGAGCTGCGTGCCGTAGCGCTCGCCGACCCAGACCAGCGCGTCGTCCAGCGCCATGCGGGCGATGTCGGTGCAGGTCTCCTTGGGGGCCGAGCGCAGCACGTCGCACCATTTTCCGGCACCGCCGATGTTGCGGAAGACGCGCTCGATGAAAAGCGGGTCGACATGGGTGTATTCATCCGCCAGCGGGCCGATCTCGTCGCGGATCAGCCGGTCCTGCAGGGCGCGCAGCCAGGCGGCGTAGATCAGTGGCTCGGGCATGTGCTCGTTCATTTCGCCGTTCCACTCGGCCAGCAGGTCGAGCGCCCGCTCGCGCTGGCGCAGCGGGGTGCCCTCGGGGGCGGCCTCGCCGGTGAACCAAAGGTCGCGGCCGATGAGCGGCAGCAGCGTGCGCGCGGCGGGCGAGACGGTGTCGAGCTGTGCCTCGATGAAGCTGTCGCGGGTGTGCACCTCGCGGCCCTGCATCAGCGCGCTCCAGCGCATGATCCGCTGGCTGTCGCCCCAGTCGAAGCTGACGTGATGGGGGAAGGGGCGGTCGACGATCTTGTTGTTGGTATTGCCCAGAATGCCGCCCTTGGGGTCCTTGAACACCGGGTTGTCGCTGTCCGGCAGAATGCCCTGCCAGCGGTTGGCGGCGATCCAGCCGGGGCTCGGCATGCGGCCCTGCGTCTGGCTCTGCGGGTCGCGCTCTGGCATGGCGCCGATCAGCTTCATCGCGATATGCGCATCGTCGACCAGGGTCAGCATTTGCGAGGGGGCGACGAAGGCCTTGCTGGCCTCGAGCGCCTCATCGACGTTCTGCGCCTTCATCAGGCCGATGGCGGCGGTCATCGAGCTGTCGCGGTCGCTGAGCGCGGTCCAGGCAAGCGAAACCACGTCGCCCTGCGGGGTGATCCGGTCAAGGTCGAACGCCTTGCGCGGCAGCACCGGGCCATTGTCGGTCCAGCGCAAGGTGAGCGTGACCGGCGGCGCGCCCTTGATGTCGACGATCGAGCGCCGGGTGCGGAAATTCTTGAACCCGTCGGGCGTGCGGTAGCGCTCGGGGTTCTCGGGGTCCAGCTCCTCGATATAGAGGTCCTGGTCGTCGAGGTAGGACGAGGTGAGGCCCCAGGCGATATGCTCGGAGCGGCCGAGCATGACCGCGGGCACGCCGGGGATGGTGCCGCCAATGACGCCGCCGGTCGAAAGCTGCAGGCGTGCGAGATACCAGGTCGATGGCGCGGTGAAGCCGAGATGCGGATCGTTGGCCAGCAGCGTACCGCCTCCCGCGGAGCGGTCCGGCGCCGCGGCCCAGGCGTTGGAGGCGCCGGCCATGCCGCGCGGCGCGACGGGCATCATCGCGGGGGAGGGGCGGCTTGCCTCGGCGAAGCGCGGCAGCCGCTTCTCCGGAAAGAGCGCGGCGTATTCCGGCAGCTCGGCGATGGCCGGGCCGGGGATGTCGGGCAGGATGTCCTGGATCATCTCGGGCTCGGGCAGGGCAAGCGAGGTGCGGGCGCGCAGAATTTCGTCGCGGAACTGCCCCGAGAGCTGCAGGGCCATCAGCTTGACGATGGCCAGTGAATCCGCTGGCTGCCAGGGCGCGATCGGGGCGTTGAAGAGGAAGAACTCGGGCGCGCCACGGCCAAGGCTGTCGGAGTTGATCTCGTCGATACGCGCGTTGACCCCGGCGGCATAGGCTTCGAGCGCGTCGCGTGTCTCACCGTCCTGCGCTTCCACCGAGAGGCGCGCCTGGGTGTAGAGGTCGAGCCGGCGCATCAGCGTGTCGGTGTCGACGGTGCGGCGGCCAAAGAGCTCGGACAGGCGGCCCTGCGCGGTGCGACGCAGCAGGGTCATCTGCCACAGGCGGTCCTGCGCGTGCACGTAACCAAGGCCGAAGAAGACGTCGCGGTCGACTGGCGCGAAGATATGCGGCACCCCGGCGTTGTCGCGGACGATCTCGATGTCGCCGGCGGTGCCCGAGACCTCAAGCGTCTTGTCGTAGTCGGGCAGCGAGCGCGAGGCCAGGTAATAGGCCAGCGAGACGCCGACGACGGCCAGCAGGATCGCCACGCTGACGAGCCTGAGAAGCCAGCGGAAGAGTGTTGCCATGTTCTGCCCCGAGTTTGCCCGCTTGGATTGCCCGCTCTTGACGGGCTTACCCAAGACCCGCCCCCTTGCCAAGGGGCGGGCGAGGCGCGACAACTCCCGCAACGACAAACGTAACAGGAGGTTGATCCATGGCGAAATGCGCATTTCTGGGGCTTGGCGTGATGGGGTACCCCATGGCGGGGCATATGGCCAAGGCCGGTCACGAGGTGACCGTCTACAACCGCACCGCCGCGAAAGCCGACAAATGGGTCACCGAATTCGGGGGCAATATGGCCCCGACGCCGCGCGAGGCGGCGGAGGGCGCCGATTTTGTCATGGCCTGCGTCGGCAATGACGACGACCTGCGCGGGGTCTGCCTCGGCAAGGACGGGGCCTTTGCCGGCATGGACGAGGGCGCGGTCTTTGTGGATCACACTACGGTGTCGTCGATGGTCACCCGCGAGCTCTGGCACGTGGCCAAGGACAACGGCTTCGGTTTCGTCGACGCGCCGGTCTCAGGTGGCCAGGCGGGCGCCGAAAACGGCCAGCTGGTGGTGATGTGCGGGGGCGACCAGGGCGACTATGACGCCGCCGAGCCGGTGATCGACGCCTATGCCAAGATGTGCAAGCGCCTCGGCGACAGCGGCGCGGGCCAGCTGTGCAAGATGGTCAACCAGATCTGCATCGCCGGGCTGGTGCAGGGGCTCTCGGAGGGCCTGGCCTTCGCCGAGAAGGCGGGGATCGACGGGCGCGCGGTGGTCGAGGTGATCGGCGGCGGCGCGGCGGGCTCGTGGCAGATGGTGAACCGGTTCGAGACGATGCTCGACGACAAGTTCGAGCATGGCTTCGCGGTGGACTGGATGCGCAAGGACCTTGGCATCTGCCTTGCCACCGGCAACGAGATCGGCGCCTCGCTGCCGGTGACGGCGCTGGTGGACCAGTTCTACAAGGACGTGCAGTCCATGGGCGGCGGCCGCTGGGACACGTCCTCGCTGATCAAGCGTCTCAAGGCCTTCGACTGAGCCTCAGTAGCTCGCGTGCGGGGCGGTCTCTGGTGCCGCCTCGCCAAGCGCGTCGGCGGCCTGCGCCTTTGCGGCACGGGCAGCCCCGGCCAGAAGGCCAACGTCGTTGGGGCCGACGATGAAGCGATACCCCGCCTCGCGCAGCTCGCCGTAGCCTCGGCCCGGACCAGCGACGCCGGTGATCGTGCCGAGCAGAAGCCCGCCGTCGAGCGCCGCCTTTTCCGCCTCGGCGATCTTGGCGCGGACGTCGGGGTGCTCGGTCTGCTCGAGCAGGCCCATGGAGGCGGCAAAATCGTTCGGGCCGACGAAGGCCATGTCGATGCCCTCGACCTTGGCGATCTCGGCGACTTCCGCGACCGTGTCCACATGCTCGACCTGCGCCATCAGAAGCAGCTCTTCATGCGCGTTGGCGCCATAGCCGGGCAGGTTGCCCCAGTTGGTGGCCCGTACGATGGGGGCGGCGTAGCCCCGCCGTCCGCGCGGCGCGTAGAGGCAGTAGGACGCGATCTCGCGCGCCATCTCGGCGGTATGCACCATCGGCACCATGATCGAGCGGGCGCCGCGGTCGAGCGCGCGCTTCAGCGTCGCCTCGGATGCGTCGGGCACGCGGATCACCGCCTCGCCGCCGGCCCCCTCGACCGCGCGCAGCAGGTTCAACCCCGCCTCGAGCCCCGCCGAGCCATGCTCGCAATCGATCACCAGCACGTCCCAGCCGCTGTAGACCAGCAGCTCGGCCACCTCGGGCGAGCCCAGCTCGAACCAGGCCGCGGTGACCGTTTCTCCGGCCCTGAGCCGCGCCTTGAGCCTGTTTCTTCCGGTCATGAAGTTCTCCTCGTCTGTGCCGCGGCGATGTGTCCGGGGCAGGTCGGGCCGAGTTGAATACGCAGCGCGACGCAAGGTCAATAGATGTGGTATACCAAAAATGCGCGGGCGGGATCACCGGGGTCCGCGGCGGGCACGGCGGGTGTCTAACGCGGGGCGCCGCGACCGCGCGAGATGGCGGCAGCCCTGTGGATGAAATCATGCAGCCGTCACATTCCATATTGTCATTGGGGCGGCGATGCCCCTATGGTACCCATTAGGCCAGTGGGTTTTGCGCCCTCCGCGTGACACTGTGCCAAAGAGTTTCGCTGCTTCGGAGCCGTCCGCCACAGGACCCCGGGCAGACCGATCAGGCCGCAAGGCCAAGCACATTGCCCGGACCGCCCAAGGCGACGGGCCGCAACAAGGCACCGCGAGGCGTTTCGCCCTGACGGTGTCGGAGAAGAACCGCGATGAAGCGCGCGACGCAGATCAGGCACCTGGGCGAAGACAGATTGTCTTCCCGTGCCTGCGCGCCGCTCACCGCCCAGACAAGCCACGCCACATCACCTCGCAGCCCGGCTCCGCCCGGGTGTCTGGCGCATGTGCCGTGCACACGGAAAACATGGCAAAGAAAATGCTCATCGATGCCACCCACGCGGAAGAGACCCGCGTTGTGGTGGTCGACGGAAACAAGGTCGAGGAATTCGATTTTGAATCGGAAAACAAGCGCCAGCTAGCAGGCAATATCTACCTGGCGAAAGTCACCAGGGTCGAGCCCTCGCTGCAGGCAGCCTTCGTGGATTACGGCGGAAACCGCCACGGCTTCCTCGCCTTCTCGGAAATCCATCCCGATTATTACCAGATCCCCGTTGCCGACCGTCAAGCGCTGATGGAGGAAGAGGCTGCGCTGGCGGCCGAAGAGGACGAGGACGACAAGGAAAAGTCGCGCTCGAAGAACGCGCGGTCCCGCACCCGCCGCTCGCGCTCGCGCAGCAAGGCGGAGCAGGCGAGCACCGGCGACAAGCTGGTCACCGGCGAAGTCTCGGAAGAGGTCACGGGCGACGTGTCCGAGGGCATCTCGGGCATGGAAACCATCGACCTCGGGGATGATGTTCTCGACACGCGCGACGACGAAGGTCTGTCGCCGATGGAAACCGTAGCCGAAACACCGGTCGAGGAGCCCGTCGCCGAAGAGACCGATCTGAAGGCGCCGGACGAAGCCCCCGAGGCCGACGATCAGGACGATGACCACGAGCTCGACGCGGCGAAGTCGGATGACAGCATCGAGTCCGTCGCCGATGACGACACCGAGGAAGACATCCGCCCGGCGCGCAAGCCGCGGGCGCGGAAGTACAAGATCCAGGAAGTCATCAAGGTCCGCCAGATCCTGCTGGTGCAGGTCGTCAAGGAAGAGCGCGGCAACAAGGGCGCGGCGCTGACCACCTATCTGTCGCTCGCCGGTCGCTACTGCGTGCTGATGCCGAACACCGCCCGTGGCGGTGGCATCTCGCGCAAGATCACCAATGCTGCCGACCGCTCGAAGCTGAAGGAGATCGCGCAGAGCATCGACGTGCCGAAAGGCGCGGGGCTGATCATCCGGACCGCTGGCGCCAAGCGCACCAAGACCGAGATCAAGCGCGACTACGAATACCTGCAACGCCTCTGGGAGCAGATCCGCGAGCTGACGCTGCAATCGGTGGCGCCCGCGAAGATCTACGAAGAGGGCGATCTCATCAAGCGCTCGATCCGCGACCTCTACAACCGCGAGATCGACGAGGTGCACGTGGAAGGCGAGCGCGGGTACCGCAACGCCAAGGACTTCATGAAGATGATCATGCCGTCCCACGCGAAGAACGTGAAGCACTACCTCGACCCGATGCCGCTCTTCGCGCGCTACCAGGTCGAGACCTACCTCGGCGGCATGTTCAACCCGACCGTGCAGCTGAAGTCCGGCGGCTACATCGTGATCGGCGTCACCGAGGCGCTGGTGGCGATCGACGTGAACTCGGGCCGGGCCACCAAGGAAGGCTCGATCGAGGAGACCGCGCTGAAGACCAACCTGGAGGCCGCCGAAGAAGTGGCGCGCCAGCTGCGTCTGCGTGACCTTGCCGGGCTCATCGTCATCGACTTCATCGACATGGAAGAGCGCAAGAACAACGCCGCCGTCGAGAAGAAGCTGAAGGACAAGCTCAAGACCGACCGCGCCCGCATCCAGGTCGGCCGCATCTCGGGCTTCGGCCTTCTCGAGATGTCGCGCCAGCGCCTGCGCCCGGGCATGATCGAGGCCACCACGCAGCCCTGCGCGGCTTGCCACGGCACCGGCCTGATCCGCTCGGATGACAACATGGCGCTGAACATCCTGCGCC
This sequence comes from Salipiger sp. PrR003, assembly GCF_010500785.1. Lineage (NCBI taxonomy): Bacteria > Pseudomonadati > Pseudomonadota > Alphaproteobacteria > Rhodobacterales > Roseobacteraceae > Salipiger > Salipiger sp. PrR003. The sequence goes on from NZ_JAAGOV010000065.1 coordinate 100,164, forward strand.
AGATCGAGGAAGAGGGCGTGCGCCGCCGCTCCCGGGAGGTGCTGGTGAAATGCCCGGTGGGCATTGCCAACTACCTGATGAACCAGAAGCGCGAACACGTCGCCCAGATCGAGGCGCGCTACGGCATGGCCGTGCGCATCGAGGGGGACACGCATCTTGTCAGCCCCGACTTCTCCATGGAGAAGTTCAAGACCGCGACGCGCAACGTGCCCGAAGTGGTTGCGCCGGTCGTCTCGGCGACCGCCTCGCTCATGGACCAAGTCGACGAGGATTACCCCGGCGAGGAAGACGAGGACGAGGAACTGATCGAAGCGGAGGCAGAGGCCAAGGCACAGTCCGAGGCCGACAGCGACAATGGGTCCGGCGACAATGGGTCCAGCGACGAGGATTCCGACGGCAAGCCCAAGAAGCGCCGCCGCCGCCGCCGCCGCTCGCGGTCGAAGAACCGGGATGGCCAGAACGGCGACGAGACCGGTGCTGACGACGAGGGCAACGGCGAGGCCAAGCCCGAGGCGGACGGCGAAGCGGTGCGCCAAGTGGCCGCCGCGGAGATCGCCGAGGCTGCGGCAGAAACTCCGGCAGAAGCTCCGGCAGAGGCTCCGGCTCAAGCCGAAGCCGCGGATTCTCCCGCCGCCGAGGAGGCGCCCGCCGAGAAGCCCAAGCGCACCCGCCGCTCGCGCAGCCGAAAGAAGGCCGAGCCCGAGGTGACCGAGGTCGCCACCGAGGAAGCGCCGGCTGAAACCCCGGTCGAAGCCCAGCCCGAACCGGGTGTGGTCGAAGCTGCGGGTGAAGCGCCGGTCGAAGCCGAGGCCCCCGCAGAGACACCGGTGGAACAGCCGGTTGCCGAAGAAGCGGCTGCGCCCGCAGAGGTGACCGAAACCGCCGTCAATGCACCGGTCGCTGAGGCGCCTGCAGAGGCCGCCGGGGAAACGTCCAAGGACACCCCGGTCGAAACCGAGGTCGAAGCCCCGGTTGCCGACGAGGTGGCTGAAGAGGTCGCTGAAGTGCCCGTCGCCGAGGAGGCCAAGGCCGAGCCCGAGCCCGAGCGCACCCCGGAGCCCGTCGCCGCCGAGGCGGACGACGCGTCCAAGCCCAAGCGCAGGGGCTGGTGGAGCCGCTGAGGCCGCGCCGACAGAGCTAGAGAAAACGCCCCGGCCCGAGCGCCGGGGCGTTTTGCGTTTCGGAACCGTCGCTCGCGGGGCAGGCGGCGCGGGCGGGGCGTGGCCCGCGCACATCATTTCAGACGGGGAACGCAGACGTGAGGCGCTGCCGGGTGACGAGGCGCGCCTGATCGCCTATTCGGAGGGCATGTTCGGAATCGAGATCATCGACGCAAGCCTGCTCCCTGCCATGATCGTGGCGCTTTTCGGGGGGGTTATCTCGTTCCTGAGCCCCTGCGTTCTGCCCATCGTGCCGCCCTATCTCGCCTTCATGTCGGGCGTGTCGCTGCAGGAGATGCAGGCCGGAGGCAGCGCCCGCTGGCGCGCCTTCATAGCGGCGCTCTTTTTCGTGCTGGGGCTGTCGACGGTCTTTATCCTGCTGGGCTTCACCGCCTCCTGGCTCGGCACCTTCTTCTTGCAGAACCAGATCCTTCTGGCGCGGATCTCGGGTGTGGTGGTGATCGTCTTCGGACTGCATTTCCTGCATGTCTTCCGCATTCCCTTCCTCGACCGCGAGGCGCGGCTGGACGCGGGCGAGGCGGGCGGCTCGGCTTTTGGCGCCTACCTGCTGGGCCTCGCCTTCGCCTTCGGCTGGACGCCCTGCATCGGCCCGCAGCTCGGCGCGATCCTGTCGCTCGCCGCGACCGAGGCCTCGGTCGCCCGGGGCACGCTGCTGCTGGGTGTCTACGCGCTCGGTCTGGGGCTGCCGTTCCTGCTGGCGGCGATTTTCCTGAGCCGTGCCATGGGGCTGATGAACCGGCTCAAGCGCCACATGAAGACCATCGAGCGGGTCATGGGCGTGCTGCTCATCGTTGTCGGCCTCGCGCTGCTGACCGGCGCCTTCTCGGCCTTCTCCTTCTGGCTTCTCGAGACCTTCCCGGCGCTCGGCCAGCTCGGCTGATCCCGAGCCACACCCGCCCCGCCTCGTTTCACCACCATCTTGCCCTTGGCGCCCGCCGCGGGCATCGTCCGGGCAGGGGAACGAGGGCACCGGTATGAGGGACAGCGACAGGGTTGCGCGCAGGCGGGTGTTCTACATCCCCGGCTACGATCCCATTCACCCGCGCCGCTACCGCGAGCTCTACCGCAAGGAGGGCGCGGCGCAGGCAGCGATCTCGGGCTATGCGCTGTCCCTGAGCCCCAAGACCGGCGGCGGCGCCTATGGCTGGCACGTCGAGGCCGAGATGGACGGGGCGCAGGTCGCGGCGGATGTCGAGGTGCTCGTCTGGTCCGACATCGTCCGGTCGAGCATGTCGAATTCCGTGCCCGCGACTTACCTGCAACTTCTGTTCACGGCGTGGGAGTATATCTCTACCGGTGCGCTCTTCCGGTTGATGCGGCTGCGCAAGGGGCCGGTGATCGCGGCGCTCTACCCGGTGGGGATGCTGCTGCTGCAACTGGCATTGGCGCTCTGCGCGGGATGGGCGGTATACGCGCTGGCGGTGCGCGGCGCGCCCTGGATCGGTCCTGCGGCGCGGCCGCTCGGTGGCGGCTTGGCGCTGGCGGCGATCTGGGGGCTGCTGCGCTGGTTCCAGCGCAAGGACGGCAAGCTCTTCGCCTATTACCTCATGCACGATTATGCCTATTCCGCCCGTCACCGGGGGGCGATCCCGCCCGAGCTCGAAGCCCGCATGGCGCAGTTCGGCAAGACCATCGCCATGGCGCTGCGCGAGAATGTCGATGAGGTTCTGGTGGTCGGCCACAGCTCGGGCGCGCATCTGGCGGTGTCGGTCCTTGCCGATCTGATCCGATCGGGCAGGGTGTCCGACGAGGGGCCGAAGCTGGCCTTCCTCAGCCTCGGGCAGGTGGTGCCGATGGTCTCCTTCCTGCGCGGGGCGTGGCGGCTGCGGGCGGACCTTGCCTATCTTTCGACCCGGGCCGAACTGACATGGGTCGATGTCACCGCGCCCGGAGATGGCTGCGCCTTTGCGCTCTGCGATCCGGTGGCGGTCTCGGGTGTGGCGCCCGAGGGCAAGCACTGGCCGCTGGTCTTCTCGGCGCAGTTCACCCGCTCGCTCAGCCCGGCGCGCTGGAAGGAGTTGCGCTGGCGCTTCTTCCGGCTGCACTTCCAGTATCTCTGCGCCTTCGACGCGCCGCTGGACTACGACTATTTCCGCGTCACCGCCGGGCCGATGACGCTGGCGGCGCGCTACGCGCAGCGCCCGCCCTCGGCGAGCCGACTGGAGACACCGGTCAATCGGTTTGCGTCCACCGAGCCCGCCGGCTCCGGAACCCGCGCCTCATGATCCCCCCCAAGCCAAAGTCCCGTCCCGACAAGGTCTCGCTGCTGCGCTATCTGAAACTCTTTCGGGCCGACCTTCTGTCGGCGCAGCCCGCCCGACTCTACCGGGCATGGATGGCCGAGTTCCGCACGCCCTTCTTCCGCTCCTACATGATCAACCAGCCCGAGCTGGTGAGGACCGTGCTGAGGGACCGGCCCATGGACTTCCCCAAGTCCGGGCGCATCGCCGAGGGGCTGAAGCCGCTGCTCGGCAATTCAGTGTTCCTCACCAACGGCGAGACCTGGCAGCGGCAGCGCCGGATCATCGACCCGGCCTTCGAGGGCGGACGGCTGAAGGAGACCTATCCGGCCATGTGGCAGGCGGCGCAGGCGGCGCTGGCGCGGCTCAAGACAGAGGTCGGCGCGGGGGCCGAGGTCGAGATCGAGGAACACACCAGCCACGCCGCCGCCGACGTGATCTTCCGCACGCTTTTCTCGCTGCCGATCGAGCACGCGGTGGCGCAGGAGGTTTTCCACGAGTTTCGCGCCTACCAGCGCACGCAGCCGATCCTGAACCTTGCCGCCTTCCTGCCGCTGCCGCGCTGGATGCCGCGGTATCATCGCCGCTCGACGCGATCGGCGGCGCGGCGCATCCGGGGGCTGATCACCGGGTTGACCGCCGCGCGGCAGGCCGAGATCGCCGCGGGCCGCGCGCCAGATGATCTTGCGACCAAGATCATGACCACCGCCGACCCGCAGACCGGCGCGCGCTTCAACACCTCGGAGATGGTCGACCAGGTGGCGATCTTCTTTCTTGCCGGGCACGAGACCTCGGCCTCGGCGCTGGCCTGGGCGCTCTGGCTGGTGGCGGCGCATCCCGACTGGCAGGAGCGGCTCGCTTCGGAGGCGCAGGCGCTCGGCGACACGCCGGACTTTGCCGATATCGCCAAGCTCCGCCTCTCGCGCGACGTCTTCCGCGAGGCACTGCGGCTCTACCCGCCGGTGCCGATGATGGTGCGCGAAACCACCTGTCCCGAGCGATTTCGAGATCGCGATTTGCCAACGGGCGCGCAGGTGGTGCTCAGCCCCTGGCACCAGCACCGGCACGAAAGGCTCTGGGACAATCCCCACGGCTTCGACCCGGCCCGCTGGGGCACCGCCAATGGCAAGCACTGCGCGCGCGAGGCCTACATGCCGTTTTCCGCGGGGCCGCGGGTCTGCACCGGGGCGGGATTTGCCATGGTCGAGGGGGTGCTGCTGCTCTCGCTGATCCTGCGCGACCTGAAGCTGGAGATCGTGCCCGGGAAGACCCCGGAGCCGGTCGCCTTTCTCACGGTGCGGGCGCGCGACGGCATATGGCTGCGCATCTCGCCCCGCTAGCGCTAATGGTAGCGTTAAAGCTCGGCTTCGATCTATCCAACGTCCGCGGCTTGGGCTAAGCCTTTGGTAACCCGATTTTAACGATCTTACAGAGGATCCTCCATGGCACAGGACAAGGCCGTTTTTGCAAAGCAAAAAGACCAGATGGCGCACGGCAAAGGCTTCATCGCCGCGCTCGACCAGTCCGGCGGCTCGACCCCCAAAGCGCTGCTTCAGTACGGCGTCGAGGAGAGCGAATACAACGGCGAAGCCGAGATGTACGGCGAGATCCACAAGATGCGCACGCGCATCATCACTGCCCCCGACTTTACCAATGACAAGGTGCTCGGCGCGATCCTCTTCGAGCGCACCATGCGCGGCGAGATCGAGGGGCTCCCGACCGCCCAGTACCTTTGGGAAAAGCGCGGCGTCGTGCCCTTCCTGAAGATCGACAAGGGTCTGGCGGATCAGGAAAACGGCGTGCAGGTGATGAAGCCGATGCCCGGGCTTGAAGAGCTGCTGAGCGACGCGGCGCAAAACTTCGGCATCTTCGGCACCAAGGAGCGCTCGGTGATCCACGAGGCGAATGCCGAAGGGATCGAGGCCGTGGTTGCGCAGCAGTTCGAAGTCGGCCGCGCGGTCATCGCCGCGGGCATGGTGCCGATCCTCGAGCCGGAGGTGAACATTCACTCCGAAAGCAAGGAAGAGGCAGAGAAGATGCTCGAGGCGGCGCTCAAGGTGCACCTCGACACGCTGGACGAGGGTGAGGACGTGATGATCAAGCTGACCATCCCTTCGATCGCCGGTCTCTACGACGGTCTCGCCGATCATCCGCGCGTGGTGCGCGTGGTGGCGCTCTCGGGCGGCTACACCACCGACGATGCCTGCGAGCGCCTGTCGAAGAACAGCAAGATGATCGCCTCCTTCAGCCGCGCGCTCGCCGAGGGCCTGTCGAAGAAGCAGTCGGACGATGAGTTCAACGCGCTTCTGGGCAGCAACATCGACAAGATCTACCAGGCGTCGCTCTGAGCTGCTGAGCGCCCGATCGCGAGCGGCCCGGACGGGCCAAGCACACCCGGCCTCTTCCAGAGGGGCCGGGTGTTGTCGTTTGGCCCCCCGCGGGCGTGACCGGGTGTGAGCCCTGCCGGGTGCTGCGGGTGGAACGCGGACGCACATCCTTGCGTTGTGGATACAGATGCAAAGGAGAACCCCATGTCTGAACGCAAGAGATCGCAGGACGGGCGCAGCGAAACCGCAGAACTCCTCGACGGCCAGCCGGTCACGCCGGGCGCCACCGCGCAGCAGGGCCGCAAGGGCGGCGAGATCGCCCGCAAGGTCGGCACGCGCGACGAGGAAAAGCGCGTGGATGAGACCTCTGCCGGCGCAACGCGCGCACTGGCGCAGGATCAGGACAAAAGCGGCGACAAGGAAAAGGTCTGAAGAGACCCCAAGGAGGAAACACGATGGCGATTCTCACCAATGGCACCTGGGTTCTGGTCGCGGACGGCGAAAAAGCGCTGTTCTTGCGCAACGACGTGGACGAGCAGGATCCCGACCTGAACGTCGTGCGCATCGAGACCCAGGAGAACCCCTCGGATCGAGAGCAATCGGCCAATCGGCCCGGCAGGATGAACGACGGCGGGCCGGGCCAGAAGTCGGCGCTGGATGACACCGACTGGCACGAACTGGCCAAGGAACGCTTCGCCGACGAATTGGCGGACATCCTCTATAAGCTGGCCCACAAAGGCCGTTTCGAGCGCATCGTTGTGGTCGCTCCGCCCGCCACGCTGGGCGAGTTGCGTGCCAAGCTGCACAAGGAAGTCGCCGACAAGGTCGTGGCCGAAGTCGACAAGACGTTGACCAACCATCCGCTCGACAAGATCGAGAAATTGCTCCGCGATGAATTTGCGCCGGCCTGATCGCGCCGCTAGATCGACTGCGAAACGCTGCTCCAATGGGGCGGCGTTTCCTTTTTTGTCAGAGCTTTAAGCGCCTTTTCTCACGTGCCGCCTCAGGCCAGCTCGCGCGCGAGGATCTCCATCACCCCCTCTGGGCTCTCCGCGCAGTGCACGAAGTCCAGAAGCGAGGCATCGGCGAAGCCCTGCGCGACGACGTGGTCGAGCAGCGCCTTCAGCGGCCGCCAGAAACCCTCGGTGTCGAGCATCACGATCGGCTTGTCGTGCAACCCGAGCTGGCGCCATGTCAGCGCCTCGAAGAACTCGTCGAGGCTGCCCGCGCCGCCGGGCATCAGCACCACCGCGTCGGCGTTCATCAGCATGACCTTCTTGCGCTCGTGCATGGTCTCGGTGATCACGAAGCGGGTGAGGTCGGTCTTGCCCACCTCGCGCGACAGAAGGTGCGTCGGGATGACCCCGAACGTGTCCCCGTTAGCCTCCTGCGCGGCGCGCGCGACCTCTCCCATCAGCCCGACGTCGCCGGCGCCATAGACAAGTCGCCATCCTTGTTGTGCAATGGATGTGCCGAGCAATTTGGCATCGGCGGCGTAGCTGGATGCAGTACCGTGGCGCGAGCCGCAATAAATGCAGACAGATCTGGCGGTCATGTGGATAATCCAAAAAAATGCTGTTTTGACGGGTGATAACGGGATTGTTATAGGTTCTCAACCGCGCTCATGTGGATGGGTGGAGCGCCGTGTGTGGGATAACGAGATGAACGAGAAACTCTGGGTCTGGATCGGCGTGGGTGCGGCGGCTGTTGCCGGTGCGCTCTACCTAAGCGGGGTGATCGGACCGAAACCCACCAAATGGAGCCTTCCGGCCGTGATGCCGGTGACCGAACAGCCCGCCGTGTCTCAAACCAAGGATACCGCCCCGGCAACTGGCGCACCAGCCGGAGCGCCGGAGCAAACCGCAGAGGCTCCTGCATCCGGTCCGGAGGAGGTCGCCGAGGCCGCCGCACCCTCCGTTACCGAACAGGGCAAGCCCGCGGACCCAAATGCCGATGGCGCAGAGCCCACTGCTCTTGAGCCGGGGGTTGAGCCAGAGATCGCGATGGTCGCGCCTGCCGAGGGCGAGACGCGCGTGACGGAGCCGCCGAGCACCGAGGTCACCGCTGGCAGCGCCGATGCGCCAGCCGGACCGGCCGTGCCCAGCTTCGACCTCGTCCGCGCCGAGCCCGGCGGGCTGGTGACCGTGGCGGGCCGCGCCGAGCCGGGCAGCGAGGTCGTCCTGCTGCTCGACGGCAAGGAGGAGCTCACGAGCCCCGTCGGAAGCGACGGGCGTTTCGCCGCCTTCTTCGATCTTCCCGCCGCGACCGAGCCGCAGGTGCTGCGTCTGCTCATGCGCCTCAATGGCCAGGAGATAGAGTCGGGGCAGGAAGTGATCCTCACCCCGCCCGCACCGCCGCTTGTGGCGGAGGAGGGCACCGAGGCCGGTGAGGGCACCGAGCTTGCCTCGGTTGAAACCGGCGGCCGTCAGGAGCAGGCTGCGCCTACCGTGCTGCTTCAGGATGCGGGCGGTGTCGAGGTGATGCAGAGCGCCCAGGCCATGGCGCCGGGCGGCGTGGCCATAGACGCGATCACCTACGACGACGAGGGCGGCGTCGCGCTCTCGGGCCGCGGCAGCGGCGAGGCCTTCCTGCGGGTTTACCTCGACAACAGCGAGGTCACCACGCTGCAGGTTGCCGCGGACGGACGCTGGCAGGTGGCGCTGCCGCAGATCGCGGCGGGCACCTACACGCTGCGCGTGGACCAGATCGACGCGGGCGGCAAGGTCTCGGCCCGCGCCGAGAGCCCGTTCCGCCGCGAACCGCCCGAGAAGCTTGCCGCAGCCGCCGCCGAGCTGCCGGGAGCCGAGGAGGTCACCGCGGTGACCGTCCAGCCCGGCAACACGCTCTGGGCCATCGCGCGCGAACGCTACGGCGACGGCACGGCCTACGTGCGGCTCTTCGAGGCCAACAAGACGCAGATACGCGACCCCGACCTGATTTACCCGGGGCAGGTCTTTGCCTTTCCCGAGTGATCGCGGCCGCTGAGCTCGGTTGTGGAAAGCGCGGCAGCCGGGTTTCCTCAAAGGGGTTCCGACGCTGCCCTCGAAACCACAGCCGGGCGCGCACAGGAGCCTGTGCGCTCCGGTCCTATGGCCTTCGGCCGGTGGCCGCGATAAGGGCATGATCCGCCAAGCCAAGAGAGCCGAGCCATGCCTCCCGAGACTGATCAGACCGCCGTCGAAGACGCCGAACGCCGTTCCGCGTTGCGGACCATGCGCCGCGTCGCGCCCTATCTCTGGCCCGAGGGCGAACCTTGGGTAAAGCGCCGGGTGGTGATCGCGCTGCTGATGCTGGTCGCCGCCAAGCTGATCGCCGTGGGCACGCCGATGCTCTATAAGCAGGCGGTGGACCGGCTGGGCGGCGAGGCCCCGACGCTGCTTCTGGGCGCGGTCGGGCTGACGCTCGCCTATGGCATGGCCCGCATCCTCAACGCCGCGTTCCAGCAAGCGCGGGACGGGGTTTTCGCCAAGGTCGGCCAGCGCGCGCTGCGCAAGCTGGCGCTCGAAACCTTCACCCACATCCACAAGCTCTCGCTGCGCTATCACATCACCCGCAAGACCGGCGGGCTGAGCCGGATCATCGAGCGCGGGGTCAAGGGCGTCGACTTCCTGCTGCGCTTCATGCTCTTCTCGGTCGGCCCTCTGGTGCTCGAGCTTCTGCTTGTCGGCATCGTGCTCTTCTGGCTCTTCGACGTGTGGTATCTAGCGGTGGTGGCGGTGACCATCGCGCTCTACGTCTGGTTCACCTTCGCGGTGACCGAATGGCGCGTGCGCCTGCGCCGCAAGATGAACGCGCAGGACACCGACGCCAACCAGAAGGCGATCGACAGCCTGCTCAACTTCGAGACGGTGAAGTACTTCAACGCCGAGCATCGCGAGGCGGCGCGCTATGACCATGCCATGGAGGGCTACGAGGATGCCGCGGTGAAGACCGCGACCTCGCTCGCAATGCTGAACTTCGGCCAGGCGCTGATCATCAACCTCGGGCTGGTGGCGGTCATGGTGATGGCGGCGATGGGGGTGCAGAACGGCAGCCTGACTGTGGGCGATTTCGTCATGGTCAACGCCTACATGATCCAGATCACCATGCCGCTCAACTTCCTCGGCACGGTCTACCGCGAGATCCGCCAGAGCCTCGTCGACATGGGCCAGATGTTCGACCTGCTCGACCAGCCCGCCGAGGTCTCGGACAAGCCCGGTGCCGCGGCACTTCACGTTGGCGGCGGCGCGGTGCAGTTCGACAAGGTGCGTTTCGGCTACGACCGCGAGCGGGAAATCCTCAAGGGCATCTCGCTCAGCGTCGGCGCGGGCGAGAGCGTGGCGCTGGTCGGACCCTCGGGCTCGGGCAAGTCCACCATCGGGCGGCTCATGTTCCGCTTCTACGACGTCTCGGGCGGGGCGATCCGCATCGACGGGCAGGACCTGCGCGACGTGACGCAGGACAGCCTGCACGCCTCGATCGGCGTGGTGCCGCAGGACACGGTGCTGTTCAACGACACGATCCGCTACAACATTGCCTACGGCAAGGACAACGCCACCGAGGCCGAGGTCATCGCCGCGGCGAAGTCGGCGCAGATCCACGAGTTCATCAGCTCGCTCCCCGAGGGCTACGACACGATGGTCGGGGAACGCGGCCTGAAGCTCTCGGGCGGCGAGAAGCAGCGCGTCGGCATTGCCCGCACGCTGCTCAAGGACCCGCCGATCCTGCTGCTCGACGAGGCGACCTCGGCGCTCGACACCGAGACCGAGGCCTCGATCCAGACCGCGCTGCGCCGGGCAGGCGAGGGGCGGACGGTGCTGACCATCGCGCACCGCCTGTCGACCATCGCCGATGCCGACCGCATCGTCGTGCTGGAAAAGGGCGAGGTGGTCGAGGAGGGCACCCACGAGGCGCTGCTCGCCCGCGCCGGGCGCTACGCGCAACTCTGGGCACTGCAGCAGGCCGAGGAGCGCGCGGCCTGAGCGCAGCGGGCCTGCCGGACGGATCAAACAAGGGGCGTATGCGGCAAGCATACGCCCCTTTTCATTTTCTGGCGCCCGGTGATTTCCGTATTGGACTTGGCGGTTGCGCCGGCCCTTGCCTATCCTTTGCACCCAGAGAAATGGGCACCGGAGGCATGGTGGGGGGCCGAGGTCTGGCCCACCGAAGGGTGAGCTGCGTATTTTGGTTAGAATTTTTGACCACCCTTGTTGCCTATCGGAAACTTGTTTCCTAAACGTGACATGACCAAGATTCCGAAGGAGGAGTTCCCATGACTGCCAGCACGTCCGCCCGCATCGATCGCCAGGGCCTGCAGATCGACCCGGTGCTCTGCACATTCGTCGAGGAAAAGGCCCTGCCGGGCTCCGGCGTCGAGGCGGATGCCTTCTGGGCGGCGCTGTCGCAGCTGGCGCATGATTTTGGCCCGCGCAACGCGGCGCTGCTGGCAAAGCGCGACGATCTGCAGTCGCAGATCGACGCCTGGCACAAGGCCAACCCCGGGGTGCCCGACCTGCCGAGCTACACCGCCTTCCTCGAGGAGATCGGCTACCTGCTGCCCGAGGGGCCGGACTTCGATATCGAGACCGAGAACACCGATCCCGAGTTCGCCTCAGTGCCCGGCCCGCAGCTGGTGGTGCCGATCACCAACGCGCGCTATGCGCTCAACGCCGCCAACGCGCGCTGGGGCTCGCTCTATGATGCCTTCTACGGCACCGACGCCATGGGCTCGCTGCCGCCGAAGGGTGGTTTCGATGCGGCGCGGGGCAAGGAGGTCGTCGCCAAGGCCAAGGCCTTCCTCGACGAGAACTTCCCGGTCGCGGGCGGCAGCCACGCCGAGGCGGCGGGCTACGCCGTCGAGGGCGGCGCGCTGCTGGTGGGGGGCAAGCCGCTTGCCAAGCCCGAGCAATTCGCCGGCTACCGTGGCGAGGTGGCCTCCCCGGAAGCAGTGCTGCTGGTCAACAACGCGCTGCACGTCGAACTGATCATCGACCGCACCCATTTCATCGGCAAGGACGACGCCGCGGGGCTGGCGGACGTGCTGATGGAATCCGCGGTCTCGGCGATCATGGACTGCGAGGACTCGGTCGCCTGCGTCGATGGTGAAGACAAGACGCTGGCCTATACCAACTGGCTCGGCCTGATGAAGGGCGACCTGTCGGACACCTTCGAGAAGGGCGGCAAACAGGTCACCCGCACGCTCAACGCAGACCGCAGCTACACCGCGCCGGACGGCTCGGAGCTGGTGCTGAAGGGCCGCGCCCTCATGCTGGTGCGCAACGTCGGTCACCTGATGACCAACCCGGCGATCCTGCTCAAGGACGGTTCGGAGATCTTCGAGGGGCTGATGGACGCGATGATCACCACGCTCATCGCCAAGCACGATCTGGCCAAGGACAGCGGTCCGCGCAACTCGATCGAAGGCTCGGTCTACGTGGTGAAGCCGAAGATGCACGGGCCGGAAGAAGTGGCTTTCGCCGATGAGATCTTCAGCTTCGTCGAAACATCGCTCGGCCTGCCGCAATACACCGTGAAGCTCGGGATCATGGACGAGGAGCGCCGCACCTCGGCCAACCTCAAGGAGTGCATCCGCGCCGCGAAGAACCGCGTCGCCTTCATCAACACCGGCTTCCTCGACCGCACCGGCGACGAGATGCACACCGCGATGGAAGCGGGCCCGATGCTGCGCAAGGGCGACATCAAGGGCACCAAGTGGATCGCCGCCTACGAGGATCGCAATGTCGATATCGGTCTCGCCTGCGGGCTGCGCGGAAAGGCCCAGATCGGCAAGGGCATGTGGGCCATGCCCGACCTGATGGAGGCCATGCTCGAGGCGAAGATCGGCCATCCCAAGGCGGGGGCCAATTGCGCCTGGGTGCCGTCGCCCACCGCCGCCACGCTGCACGCGCTGCACTACCATCAGGTCGACGTGCTTGCCCGCCAGGCCGAGATCGCCGCGGGCGGTCCGCGCGGCACGCTCGAGGACCTGCTGACCATCCCGGTCGCCGCCGGGGCGAACTGGTCGGACGAGGAGATCCGCGAGGAGATCGAGAACAACGCGCAGGGCATCCTTGGCTACGTGGTGCGTTGGGTCGACCAGGGTGTCGGCTGCTCCAAGGTACCGGACATCCACGACGTCGGGCTGATGGAGGACCGCGCCACCTGCCGCATCTCCTCGCAGCATCTGGCGAACTGGCTGCACCACGGCGTGGTTTCCACCGACGAAGTGCGCGGCGTTATGGAGAAGATGGCCGCCGTGGTGGACCGTCAGAACGCCGGGGATGCGGCCTATATCCCGATGGCGCCGGGGTTCGACTCCGTGGCCTACAAGGCCGCCTGCGACCTGGTCTTCGAAGGCCGGGTACAGCCCTCGGGCTACACCGAGCCGGTGCTGCACAAGCGCCGGCTGGAGCTGAAGGCGGGCTGATCAGGGCATGGCGCCTGTGATGTGCGCCAGCGCGAGGGGGCGGTCTGCCCTCTCGCGGGTCCCCGAGGATATCGTCACCTAGAAGACAGGGCGGACGCGGCACGTCTGCCGGAAGACAGGGAGAGAGAAGATGGCTGGAATTTCGCTGAGCCGGGCGCGGACGATCATCCGCAAGGCGCTCGAGGCCGGGAAAGAGGCGGGCATGGCGCCGCTGTCGGTGGTTGTATTGGACGAGGGCGGCCACGTGCAGGCCTTCGAGCGGCAGGACGGCGCCTCGCCGGGGCGCTTCGAGATCGCCTTCGGCAAGGCCTATGGCGCGGTGATGCTGGGGATGCCCGGTTCGGCGCAGATGGCGCGGGCCGAAAGCCAGGCCTATTTCATCGCCGCCGCCAACGGCGCGTTCGGCGGCAAGCTGATCCCGGTGCCGGGCGGCGTATTGGTCAAGGATTCCAAGGGCCGCACTCTGGGCGCGGTGGGTGTCACCGGCGACAGCTCGGACAATGATGCGGCTGCCGCAAAAGCGGGCATCGAGGCGGTGGGGCTGACGGCACTCATCTGAGCCATCTTTCTAAGCGCCTCTCCGTGCCTTATGTTTGACCGAAACAGGCAAGGAGAGGCATGGAGATGACCCGCCCCGTCGTCGGTATCATCGGCAATCAGCACCTGATCAACGAGACCTATCCCGCCCATGCGGGCGGGGTGATGAACACCGAAGCGGTGTCCTGCGTCTCGGGCTGCCTGCCATTGCTGGTCGCGGCGGATCCGCGGTTCGTCTCGGTCGAGGAGTTGATGGAGACCTGCGACGGCTTCCTGCTCACCGGCGGGCGGCCCAACGTGCACCCCGAGGAATACGGCGAGGAGGCGACCGAGGCGCATGGCGCCTTCGACCGCGCCCGCGACGCCATCGTGCTGCCGCTGGTGCGCGCCTGTGTCGAGCGGGGCCAGCCGTTCCTCGGCATCTGCCGCGGCTTTCAGGAGGTCAACGTGGCGATGGGCGGAACGCTCTACCCCGAGATCCGCGACCTGCCGGGGCGGATGAACCACCGGATGCCCCCCGATGGCACGCTCGAGGAGAAGTTCGCCCTGCGCCACAAGGTGAGTTTGAGCGAGGGCGGGCGGTTCCACAAGCTCTTCGGTGCCACCGAGGTGATGACCAACACGCTGCACGGGCAGGGCATCAACCGCCCCGGCGCGCGCATCGAGATCGAGGGACACGCCCCCGACGGCACCCCCGAGGCGCTCTACGTGAAGGGCGCGCCGGGCTTCACCATGGCGGTGCAATGGCACCCCGAGTGGGATGCCGCCAACGATCCGGTCTCGCGGCCGCTGTTCACCGCCTTCGGCGATGCGGTGCGCGCCTGGGCCGGCCGGGCCGAGGGGCACCAGGCCCCCCGGGTGGCGTCTGCCTGATCAGGTGACCCGCTTGCGCTGCTGGTACTTGGGCTGGTCCCAGAGCGCGCCGCGCAGGATGCGGGCGAGGATTTCGACCGCCTCGCGCACCTCGTCCTCGCCGATGTAGAGCGGGGTGATGCCGAAGCGCATGATGTCGGGGGCGCGGAAGTCGCCGATCACGCCCTGGTCGATCAGCGCCTGCATCGCCGCGTAGCCATGCTCGAAGCGGAAGCTGACCTGGCTTCCGCGCATGTCGTTGTCGCGCGGGGTGGCCAGTTTCAGGCCCGGGCAGTGGGTTTCAACCTCCTCGATCATCAGCCCGGTCAGCGCCAGCGAGCGCTTGCGGACCTCGTCCATGTCGAGCCTGTCCCAGACGTCGAGCGCCGCGTCGAGCGCCGCCATCTGCATCACCGGCGGGGTGCCGACGCGCATCCGCTCGATGCCGGGGGCGGGGCGGTAGCTGCGCTCGAAGGCGAAGGGCGTGTCATGGCCGAGCCAGCCCGAGAGCGCCGGCTCGGCGTGTTCGGCGTGGCGCGGGGCGACGTAGATGAAGGCGGGCGCACCAGGGCCGGCGTTGAGGTACTTGTAGGTGCAGCCGACGGCGAAGTCAGCCTTGCCGCCCGCCACGTCGACCGGCACGGCGCCGGCCGAATGCGCCAGATCCCAGATCGCCAGCGCGCCCATCTCGTGTGCCTTGGCGGTGAGCGCGGCGACATCGTGGCGGCGGCCGGTGCGGTAGTCGACCTCGGTCACCAAGAGCACGGCGACCTCCTCGGTGATTTCCTCTTCCAGCCGATGTGGCTCGGCGAGGCGCAGCTCGTAGTCCTCGCCCAGCAGCTCGATCAGCCCCTCGGCCATGTAGAGGTCCGACGGGAAGTTGCCGGTGTCGGACAGGATCACCTTGCGCCCGGGGTTCAGCGCAACGGCGGCGGCCAGCGCCTGGAAGACCTTGATCGAGAGCGTGTCGCCGACCACCGTGTGGCCGGTCTCCGCCCCGATCAGTCGGCCGATTCGGTCGCCAAGCCGGGTCGGCATCTCCATCCAGCTGCAGGCGTTCCATCCGGTGATGAGGTGCTCGCCCCATTCCTCGGTGAGCATCTTCTGGATGCGGGCCGGGGTCGCCTTGGGCAGCGGCCCCAGCGAATTGCCGTCGAGATAGATCATCCCGAGCGGTAGGTGGAACTGCTCCTTGGTCCAGTCGAAGATGGAGCCTGTGGGGGTGGTCAAGATGCGCCTCCTGCAATGCGGGGCCGGTCTGCGCAGCGGGCCCGGAGCCCCGGGTGTCCGCGCGGTGCCTCCTGCGGCCCCTTGAGTGTTGGCGGGGAAAGTGGCCGGGATTTGCCGGGGAGGCAAGATCGGGCTGCGGCATATCGCCTGCGCGACGTCGCGGCAACACCGCGCTAGACATCGAAAAGCTCTATTGGAACCGCGCGTTGGACAAGCGCAGACACACCAGCGCGGGCACAGGAGGCGAGACGGGATGCTCAGGAAAGTCGATCTGCCGCCGCTCTGGCTTCTGGGCTGCCTCTGCCTCGCCTGGGTGCAAAAGAGCCTGCTGCCGTTGGGGCTTGGCTTCGGCCCGGTTTGGGCCGACCTGCTGGGCGGGCTGCTGGTCGGGGGCGGCGTGCTGCTGTCGCTGCTGGCGCTGCTGGACCTGCGGCGCGCCCGAACTACCTTCATGCCGCACCAGGAGCCGGAGCGGCTTGTCACCTCGGGCGTGTTCCGCCTGTCGCGCAATCCTATCTATCTGGGAGACGTGATGATTCTGGCCGGCTTCCTCCTCTTCTGGGACGCGGTGCCATCGCTTGTGCTGCTGCCGATTTACGTCTGGCTGCTCGAAAAGCGCTTCATCGAGCCCGAGGAGGCGCGTTTGCGACGAAATTTTGTTGCGGAATTCCACAAGTATGAGACACAAACCAGAAGGTGGCTTTGAATTTTCTTCGCCATGTGTTTAACCGGATCGTTCCGGTTGTGAGCATGGCACCGCGCGGGTAGACCATACGTCAACCGAACAGCAACCAAGACACCAGGAAGGGTCGGACACTCGGCCTAAAAGGGGGACGAACTAAGTGAAGATCGGAACGCCGACAGAGATTTTCGAGGGAGAGGCGCGCGTCGCCATGACCCCGGACTCGGCGCTGCAACTGCAGAAGCTGGGATATGATTGCCTGATCCAGTCAGGCGCCGGCGCGAAGGCAGGCTTTGCCGACGCGGCCTATGAGGCCGCTGGCGTGACCGTGGTTCAGGATGCCGCCGCCCTTTGGGCGCAGGCGGATATCGTCGCCAAGGTCCGCCCGCCGAGCGAAGAGGAAGTGGCGCATCTGACGCCCGAGAAACTGCTGATCTCGTTCTTCTATCCTGCCTCGAACGAGGCACTGATGAAGCAGGCCGCCGATGTGGGCGCCAGCGTGATCGCGATGGACATGGTCCCGCGCATCAGCCGCGCGCAGAAGATGGACGCCCTGTCGTCCATGGCCAATATCGCCGGCTACCGCGCGGTGATCGAGGCGGGCAACAACTTCGGCCGCTTCTTCACCGGTCAGGTGACCGCCGCCGGCAAGGTGCCGCCCGCCAAGGTGCTGATCGTCGGCGCAGGCGTGGCCGGTCTTGCGGCCATCGGCACCTCGACCTCGCTCGGCGCGATCACCTACGCCTTCGACGTGCGGCCCGAAGTGGCCGAGCAGGTCGAGAGCATGGGCGCCGAATTCGTCTACCTCGACTTCGAGGAAGAGCAGGCCGACGGCTCTGCGTCGGGCGGCTATGCCTCGGTCTCCAGCCCCGAGTTCCGCGAAGCCCAGCTCGCCAAGTTCCGTGAACTTGCGCCTGAGATGGACATCGTCATCACCACCGCCCTGATCCCCAACCGGGAAGCCCCGGAACTGTGGACAGAGGACATGGTCAAGGCGATGAAGCCCGGCTCGGTGATCGTTGACCTCGCGGCCGAACGCGGTGGCAACTGCAAGCTGACGGTGATGGACGAGAAGATCGTCACCGACAACGGCGTGACCATCATCGGCTACACCGACTTCCCCAGCCGCATGGCGACGCAGAGCTCGACGCTCTACGCCACCAACATCCGGCACATGATGTCCGACCTGACGCCCGGCAAGACCGACGGCACCGTCGTGCACAACATGGAAGACGACGTGATCCGCGGCGCGACCATCGCGCACGCCAAGGACGTCACCTTCCCGCCGCCGCCGCCGAAGACCAAGGCGATCGCGGCGCAGAAGCCGAAGGAAAAGGCGCCCGAGCTGACGCCGGAACAGAAGCGCGCGCAGGAAGTGGCCGCCTTCAAGGCGCAGACCAAGCAGCAGGTCACCCTGCTGACCGTCGGTGCGGTGCTGCTGCTCGCCGTGGGCCTCGTTGCTCCCGCCAGCTTCATGCAGCACTTCATCGTTTTCGTGCTCTCGGTCTTCGTCGGCTTCCAGGTGATCTGGAACGTCTCGCATTCGCTGCACACCCCGCTGATGGCCGTCACCAACGCCATCTCCTCGATCATCATTCTTGGTGCCCTGATGCAGATCGGCTCGGGCAACTGGCTGGTGATTATCCTTGCCGCGCTCTCGGTCTTCATGGCCGGGATCAACATCTTCGGCGGCTTCCTCGTGACACGGCGCATGCTCGCCATGTTCCAGAAATCGTAAGGAGAGGTGGGGACTATGGAATTCGGATTCACGACGGCGGCCTATGTGGTCGCGGCCGTTCTGTTCATCCTGTCGCTGGGTGGCCTCTCGGGGCAGGAAAGCGCCAAGCGCGCCGTGTGGTACGGCATCGTCGGCATGGGCCTTGCGGTCTTTGCCACGCTGATCGGCCCGGGCTCGGGCCTGTGGCTGCTGTCGGTCATCCTGATCGCGGCGGGTGGCATCATCGGCACCTATGTGGCCAAGAAGGTCGAGATGACCGAGATGCCGCAGTTGGTGGCCGCAATGCACTCGCTCGTCGGCCTCGCGGCGGTCTTCGTCGGCTTCAACGCGCATCTCACCATGCGCACGGTCGAAAAGGCGCGTGCCGCCGGTGAGGCGGTGCACGGCACCTTCGCCGAACTGGTCGCACACAAGACGCCGGTCGAGTTGAGCATCCTGCAGGTCGAGCTGTTCCTCGGCATCTTCATCGGTGCGGTGACCTTCACCGGCTCGGTGATCGCCTATGGCAAGCTGGCCGGCAAGGTGACCTCCAAGGCCGAGAAGCTGCCGGGCGGGCATCTGCTCAACGCGGGCGCCGCGGCGCTCTCGGTGATCTGCCTGATCTGGTACATGAACACCGGCGGGCTCTTCCCCGTGCTGATCATGACGCTCTGCGCGCTCTTCATCGGCTACCACCTGATCATGGGCATCGGCGGCGCCGACATGCCGGTGGTGGTCTCGATGCTGAACAGCTACTCGGGCTGGGCCGCGGCGGCCATCGGCTTCTCGCTGTCGAACGATCTGCTGATCGTCGTCGGCGCGCTGGTGGGCTCCTCGGGTGCGATCCTGTCGTACATCATGTGCAAGGCGATGAACCGCTCCTTCGTGTCGGTGATCCTGGGCGGCTTCGGCGGCACCTCGGGGCCCGCGATGGAGGTCGAGGGCGAGCAGGTGTCGATCGACGTCGACGGCGTGGCCTCGGCGCTCGAGGAAGCCGACAGCGTCATCATCGTGCCGGGCTACGGCATGGCCGTGGCGCAGGCGCAGCAGAACGTCGCGGAACTCACCCGCAAGCTGCGTGCCAAGGGCAAGGAGGTGCGTTTCGCCATCCACCCCGTTGCAGGCCGCCTGCCGGGCCACATGAACGTTCTGCTGGCCGAGGCGAAGGTGCCTTATGACATCGTTCTCGAAATGGACGAGATCAACGAGGACTTCCCCGAGACCGACGTTGTCATCGTCATCGGCTCGAACGACATCGTGAACCCCGCGGCGCAGGAAGACCCGAACTCGCCCATCGCCGGCATGCCGGTGCTGGAAGTGTGGAAGGCCAAGCAGGTCTTCGTGTCGAAGCGCGGTCAGGGCACCGGCTACTCGGGCATCGAGAACCCGCTGTTCTACAAGGACAACACGCGGATGTACTACGGTGACGCGAAACAGTCGATCGGCGAGCTGCTGAACAAGATCAGCTGACCCGTTTGATCGCCTGAGACAGGGGGCCCCGTCAGCGATGGCGGGGCCCTTTGCGTTGCCGCGGCGCGGCATCGGGGCAGGGCGCCGCGCCGCCGGCCCGCGGCTTTTTCGCGAAATCGAAGGTTTACCCGCTTCGCGGCGCCTTGGCCTGTCATACAGAGCGTTTCCGCCTTGCATGGACCCTCCGGGACGCATAGAAGACCGCAAATTCGAATTTCGCGGTGGGCCGGAGTCCGTGCCCCCGTATCACGACCACAAGGGAATTGGCATGCAGGTCAACGAGACGCTGAACGAAGGTCTGAAGCGCGCCTACGAACTCATCCTCACCGCGGAAGAGCTCGATGCGAAGGTGAACGAAAAGCTCGTCGAGGCGCAGCCGGAAATCGAGATGAAGGGCTTCCGCAAGGGCAAGGTCCCCATGCCGCTGCTGAAGAAGCAGTTCGGTCAGCGCGTGCTGGGCGAAAGCATGCAGGAAGCCATCGACGGTGCGATGAACGAGCACTTCGAGAAGACCGGCGACCGTCCGGCGCTCCAGCCGCAGGTCAAGATGACCAACGACGACTGGAAAGAAGGCGACGACGTCACCGTCGAGATGAGCTACGAGAAGCTGCCGGAAGTTCCGGAAATCGACGCGTCGAAACTGTCGCTCGAGAGGCTCGTGGTGAAGGCAGATGACGCCGCCGTCGACGAGGCGCTGGCGCAGCTCGCCGAGAACGCGCAGGACTTCAAGGACCGCCGCAAGGGCTCCAAGGCGAAAGACGGCGACCAGGTGGTCATCGACTTCGTCGGCAAGGTCGACGGTGAGGCCTTCGAAGGCGGTTCCGCCGAGGACTACCCGCTGGTGCTGGGCTCGAACTCCTTCATCCCCGGCTTCGAAGAGCAGCTGGTCGGCCTGAAAGCCGAGGAAGAGAAGGCCGTCGAGGTTTCCTTCCCCGAGGAGTACGGTGCAGAGCACCTCGCCGGCAAGGCTGCCGTCTTCGACGTGACCGTTAAGGCCGTGAAAGAGCCGGTTGCCGCCGAGATCGATGACGAGCTGGCCAAGAAGTTCGGTGCCGAGGACCTCGAAGCGCTGAAGGGCCAGATCCGCGAGCGTCTCGAAGCCGAATACGCCGGTGCCTCGCGCCAGGTGCTGAAGCGCGCCATGCTCGACGCCCTGGACGAGCAGGTCTCCTTCGACCTGCCGCCGAGCCTCGTTGAAGCCGAAGCCAAGCAGATCGCGCACCAGCTCTACCACGAAGAGCACCCGGACGATCACGGCCACGACCACGGCGAGATCGAACCCACCGACGAGCACAACAAGCTCGCCGAGCGCCGTGTGCGCCTTGGCCTGCTGCTCGCCGAGATCGGCCAGAAAGCCGAGATCGAGGTGACCGATCAGGAAATGACCCAGGCGATCATGATGCAGGCGCGTCAGTACCCGGGCCAAGAACGTGCCTTCTTCGACTTCGTGCGCCAGAACGCCCAGATGCAGCAGCAGCTGCGCGCGCCGATCTTCGAAGACAAGGTCATCGACCACATTGCCGAAGGCGCGACCGTGACCGAGAAAGAGGTCTCCAAGGACGACCTCATGAAGGCCGTCGAAGCGCTCGACGAAGAGTAATTCCGCGCCTCAGCGCCGGAACGAAGGGCCGCCCTCCGGGGCGGCCCTTTTGCATGCGCGGCATGCCGCCGGGCGAACAGGCTGCATCTGCGGCGGGGAATTTCCTTGCCGGATCGCGCGCTTGCATGTGATCCTGCGGTCAGGGAGGGCGCCCGATGAAGTCAACGCACGCTGGTGATGCGCGCCGCAAGGTGCTGGATGCGGCGGAGATCGGCGCGCTGGCGCATCTCTATCGCGGCGAGGTTTACCGCTCGACGATCTGGCGCACCCGGCTTGACACAACGACGAACTGGGCGGTGGTCACGCTCGGCATCGCGCTCTCGATCTCCTACAGCTCGCCCGCCGCCTCGCCGCTGCCACTGATCCTCGTCGGCATCCTGATCCTCTTTTTCCTGATGCTCGAGGCGCGGCGCTACCGCTACTTCAACGTCTGGCGCGCCCGCTGCCGCTGGATGGAGACCCACTTCTTCGCGCCCATGCTGCACGATGGCGATCTGCACATGGAGGAGGGATGGCAGGAGGTGCTGGCGCAGGACTACTGGAAGCCGCGCTACCATGTCTCGGTCAGCGTTGCGATCGGCCGACGGATAAGGCGCAACTACGTGTGGATTCTGCTGATCCAGAGCATCGCCTACATCGGCAAGCTGCTGGTCCATCCCGAGCCGCTGACCTCGGCCGGGGACTTCGTGGCGCGTGCCTCGGTGGGGCCCATCCACGGTGGCTTCGTACTGGCTGCGAGGCTGCTCTACTGTCTGGTCTGGGGCGCTGCGGCGCTCTGGAGCTGGCGCGACGACATGCGCCGCGCCGGAATGCGTCACGACAAGACCAGCATGGGCTGAGCGCGCCAATTCCGGGCAAAGAAAAAGCCGCGCCGGGGGGACCGGCGCGGCTTTCCATGTTTCAAGCGGCGATCCGAAAGCGGATCAGGCCTCTTCGTCGTCCGACGCCGGAGCGGCTTCGTCCTCGTCCGACGCGGCGCTGCCGAGTTCGTCGAAGAGTTCCGAGATCTCGAATTCGGCCTGGGCCTCTTCCTCGGCGGCCAGTTCCTGGATCGACTTGCCCGATGCCTGGAGCTCTGCCTCTTCGGGCGAACGTGCGACGTTGAGGTTTATGGTGACCATCACCTCGGGGTGCAGGTGCACCTCGACTTCGTGCACGCCGAGTTCCTTGATCGGCTGGCGGATGACCACCTGCTTGCGGTCCAGCGAGAAGCCTTCGGCGGTGGCGACGTCTGCGGCGTCACGGGTGGTGACCGAGCCGTAGAGGTTGCCGCCGTCCGACGCCTGGCGAATCACGACGAACTGCTGGCCGTCGAGCTTCGCGCCAAGCGCTTCGGCTTCTTGCTTGGTCTCGAGGTTGCGCGCCTCGAGCTGGGCTTTCTGCGCTTCGAAGGAGGCGATGTTCTCTTTCGAGGCGGTCAGCGCCTTGCCCTGCAGCAGCAGGTAGTTGCGTGCATAGCCGGGTTTGACGTCGACGACATCGCCCATCTGGCCGAGCTTGGCCACGCGCTCCAGAAGAATGACTTGCATGGGTCTCTCTCCTTATTTCACGACGTAGGGCAGCAGGGCGAGGAAGCGGGCGCGCTTGATGGCACGGGCCAGTTCACGCTGCTTCTTTGCCGACACTGCGGTGATGCGGGACGGGACGATCTTGCCGCGCTCAGAGATGTAGCGCTGCAGCAGACGGGTGTCCTTGTAGTCGATCTTGGGTGCATTGTCGCCCGAGAAGGGGCAGACCTTGCGGCGGCGGAAAAACGGTTTTGCAGCCATGGTTTTAGCTCCTCTCGTTCAGATCAGTTACGGGGACGGCGGTCGCCGCGGCCCTCGCGCTCGTCGCGCTTCTGCATCTGCACCGAGGGGCCCTCGGCATGCTCATCGACCTTGATGGTCAGAACGCGCATGACGTCGTCATGCAGGCGCATCAGACGCTCCATTTCCTGCACGGCCGATGCGGGGGCATCGGTCTTGAGGAAGGCGTAGTGGCCTTTGCGGTTCTTGTTGATCTTGTAGGCCATGGTCTTCACGCCCCAGTACTCGGATTCGACGACCTTGCCGCCGTTGTCCGAGAGGACGGTGCCGAAATGTTCGACGAGACCTTCAGCCTGCGCGTTGGAAAGGTCCTGACGCGCAATGAAAACATGCTCATAAAGCGGCATGTGTGCTCCATTTCTATCCGGGCGCATTTCATAGGGCAGGCAATCCACTCCGCTCCTGCCCACGAGAGTCTGCGCGGTTCACATCATCTTGCAGAGGGATGGTGCTCTATACACGCTCAGCCCGGGGATACAAGCCTCCATCGGGGGCGGACAGGTTGATTAATGGTTTCTCAAGAGTTCGGCCGGATAACCTTGCGGCAGTGCTGAAAAACGCCGGCATAGCTTCGCGGAATTGCCCCAATGCTGTCGCGATTGGGCGTCAGTTCTGGGGGCGTACGGCGTGACGAGTGAAGGAGGCGGGCAGGATGTCCCTTGGCAGTTTTCATAACCCCGAACGGGAGGCCACGGCCCATCTGCTTCGCCTCGGCGGCCAGTTCGTGGGATTTGCCCTGGCGCTTTCGGCCTTCGCGCTGTGGCTGGTGCCCGAGGCGGAGCAGGGGCTCTCCCTTGGGCGGCTGCTGCTCTCGCTGACGTTGCTGCTCACCGGGGTGAGTGCCGTTCTGCTCTGTGCCGACCGGCGCTAGGACGCGGATTTCGTCGGGCCGGTATCTGGACCGATAGGCGGATAGATCAAAAGCGAGGATCGGCGGACGGGAAGGGCTCGGGGTATCCCGGGCCTTCTTGGGGTTTCGCGGCTTGGCTCTCGCGGGGCTGTTCTCGTGTGGCCGGAGAGGGTGCCGGCTCGAGCCCCGGTCCGACCTGTGCGCGGGGGCGCGCCGACAACTGTTCGATTTTCCACAGACCCTGTGGACGCAGGCCGGATTGCCGCGGCGCGGCGAATGACGACATGGTCGGGCATCGCAACGCAATCCTCCCGGAGATATCCGATATGAAATCCCTACTTCTCGCCGGCGCCGTCGCGCTCGCCCCGATCGCAGCCTTTGCCGCCCCCGAGACCTATGTCTTCGACGCAAGCCACACGCAGATTGTCTTCTCCTACAACCACCTCGGCTTCTCGACCGGCTATGGCATGTTCGGCGGCTTCGAGGGTGAGATCCAGTACGACGCCGAAGACCCGGCCGCGTCCAGCGTCACCACCTCATGGGACGTGACCACCATGCTTACCGGCTGGGAAGGCCGCTACGAGCACTTCATGAGCGACGATTTCTTCGGCGCCTCGGACGACAAGACCGTCTCCTTCACCTCGAAGTCCATCGAAGTGACCGGCGATGACACCGGCCTGATCACCGGCGATCTGACCCTCAACGGCGTGACCAAGGAGGTCGTGCTCGACGCGGTCCTGACCCAGGCGGGCGAACACCCGATGGAAGGCAAGCCCTGGCTCGGCTTCCACGCCACCACCACGCTGATCCGCTCGGACTACAACCTCGGCATGTTCGCGCCCTACGTCAGCGACGAGGTCGAGGTGGAGATCTCGATCGAGGCGATGAAGGCCGAGTAAGGCCGTTTGACCCTGTCCCCGCGGGGACAGGGTGTCTTTGGTAACGAGTAGACGCGTCAAGAGCTTTACCAGTGCCCCCCGGAGCCCATGGCTTCGGGGGTTGGTTTTTCTATGGGCAGCCCTGCAAAGCTGCAGGCGCGCGAACGGGTGATTGTCAAAGCGGCGCGGCCTGCGCTCTACTCGGGGTGGGCGGTGCCAACCGCCCTTCGACGCCACGCCCGGAGAACCGGGCAGAAAGGAGCGACCCCGATGACCCTCGACCCCGAGACAGACCTGACCTTCAGCCGCGACATTGACGCGCGCCCCGAGGTGCTCTTCGCGTGCTGGACCACCCCCGAGCACATCAAGCACTTCTTCGTGCCGAAACCACATAAGGTCACCTTCTGCGATATCGACCTAAAGGTCGGCGGGCGCTTCAACACGACCTTCGAGGTCGAGGGGAATGAGATGCAGAACACCGGGGTCTGGCTCGAGGTGGTGCCGAACCGCCGCCTGGTCTTCACCGACAGCTATTCCGAGGGCTGGAAGCCGGCGCCCGATCCTTTCATGACCGCCATCATCGACTTCGAGGACAACGGCAAGGGCGGCACGCTCTACACCGCGACCGCCCGCCATCGCAGCGCGGAGTCGCGCCAGACGCATGAGCAGATGGGCTTCCACGACGGCTGGGGCGCCGTGGCGACCCAGCTCGAGGCCTACGCCAAGACCCTGCGCTGAGCGCGCTCAGCCGCGTCCGGCGCGGAAGTCGGCAAGGCTCTTGCCCGGCTCATCGACGAAAAGCCCGGGCAGGGGTGTCACGCCGGTCACCTGGTCGATGCGGAGCGTTTCAAAGCCGCGCGCGGTCTCGTTCCAGGTGATGCAGGTCCAGATGCGGCCCCAGTAATCCATGTGCAATGGGCGCAGGTCCTGCGGGCCGGCGCGATCCTTGAGCGTGACCCGCAGCTTCTGCCGGGCGCGGATGGCGGCGCGGAAGTCGGGCATGAAGCGGAATCCCTCGGCGGCCTCGCGAAAGGGGTAGGTGGCAAAACCGAAGGCGCCGCCCGTGGTGCCATCCTCGGGCAGCAGAGCGTCGATCCGGGCCGAGAGCGCCTCGGCGGCTTCGGCGAGGTCGGCCATGCCGCCCTGTCCGACGGCGGCGAGGCCAAGGTGCAGCGCCTCCAGTTCCAGCTCGCTCAGGTTCAGCGGCGCCAGGGTGAAGGCGGCGCGGGCGGTGTAGCCGCGCCCGCGCTCGCCCTCGATCGGCACGCCAGAGGCCGCCAGCGTGTCCATGTCGCGGTAAATGGTGCGCACCGAGACGCCCAGTTCCTCGGCCAGCGCCTCGGCAGTGTGCAGCGCTCCATCCTTGAGGCGGGTCATCAGCGTGTAGAGGCGGTCGGACTTCTTCATCTGTGGCGTTCCGGGGGCAGGGCATCCAGGGCGGGTCGATTCGCGCAAGCGGCGGAGCGCGGCAGCGCCCCAACTGACATATTATTGTCACCTGACAGAATACTGTCATAAAGCGGAAAGAAAACCCCCTCCGACGGGGGAGGCAGCCGGGCTTTGCGCCTTCCGCGCCGCCGGGAAGGATCCTACAACCCGGGAACAGATTTCGACGCGCCGCTTCGGGGACGCCCGCACAGGGTTGGAGCGGCCTAAGGGAGACTAAGGACATGCTCAACAACATCGGCCTTCCGGGCCTTCTGCTCATCGCCGTCGTGGTGCTGGTTCTTTTCGGCCGCGGCAAGATTTCGAACCTCATGGGCGAGGTCGGCAAGGGCATCACCGCCTTCAAGAAGGGCGTGAGCGAGGGCTCGAAGGAACTCGAGGACGAAAAAGCCGACGGGGCCAAGGACGTGACCCCGGAGAGCGAGAAGGACAAGGTCTGATCCCATGTTCGATCTTGGCTGGTCGGAACTCATGGTCATCGGGATCGTGGCGCTCATTGTCGTGGGCCCCAAGGATCTGCCGGTGCTGTTCCGCAATGTAGGTCGCTTCATGGGCAAGGCGCGCGGCATGGCGCGCGAGTTCAGCCGCGCGATGAACGACGCGGCGGACGAGGCGGGCGTGCGCGACGTGGCCAAGACCCTCAAGACGGCGACCAACCCAATGAGCTCGGCCATGGACGGGGTGCGCGATGCCGCCAAGTCGATGACCGACCCCACGCCCCCGAAGAAGACCGAGGGGCTGAAAGAGGATCCCGGCGCGCTCGAGACCGAGCGGGCCGCGAACAAGCAGAAGATCGAGGCTGGCGCCGCCCGCGCCGCCGCCGAGCGCCAGAAGCGCGAGGCGGAAGCGGCGATGAAGCGCGCAGAAGAGTCCGCGAAGAAGGCCGAGGAGCTGGAATCGCACCTTAAGAAAGACGGTGACGCATGAGCCAGCTGGACCATGACGAAATCGACGACAGCTCGGCGCCGCTGATCGAGCACCTGGCTGAGCTGCGCACGCGGCTCATCCGGGCTGTTCTGGCGTTCATCGTGGGCATCGTGCTGGCCTTCACCGTGGCCGAGCCGCTGCTGCAATTTCTGCTGGGCCCGATCGAGGAGACGCTGCGCGCGCTTGGCGATCCGTCGCCCACCATGCAGTACACCTCGCCGCAGGAATACCTGTTCACGCTGTTCCGCATCTCGATGGTCTTCGGCTTCGGCCTGGCCTTCCCGGTGATCTCGTTCCAGCTCTGGCGCTTCGTCGCGCCGGGGCTCTACAAATCCGAGAAGAACGCCTTCCTGCCGTTCATGATCGCCTCGCCGATCATGTTCCTGCTTGGCGCGAGCTTTGCCCATTTCATCGTGACGCCGCTGGCGATGCAGTTCTTCCTCGGTTTTGCCGACGTGAGCTCGATCTTCGCCGACCTGCTGCAGCGCGCGACCGACGGCATGCCCGCCGATCTGCCTGCGGACACCGCCGTCGTGCCCGAGACCGCCGAGGGCATGAAGATCACCTTCTTCGGCAAGGTGAATGAAAGCCTCGACATCACGCTGAAGTTCATCGTCGCCTTTGGCCTGTGCTTCCAGTTGCCGGTGCTGCTGACGCTGATGGGCAAGGCCGGGCTGGTTTCGGCCGCGGGCCTGGGCTCGGTGCGCAAATACGCCGTGGTCGCGATCCTCGTGCTGGCCGCGCTGGTCACCCCGCCGGATGTGACCACGCAGGTGATCCTCTTCGTGGTGGTCTACGGGCTTTACGAGATCTCGATCTTCCTCGTCCGACTGGTCGAGAAGAAGCGCGAGAAGGAGCTGCGTGCCCAGGGCCTGTGGTTCGAAGATGACGAGGAAGAGGTCGAGGAGGACCGCACCACGTGAAGAAGAACGCGTTGAAACGCATCGCGGAGGCGCTGGAGCGAATGGCTCCGGCGCCTCTTGCCGCACCGGAGTTCGGTGCGGCGGATGCCTTTGTCTGGCACACCGAGCCGGACCGGCTCGAGCCGGTTCCGCAGGTGAACCGGATCGACCTCAAACTGCTTGTCGGCATCGACCGCTCGCGCGACACGCTGCTGTCCAACACGCTGCAGTTCGCCCGCGGGCTGCCCGCCAACAACGCCCTTCTGTGGGGCGCGCGCGGGATGGGAAAATCGAGCATTGTCAAGGCAGTGCACGCCGAGGTTCGTGCGAAGGGGCAGCCGCTGAAACTGGTCGAGCTGCAGCGCGAGGACCTGCCCTCGGTGGGCCGGTTGCTGAACCTTCTGCGCGGCGCGCCGTACCGCTTCGTGCTCTTCTGCGATGACCTGTCTTTCAGCCATGACGACCAGCATTACAAGAGCCTCAAGGCGGTGCTGGACGGCGGCATCGAGGGGCGGCCCGAGAACGTGCTCTTCTACGCCACCTCGAACCGCAGGCACCTGATGCCGCGCGACATGATCGAGAACGAGCGCAGCACCTCGATCAACCCCTCCGAGGCGGTCGAGGAGAAGGTCTCGCTGTCGGACCGTTTCGGGCTCTGGCTGGGCTTCCATCCCTGCACGCAGGACGAGTACCTGGCGATGATCCGTGGCTACTGCACCGAGCACGGCGTCGAGATCGACGACGAGACGCTGCGCGCCGAGGCGATCGAATGGCAGGCGACGCGCGGCGCCCGCTCGGGCCGGGTGGCCTGGCAGTATTTCCTCGATCTCGCGGGGCGCAAGGGCGTGACGATCGGCTGAGGCCGGGATCGGGTATTCGACGAGAAAGCAAAGGGCCGGGGATCTTCCCCGGCCTTTTTTCCGGCCCTCTTTGCCATCGCGCGCCCTCTCGTCTTTTCGGAAATGCGCGACTCCGAGGTTGCAGCCGGGTGCGCCTTTGGGCGAAATGCGCAAGACTTTTTGGGGGCCTAGGCATGTCGCAGCCGATAGAGCTGGTGCTGTTTGATTTCGACGGTGTCGTCGTGGACAGCGAGATCATCTCGCTGCGCATGCTGGTGACCGAACTGGCGCAGCAGGGCGTCACGGTAGACATCCCCTATGTCGCGCGGCATTTCCTTGGCCGCAGCTACCCCACGGTGATCGCGCAGATCCGCGAGGAATTCGGCATCACGCTGCCCGCTGGCTTCGAGGCCGACTACCGCGCCCGGCTCATCGCCGCCTTCGAGGCCGAGGGGCTGAAAGTCATGCCGCACCTGCGCGAGGTCCTCGGGGCGCTCGCGGTGCCCTATTGCCTTGCCACCAGTTCGAGCCCGGCGCGGGTTGCCGCGAGCCTTGCGATGACCGGGCTGACGGCGGCCTTCGAGGGGCGGATCACCACGGCCTCTGAGGTCAAACGCGGCAAGCCCGCGCCCGACCTGCCGCTGCGCGCCGCCGAAAAGGCAGGCGTGCCCCCGGAGCGCTGCCTGCTGATCGAGGATTCCTTGGCCGGCATCGGCGCGGGGCTGGCGGCGGGCATGGCGGTCTGGCAGTTCACCGGCGGCAGCCACCTTGCGAACGGGGCGGTGCCGCAGGACCCCCAGACGCTGCCGCACCGTCAATTTGCAAGTTTCGCGGAACTCCCGCATCTTGCCCCTGATCTCTTTCTCACAGGCACGTGACCATGGCCCTGCGCACCCTCGACAGCGATGACGCCTCTCCCGACGATCTGGCGGCGCGCGCGGCCTGGCTCTACTACGTGGGGGGGCTGCGGCAAGACCAGATCGCCGATGAGCTTGGCATCTCGCGCCAGCGCGCGCAGCGCCTGGTGGCCCGGGCCGTGGCCGAGGGTCTGGTGAAGGTCCGCATCGACCATCCGATCGCCGACTGTCTCGAGCTCGAACGCGGGCTGCGCCAGCGCTTCGGGCTGTCGCGCGCGCGCGTCGCACCGCGGGCGGATTCGGGGCAGGACGCGCTGCGCGCCATCGCGCCCTTTGCCGCCGCCGAGATGGAACGGATCTTCGCGCAGGAGACGCCGCAGCTCATCGCGCTCGGCACCGGGCGGACGCTGCGGGCGATGATCGACCAGATGCAGACCATTTCGGCCGGGCACCACCGCATGGTCTCGCTGATCGGCAACGTGGCGCCCGACGGCTCGGCCTCCTTCTACGAGGTCATCATGCGCATCGCCGACAAGACCGGCGCGCCGCACTACCCGATGTCGGTGCCGGTGATGGCCCGCGACGCCGAGGAATTCGCGACCTACCGCAGCTTGCCGCATGTGGTGAGCTCGCGCGCGCTGGCCAAGGAGGCGGATGTGACGATCGTCGGAATCGGCCAGATGGCGGATGATGCACCGCTCCTCGTCGACGGGTTTATCACCGCCGAAGAGCTCTCTAGCCTGCTCGCGGCAGGGGCCGCCGGGGAACTTGGGGGGCATGTCTTTGACGCCGAAGGGCGTTACCTCGATCATCCTGTCAATGAATTCATGGTTGGCGTGCGCGTGCCGCAGAACCAGAATCCGGTGATCTGCGTTGCCGGAGGTGTCAGCAAGATCAAGGCCTTGCGGGCCGCTCTTAAGGGGCATTTGATCCAGGGCCTGATCACCGACGAACTCACCGCCGCGGAAATCCTCAGCACTTCTTAAAGGCTCTGCGTCCAAAATGGGCTTGACTCGACTCATGGCTTTGAGTGAGCATTTGCCCATCACGCGGGCAGTTGCTCACCAAAGGGAGAGCGAGCGCAAGCCCAGTGTCGGAATTCAGGGAGGATTTCTCATGTCAGTTACCATCCGCGCTCTCATGGGCGCGTGCGCTTTGGGTGCCCTCGGCACTGCGGCGCTTGCAGAGACCACGATCACCGTCGCGACGGTGAACAACGGCGATATGATCCGCATGCAGGGTCTGATGGACGCCTTCTACGAGGCGCACCCCGACATCAAAGTCGAATGGGTGACGCTGGAAGAGAACGTGCTGCGCCAGCGCGTGACCCAGGACGTGGCCACCAAGGGCGGTCAGTTCGACGTGATGACCATCGGCACCTACGAGGTTCCGATCTGGGGCGAGCGCGGCTGGCTGGTCAGCCTCGATGACCTGCCCGAAAGCTACGATGCCGATGACATCCTGCCCGCCATCCGCGGCGGTCTGACGGTTGACGGCAATCTCTATGCCGCGCCCTTCTACGGCGAAAGCTCGATGGTCATGTACCGCAAGGACCTGATGGAGGCTGCCGGGCTCGAGATGCCCGAGGCGCCGACCTGGGACTTCATCAAGGAAGCCGCGGCGGCGATGACCGACAAGGAAGGCGAAGTCTATGGCATCTGCCTGCGCGGCAAGGCCGGCTGGGGCGAGAACATGGCCTTCCTGACCGCCATGTCCAACTCCTATGGCGCGCGCTGGTTCGACATGGACTGGAAGCCGCAGTTCGACAGCCCCGAGTGGAAGGCGACGCTGACCGACTATCTCGACCTGATGAACAACTACGGCCCGCCGGGTGCCTCGTCTAACGGCTTCAACGAAAACCTCGCGCTGTTCCAGTCGGGCAAATGCGGCATGTGGATCGACGCCACCGTGGCGGCCTCCTTCGTGACCAATGCCGAGGATTCCTCGGTGGCCGACCAGGTCGGTTTCGCTCTGGCGCCCGACAACGGTCTCGGCAAGCGCGGCAACTGGCTCTGGGCCTGGAACCTCGGCATCCCCGCCGGCACCCAGAAGGAAGACGCGGCCAAGGCCTTCGTCGAATGGGCGACCTCGAAAGAGTACCTCGCGCTCGTGGCCGAGAAAGAGGGCTGGGCGAACGTGCCGCCGGGCACCCGCACCTCGCTCTACGAGAACCCCGAGTATCTCGAAGCCGCGCCTTTCGCCGAGATGACGCTGGAGTCGATCAACGCGGCCGATCCGCAGAACCCGACCGTCGACGAAGTGCCCTACGTGGGTGTCCAGTTCGTCGCCATCCCCGAATTCCAGGGGCTCGGCACCGCGGTCGGCCAGCAGTTCTCTGCCGCGCTCGCGGGGCAGGTGACGGCCGAACAGGCGCTGCAGTCGGCGCAGATGCTCACCGAGCGTGAGATGATGAAGGCCGGCTACATCAAGTAAGCCGCGCCTCGCGGACAGCCACGGACCGGCGGGCCCTCCGGGGATCGACGGGCCCGCCTCCTCCAGGTCCGATGGCACACCCGGCCCGGCCGACCCCGGAAACGCGGCGCAAGACCGCGCCCTGGGGCTCCGCGCCTCCCGTGCTCACCCGGGCGGCGGCGGTCGGTCGGTGTCCACTGCTTCCGGGGCAACGCGCGCAGGCCCACCCCAGCGCGGGCGCCCCGGAAGCACCCATTCCCCACCCCAAAGACCCGATACCCAAGCCCCAAGTCCCAGGGAGACAGGCCATGGCCACCAAAGCTTCCCGCGCCGCTGCCCGGCTCATGATCTCGCCCGCGGTCCTGCTGCTGCTCGGCTGGATGATCGTGCCGCTGTCGATGACGCTCTATTTCTCCTTCCTGCGCTACAACCTGCTGATGCCGGGGATGGAAGAGTTCACCGGTTGGACCAACTACAAGTTCTTCCTGACCGATCCCGCCTTCACCGCGGCGCTGTGGAACACGCTGCTGCTGGTCGGCGGGGTGCTGCTGATCACCACGATCGGCGGCACGCTGCTGGCGCTGCTGATGGACCAGCCGTTCTGGGGGCAGGGCATCGTGCGCATCCTGGTGATCGCGCCCTTCTTCGTCATGCCTACCGTCTCGGCGCTGGTGTGGAAGAACATGTTCATGAACCCGGTGAACGGGCTCTTCGCCCATCTGGCGAAATTCTTCGGCCTGCAGCCCTATGACTTCCTCGCGCAGGCGCCGCTTGGCTCGATCATCTTTATTGTCAGCTGGCAATGGCTGCCCTTCGCGACGCTGATCCTGCTGACCGCGCTGCAGTCGCTCGACCAGGAACAGCTCGAGGCCGCCGAGATGGACGGGGCGGGACCGCTGTCGCGCTTCTTCTACATCATGCTGCCGCACCTGGCGCGGGCGATCACCGTGGTCATCCTGATCCAGACCATCTTCCTGCTGTCGGTCTTCGCCGAAATCCTCGTGACCACCAACGGTGGGCCGGGCGTGGCCTCCACCAACCTCACCTACCTCATCTACATGCAGTCGCTGCTGCAGTTCGACGTGGGCGGCGGCTCGGCCGGGGGCGTGGTGGCGATCATTCTCGCCAATATCGTGGCGATCTTCCTGATGCGGATGATCGGCAAGAACCTGGAGACCTGAGCGATGCCGGTACCTGCAAATCCGCGCGCGGGCAGTGCCGCCAAGGCCCTGCAAATTATCGACAAACTGAGTGGGAGGGGATGACATGGCACGCAAAGTGACAAACCGGCGCAAGGCCGTGGTGACCGTGCTGGCCTGGCTCGTGGGGCTCGCGATCTTCTTCCCGATCCTGTGGATATTCATCCTCTCGTTCAAATCCGAGGGTGACGCGATCAAGACGCCCTTCGAGGTGCTGAGCTCGGCCTGGACCTTCGAGAGCTACGCCACGGTGCAGGAGCGGTCGAACTACTTCCGGCACTTCTGGAACTCGGTGGTGATCTCTCTGGGCTCGACGTTGATCGGCCTCGCCATCGCCATCCCGGCGGCCTGGGCCATGGCCTTCGTGCCCGGCAAGCGCACCAAGGACGTGCTGATGTGGATGCTGAGCACCAAGATGCTGCCCCCCGTCGGTGTGCTGGTGCCGATCTACCTGATCTTCCGCAACCTCGGGCTGCTCGACACACGCCTTGGTCTGGTCATCGTGCTGACGCTGATCAACCTGCCGATCATCGTGTGGATGCTCTACACCTACTTCAAGGAGATCCCCGGCGAGATCCTCGAGGCCGCGCGGATGGACGGCGCTTCGCTGAAGAACGAGCTGATCCACGTTCTGACGCCGATGGCGGTGCCCGGGATCGCCTCGACCCTGCTGCTCAACATCATCCTGGCGTGGAACGAGGCCTTCTGGACGCTGAACCTGACAGCGGCCAGGGCGGCGCCGCTCACCGCCTTCATCGCCAGCTACTCGTCCCCCGAGGGCCTGTTCTACGCCAAGCTCTCGGCGGCCTCGACCATGGCCATCGCGCCGATCCTCATCATGGGCTGGTTCAGCCAGAAGCAACTTGTCCGCGGCCTGACCTTCGGCGCGGTGAAATAAGATAGGAGCCAGACATGGGACGCATCACCCTCGACAAGGTGACCAAGAGCTTCGGTGACGTGAACGTCATCCCGCCTCTGGATCTGACCATCGACGACGGCGAATTCGTGGTCTTCGTCGGCCCCTCGGGCTGCGGCAAGTCCACGCTGCTGCGGCTGATCGCCGGGCTCGAAGACGTGACCTCGGGCCAGATCCGCATCGACGGCGCGGACGCCACCAACATGCCCCCCGCGAAGCGCGGACTGGCCATGGTGTTCCAGAGCTACGCGCTCTACCCGCACATGTCGGTGCGCAAGAACATCGCCTTTCCGATGAAGATGGCCGGGATGCCGCAGGACGAGCAGAACCGCCGTATCGACGCGGCGGCGAAATCGCTCAACCTGACCGACTACCTCGACCGGCGCCCCGGCCAGCTCTCGGGCGGTCAGCGTCAGCGCGTTGCCATCGGGCGGGCCATCGTGCGCGAGCCTTCGGCCTTTCTCTTCGACGAGCCGCTGTCGAACCTCGACGCGGCGCTGCGGGTGAACATGCGGCTCGAGATCTCGGAGCTGCACAACGCGCTCAAGACAACGATGATCTACGTGACCCACGACCAGGTCGAAGCCATGACCATGGCCGACAAGATCGTCGTGCTGCGCGCCGGCAACATCGAGCAGGTCGGCTCGCCGCTGGACCTCTACCACAGGCCGCAGAACGAGTTCGTCGCGGGCTTCATCGGCTCGCCGAAGATGAACCTGATCCGCGGCGCGGAGGCCGAGAAGCACGGCGTCGCGACCATCGGCATCCGCCCCGAGCATCTTGCGGCGTCGACCGAGGGTGGCCTCTGGCAGGGCACCGTGGGCGTGGCCGAGCATCTCGGGTCCGACACCTTCCTGCATGTGCATGACCACGGGCTGGGCGACGAGCCGCTGACCGTGCGGGTGGACGGCGAAATGCCCGTGCGTCATGGCGACCGCATCTTCCTGACCCCGGACGAAAGCAAGCTGCACCGCTTCGACAAGCAGGGGCTGCGGGCATGACAACGCGCCTGCAGGGCAAATGCGCCTTGATCACCGGCGCGGCCCGCGGCATCGGCGCGGCCTTCGCCGAGGCTTACCTGCGCGAGGGGGCGAAGGTGGCGATTGCCGACATCGACCTTGCGCGGGCCGAGGCCACGGCGGCAGCGCTCGGCGAGGGGGTGGTCGCGGTGCACATGGATGTCACCGATCAGGCCAGCATCGACAGCGCGGTCGCCGAGACCGTCGCCCGGCTTGGTCGCATCGACATCCTGGTCAACAACGCCGCGCTCTTTAGCGCCGCTCCGCTGGTCGAGATCACCCGCGCCGAGTACGCCCGGGTCTTCGACATCAACGTCGCCGGCGTGCTTTTCACCATGCAGGCCGTGGCGAAACACATGATTGAGCGCGGCGGCGGGGGGCGGATCATCAACATGGCAAGCCAGGCCGGACGCCGTGGCGAGCCCTTGGTAGCGGTCTACTGCGCGTCCAAGGCGGCGGTGATCAGCCTGACGCAATCGGCGGCGCTGAACCTCATCGAGCACGGCATCAACGTCAACGCCATCGCCCCCGGCGTGGTCGATGGCGAGCATTGGGACGGTGTCGATGCCTTTTTCGCCAAGTACGAGAACAAGCCGCTCGGCCAGAAGAAGCGCGAGGTCGGCGCGGCCGTGCCCTACGGCCGCATGGGCCGTGCCGAGGATCTCACCGGCATGGCCGTCTTTCTTGCCTCGGACGAGGCCGACTACATCGTCGCCCAGACCTACAACGTCGACGGCGGCCAATGGATGAGCTGACGGAGAGTCTCATGAAACTCCACACCGGCGCGCTTGACGCGCTTGATCCCCGCATCTCCCGCCCGGCTTACGACCGGTCCTCCCTGACGCCGGGCATCGTGCACGTCGGCCTTGGAAATTTCCACCGCGCGCATCAGGCCGTCTACCTCGACGACCTCTTCGCCAAGGGGCTGGACCATGACTGGGCGATCTGCGGCGCCGGCGTGCGCGCGCCAGATGGCAAGATGCGCGATGCGCTGGCGGCGCAGGACTACCTCTCGACGGTGATCGAACTCGACCCCTCGGGTCCGCGCCCGCGGATCATCGGCGCCATGGTGGACTTCTGCCCGGTCGACCCCGAGAACGGCCCGCTCATCGACCGCATGGCTGATCCCGCGACCCGGATCGTCTCGCTGACGGTGACCGAGGGCGGCTACTACGTCGATGCCACCACCGGCACCTTCGATCCCAGCCATCCCGACATCCTTGCCGATGGCGCCGCGCCCGAACGCCCGAAGACCGTCTTCGGCGCCATCGTCGCCGCGCTCAAGGCGCGCCGCACGGCGGGACTGCCACCCTTTACCGTGATGAGCTGCGACAATATCCCCGGCAATGGCGAGGTGACCCGCGACGCGGTGGCGGGCACGGCGCGGCTGTCGGACCCCGACTTCGCGCTGTGGATCGAGACCAATGTCGCCTTTCCGAACTCCATGGTCGACCGCATCACACCCGCGACCGGCGAAGGCGAGCGCGCGCTGGCGCGTGACTTCGACCTCGACGATCCGGTGCCGGTGACCTGCGAGCCCTTCCGGCAATGGGTGCTCGAGGACCATTTCCCGCAAGGCCGCCCGCGGCTCGAGGAGGTGGGGGTGACCTTCACCGCGGATGTGCATGACTACGAGCGGATGAAGATCCGCATCCTCAACGGCGGGCATGCGATCATCGCCTATGCCGGCGCGCTGCTCGGCTGCGAATTCGCCGATGACGCCATGGCGCACCCGCTGGTCAGCGCCTACTTGCGGAAGGTCGAGACCGAGGAAATCCTGCCGCATGTTGCGCCGGTGCCCGAGTTCGCGCCGCCAGCCTACCTTGAACTGATCGAGGGGCGCTTTGCCAACCCGGCGGTCAAGGACACGATCCGCAGGCTTTGCCTCGACGGGTCGAACCGCCAGCCGAAGTTCATCGTGCCCTCGATTGCCGACGGGCTGCGCAAGGGCACGCCGATCGAGGGGCTGGCGCTGGAAAGCGCGCTCTGGTGCCGCTACTGCGCGGGCAGCTTCGAGGACGGCACCGAGATCGCGCCGAACGATCCCAACTGGGAGTCCCTGACCGCCCTGGCGGCGCAGGCCCGCGAGACCCCCGCG
Source organism: Salipiger sp. PrR003 (assembly GCF_010500785.1). Lineage (NCBI taxonomy): Bacteria > Pseudomonadati > Pseudomonadota > Alphaproteobacteria > Rhodobacterales > Roseobacteraceae > Salipiger > Salipiger sp. PrR003. The sequence continues at coordinate 137,556 of NZ_JAAGOV010000065.1, forward strand.
GTCTGGCTGACGCAGCGCGCGGTCTACGGCGAGGTCCAGGGGGATGCGCGCTTCGAAGAGAGTTTCTCGAAGTGGCTGCATCTGCTCTGGTCCGATGGCGCTCGGCGCAGCATCGAAACCTATTTGAACGGCTGATCTCATGTCCTATCTCGGCATCGACCTCGGGACCTCCGGCCTCCGGGCGCTGCTCTGCGACGCGGCCGGGGTGCCCGTCGCCAGCGCCGAGCGCCATTATGAGGCGCGCCACCCGCATCCCGGCTGGTCCGAGCAAGACCCTTCCGACTGGATTGCCGCGCTCGAGGGGGCGTTGAGCGAGCTGCGCGATCACCCGGCCTGGGCAGGGCTGCGCGGCATCGGCGTCGCGGGGCACATGCACGGCGCGGTCCTGTTGGGGCCAGATGACGCGGTGCTGCGCCCCTGCATCCTCTGGAACGACACCCGCGCCTTTGCCGAGGCCGCGCAGCTCGATGCCATCCCGGCGTTCCGCGCGCTCTCGGGCAATATCGTCTTTCCCGGCTTCACCGCGCCCAAGCTCGAATGGGTGCGCGCGCATGAGCCCGAGATCTTTTCGCAGGTCGCCAAGGTGCTGCTGCCGGCGGCCTATCTCAACCTCTACCTGACCGGCGATCACGTGGCCGACATGTCCGACAGCGCCGGCAGTGCCTGGCTCGACACCGGCGCGCGCGACTGGTCCGAGACGTTGCTCGAGGCCGGGCACATGGCACGCGCGCAGATGCCCCGGCTGGTCGAGGGGTGCGCGGCGGCCGGCCGCCTGCGCCCGGCGCTGGCGCAGGCCTGGGGGCTCGGCCCGCAGGTCACCGTCGCTGGCGGGGCAGGCGACAATGCGGCCGCGGCCTGCGGCACCGGCGCGCTCGACGAGGGGCAGGGGTTCGTTTCGCTGGGCACCTCGGGCGTGCTGCTCGCGGCGCGCAGCGGCTACCACCCGCTGCCCGGCAGTGCGCTGCACACCTTCTGCCATGCGGTGCCGGGGCGCTGGTACCAGATGGGGGTGATGCTCTCCTGCACCGACAGCCTCAACTGGCTCGCCCGCATTGCGGGGATGCGGCCCGCCGAGTTGACCGCGCCCCTGGGCGAGGCGCTGCAGCCGCCGGGCCGGGTGCGCTTCCTGCCGTATCTGTCGGGGGAGCGCACGCCGCACAACGATGCCATGATCCGCGGCGCCTTTACCGGGCTCGGCGCCGAGACCGGGCGAGACGACATGACCCGTGCGGTGCTCGAGGGCGTCGCCTTCGGATTGCGCGACAGCGCCGAGGCGTTGCGCGGTGCCAAGGCGGAGCTCGGCCACCTGCTGGCGATCGGCGGCGGCAGCCGCTCTCGGTACTGGCTGCGACTCATCGCGACGGTTCTGAACATGCCGCTGCACCTGCCGGCTTCGGGAGAGTTCGGCGCCGCACTCGGCGCCGCCCGGCTCGGCCAGCTCGCCGCCACCGGCGCCGCGCCCGAAGAGGTGATCACCCCGCCCGCCACCGCCGAGGTGATCGAGCCCGTGGCCGAGCTGGTGGACGCCTATGAGGCCGCATACCGTCGCTTCGGCCCGGCCTATCGGGTGATCCGCGAGATCCAGTGACCGCCCGGTCAGGCGTTTCCTTCCGCGCAAGACGATCCCCGCCGGAGCCGCAAGGGGCGGCGGGGACGGGTACTGCACCTCTGGAAGCGGAGCCTCAGATCACCCGCACCTGTGTGCCCACCGGGCAGAGCTGGAACAGCTCGGCGATCTTCTCGTTGTAGAGCCCGATGCAGCCGTCCGACGAGGGGCGGCCGATCTTGCGGGTGTCATGGGTGCCGTGGATGATGTAGGCGGGCCAGCTGAGGTACATGGCATGCGTGCCGAGCGGGTTCTCGGGGCCGGGGCCGATCGGCTTCCAATCCGGGTAGCGTTCCATCTGCGAGGCGGTCGGGGTCCAGGACGGGCCGACCTTCTTGCGCACGATCGATGTGTAGCCGCGCTTGGTCAGCTCCTCGGTCAGGGGCACCGAGGTTGGGTAGGCGCGGTAATCGCCGCCGTCCGAATTCCAGTAGTGCAGGGTGCGCGAGGCGGTATCGGCAACGAGCGTGGCCTTGCCCAGCGTGTCGAAATGGTCGCGCCAGTCCTGCCGCACCCAGCTCGAGGCGTTGCGGCGCGAGGCGCCCTGCGCGTGCAGCAGCGCGGGGGTGGCCAGCAGCGAGGCGGCGGCGAAGGAGCCGCGCAGGGCGGCGCGGCGGGTCAGCGAGGGGCTCATCTTGGTCTCCTGTCTTGTGGCGGGGGTATGCCCCGTCCTTGCCGCGTGAGACCGGCCCCTGCTTAACCGAAGCTTAAGCTTTCACCGCCGCCTGCCGCGCCTCACGCGAATGCGATCCCGCGTGGGCACTTGTCGCGGATCAGGCGCCGCTGTCCACGACATCGCCGCTCATCGACAGCATGTCAGAGGGCGGCACGGTCCCTTCGCCGGAGCGCTCCGCGGGCAGGACCACGACCTTGGTGCCCTTGGGGGTGTTCTCGTAGAGGTGGAGCGAATCCTGGTTGAACATGCGGATACAGCCCGAGGAGGTGGCATGGCCGACGGTCCAGGGCGAGGGGGTGCCGTGGATCCGGTAGAGCGTGTCGCGGCCGCCCTTGTAAAGGTAGAGCGCGCGCGCGCCGAGCGGGTTCTCGAGCCCGCCCGGAAGCCCGTTTGCCAGCGGCTTGTAGGTCTCGGGCTCACGTCGGATCATGTTGGCGGTCGGCGTCCAGTTGGGCCAGTGACGTTTCAGCGCCACATTGGCATTGCCGGAAAAGGCCAGGCCCTCGGCGCCCACGGCGACCGAGTAGCGCATGGCCGTGTTGCCCTCCTGGACCTGGTACAGCCAGCGCGCGCCGGGATCGACGATGATCGTGCCGGGCTTCTCGTCGGACCAGTAGTCGACCACCTGGCGCTTCTTCTCCTCGGTCAGGTACTTGTCTTCGATCGCCGGGATGGTGATGTCGCCGTCCTGGACTTCGGCATACATCATCCGGGTCTCGTCGGTGATCGCGCCGGGCGTGTTGGGCGGCAGGGCAGAGGTGGTGGCGCAGGCCGACAGCAGGCCGAAGAGGCTCAGCGAAAGGGCGGCGAGGGGGAGGCGTCGTGTAAGGCGGCCGGAGAGGGTGTCTGTCATCTGGCGGGTCCGTTGCTCTTGGAATTGGGGCGCAGGGCGGCTGCGCGCCGGGGTGCGTGTGGCGCAGCGAGGGGCGCGGCGTCACGTCGATGGGACGGAAGTAGGGTGAATTCGGCGGTTGTCCGCTGGCCGGTGCCAGCCTGTGGCGGGCGGGCAACAGGAAAAGCGTCTGCGCGCGCGGCGCGCTGCTGGGGAAAGGCTCTGGGACACATCGGAGGCAACTAGGAATTGGTGCTTAAGTAAGTCTTAAGGTTGACCAGCGAGCCCGCCCGCGCAAGGAGGTTTCATGCGCATCTTGATCGTCGAGGATGACCCTGTGCTTTCCGAGGGACTCTCGGTCGGCCTCGGCCTGTCCGGTTTCACCGCCGACGCCGTGGCCACGCTGGGCGACGCGCGCGCGGCGCTAGCGGACTCGGACTTCGCCGGTCTGGTGCTCGACCTGATGCTGCCCGATGGCTCGGGTCTGGAGCTGCTCTCGGAGATCCGCCGGGGCGGCTCGGAGTTGCCGGTGCTGCTGCTCACCGCCCGCGACCAGGTGCGCGACCGGATCGAGGGGCTGGATGCCGGGGCCGACGACTACCTCGGAAAGCCCTTCGACCTGCACGAGCTGGCGGCGCGGCTGCGCGCCATCCTGCGCCGCGCCGAGGGTCGCGCGGCGTCGGTTCTGCGCTGGAACGGGCTCGAGCTCGACCCCTCGCGGATGCGCGGTGAGTTCAACGGCGCGCCGCTCAGCTTCTCGCGCCGCGAGTTCGCCGTGCTGCACGCGCTGATGGAACGCCCTGGGCAGATCCTGTCGAAGTCGGCACTGGAAGAGCGGCTCTACGGCTGGCAGGAGGAGATCGAAAGCAACACCGTCGAGGTCCATGTCCACCACCTGCGCGCCAAGCTCGGGCGCAGGTTCATCGAGACGGTGCGGGGCCTTGGCTACCGCGTCGCCGCCGAGGGATGAGCCGCATGTCGCTGCGCCTTCGCCTTTTCCTGATCCTCGCCCTGGCGACCGGCGCGATCTGGTTCTCGGCGGTGATCTGGATCGAGCATTCCACCCGCGCGCAGGTGACCCGCGTGCTCGACGCGCGGCTGGCCGAGGCGGCGCGGATGGTCTCGTCGCTGCTCGAGGATCGGCGCATTGCCATGGCCGGAGACGGCGCGCCGGTGGCGATTCCGCTCGATCCGCACGGTGATTACGCCCATCAGCTGTCGTGCCAGATCTGGTCGCTGCAGGGCACGCTGGTCGGCCAGTCCGAGGGCGCGCCGCAGGTCCAGCTCACCGGGGCGCAGGGCACGGGCTATTCGCAGAGCACCGTCGGCGGCGAGACCTGGCGCGTCTACACCGTCGAGAACCCCGCGCTCGGGGTTCGGGTCATGGTGGGCGACAGCCTCGGGGTGCGCGATCGTCTGGTCTCGGGGGTGATCGAGGGACTGCTGCTGCCCATGGCGCTGATCCTGCCGCTGCTGGCGGCGGCGCTCTGGGTGAGCCTGGGGCGCGGGCTGGCGCCGATGCACCGGCTGGCCGAGGCGCTGCGTCTGCGCAGCCCTTCCGATCTTTCGCCGTTGCCAGCCGGACCGGTGCCCGCCGAGATGCGCCCGATGCGCGGCGCGCTCGACGATCTCTTCGCCCGGCTCGCCAAGGCGCGCGAGGCCGAGCGCGACTTCACCGCCTTTGCCGCGCACGAGCTGAAGACGCCTCTGGCGGGCCTGCGGACGCAGGCGCAGATCGCCCGCATTGCCCCCGACGAGGCCACGCGCAGCCGCGCGCTGCGGAGCATCGAGCGCTCGGTGGACCGCACCGACCGGCTGGTGCGGCAGCTGCTGGAACTCTCGGCGGTCGAGCGCGAGGGCGCGGCGGCGGAGCGAGTGGATCTCGGGCAGCTCAGCGCCGAGATCTGCGCCGATCTTGCCCCCCTGGCCGAGACGCGCGGCGTTGCGCTGATCTGTGACATTCCCCAAGGCAGCGAGCAGACGCTGCCTGCCAGCGGCTTCCTGCTGCACACCGCCCTGCGCAACCTTGTGGAGAACGCCCTGCAGGCGTCGTCCGAGGGCGGCAAGGTTCGGATATCGCGGCGCGGCGCGGTGCTCTTGGTCGAGGACGACGGTCCGGGCATCCCCGAGACCCTGCGCGCCCGCGCCTGCGAGCGCTTCGTGCGCGGCACCCAGGGCGGCGACGGCAGCGGCCTGGGGCTCGCCATTGCCCGCGCGGCGATGGAGCGGCTCGGCGGAGGGCTCGAGCTGCCGCCGAGCGCCGGGCAGGGCCAGCGGGCCGAGCTGCACCTGCCGAGCGCCTGATCTTCCTTGCCGCACATGGCATGTGCGCGGCAGGGGGCTGTCGCGCCGCCGCCGGGCGCCCTAGATTGCGCTCCAAGACAAGGAGAGTGCAATGGAACTCGGACTTTACACATTCGGCGACGTGGGCAAGAATCCGGTCACCGGCGAGACGGTGGACGCGGCAAAACGGCTGCAGAACCTGATGGAAGAGATCGAGCTCGCCGACCAGGTCGGGCTCGATGTCTTCGGCCTCGGCGAGCATCACCGCCCGAATTACGCCATCTCGTCGCCCGCCACGGTGCTGGCCGGCGCGGCGCGCACCACGAAGACCATCAAGCTCAGCTCGGCGGTCACGGTGCTCAGTTCGGACGATCCGATCCGCGTCTACCAGCAGTATGCGACGCTCGACAACCTGACCGGCGGGCGGGCCGAGATCATGGTCGGACGGGGCAGTTTCATCGAGAGCTTCCCGCTCTTTGGCTATGATCTCGACGACTACAACGAGCTGTTCGAGGAAAAGCTGCAGATGCTGCTCGCCATCAACGAGCAGGAACGGCTGGCCTGGCCGGGCACCGCGCATACGCCCAAGGTCGAGGGGCTCGGGGTCTACCCGCGTTCCGCGCAGGACAAGCTGCCGATCTGGATTGCGGCGGGGGGCACACCGCAGAGCATGGTGCGCGCCGGCGCGCTGGGGGCGCCGCTGGCCCTGGCGATCATCGGCGGTCAGCCGCGCCGCTTCAAGCCGCTGGCCGACCTCTATCGCAAGGCCGCCGCGCAGACCGGTCACGCCGAGCAGGCGCGTGTCTCGCTCAACGTGCATGGCTTCGTTGGCGAGGACAGCAAGAAGGCCGCCGACCTGTTCTTCCCGGCGCAGAAGCAGGTGATGGACCAACTCGGCCGCGAGCGCGGATGGCCGCCGCAGAGCCGCGCGCAATACGACGAGAGCATGAGCGCAGAGGGGTCGATGTTCGTCGGCAGCCCGGCGCAGCTGGTCGACAAGATCCTCGGGCTGCGCGAGGACCTCGGGTTCGACCGGGTGACCATCCAGATGGCCATCGGTGTCATCGAACACGCCGAGATGCTGAAGGCGATCGAGGTGCTGGGCACGAAGGTCGCCCCCGAGTTGCGCAAGGCGGGCTGACCGCTGCGACCCCGGCACCGGTGGCGTGATTTGCTGCCGGTGCAACACCGCCCTGCCTTCGGCGCGCTTGATTTGCCGCGCCGGGGCCTCTAGGTAACTTGCCCGAGAGAGGACGACCTCCCCCATACCGGGACAGCAGACGGGACGGCCCGACGCCATGGAGAGTGTCATGCGCAGCCGGTCCGATCGTATTCGTCACGCCCTCAGCTTCGAGCTGCTCGGCCTTGCCCTCGTCACCCCGCTTGGAGCCTGGGCCTTTGATCGCGACATGCACGAGATCGGTCTCGTCGCGCTGGTCTGCGCCACCGTGGCGACGGGGTGGAACTACGTCTACAACCTGCTCTTTGATCTGTGGATGAGCCGCCGTTATGGCCACACGCGGAAGAGCGTTCTTCTGCGCGTCGGGCACGCGGTGCTGTTCGAGCTTGGCCTGCTGGTGGCGCTGGCGCCCTATATCGCCTGGGAACTGGGGGTGAGCCTTGGCCATGCCCTGGTCATGGACATGGGCTTTGCTGGCTTTTACCTGGTCTATGCCTTCGTCTTCAACTGGCTCTACGATCTCGTCTTCCCGATCCCGCAGGCCCGGGCCGAGGCGCGCGGCTGAGGCGGTCGCCGTCGTGCCGCTCCAAGCCTTCCTCTCCGCAAGACTACTCTAGAGCGCCGCGCATCACGCGGCGGGGCGGCCCGCCTCGACCCGGCGGGGAGGACGCTACTTCGACCTACAGCGCGCAGCTGTCCTCTGCTTCGGTACAAAGCGGCGCGGGCGCGGGTGCGGGGTTTTGCGCGCGGGCGCCCTGGTAGGCACCAAAGACGGCAAGGGCCACCAGCGCCCCCAACTGGATAAGGGTTGTTCGTTTCATTTTTCTGCCTCGTCCGGGAAAGTCGGGGTCGTTGCCCCAGTCCCTTTGTTGCTCCCTCAGATGGAGAGCTTTCCGCCAGAATACAGCAGGGTGCGGACAGGCCGGTGTCGCGATTGCGACGTGAGCGCAGAGTTTTGCTCAAATCCTGAGTATTTGCGCGAAAATCCGGCAGAGTGTGGCTTTGATGTCACGTATTTGCGCCTGACGTTGCGCCAGAACACCAAAAACCGCCCGGAGCGCGGAGCTCCGGGCGGTCAATTTGCGACAGGTTGTCCAAGCGGCGTGGCCCGGGGGCGGGCCGCCGCGACGATATCAGGAGGCGGCGAGGTCGCGCAGCACGTAGTGCAGCACGCCGCCGTGCTCGACGTATTCCTTCTCGATCGCCGTATCGATGCGGCACTTGAGCTGGATGGTCTTGGTCGAGCCGTCCTTGAAGGTGATGGTGCAGGGCACCTCGGCCAGCGGGGTCACCGTGTCGAGCCCCTCGATGCTCACCGTTTCCTCGCCGGTCAGGCCCAGCGACTTGCGGGTGTCGCCGCCGGTGAACTCGAAGGGGATGACCCCCATGCCGACGAGGTTGGAGCGATGGATACGCTCGAAGCTCTCGGCGATCACTGCCTTGACGCCCAGAAGGGCCGTGCCCTTGGCTGCCCAGTCCCGCGAGGAGCCGGCGCCGTAGAGCTCGCCGCCGAAGATCACCAGCGGCGTGCCCTGATCCTGATAGGCCATGGCCGCCTCGTAGATCGAGGTCTGCTGGCCATCGGGGCCCTTGGTGTAGCCGCCTTCGACGCCGTCGAGCATCTCGTTCTTGATGCGGATGTTGGCGAAGGTGCCGCGCATCATCACCTCGTGGTTGCCGCGGCGCGAGCCATAGGAGTTGAACTCGCGCACGGGCACCTGGTGCTCGACAAGGTACTGGCCGGCCGGGGTGCTTTCCTTGAACGAACCGGCGGGCGAGATGTGGTCGGTGGTGATCATGTCGCCAAGCACGGCAAGGATGCGCGCGCCCTCGATGTTGGTGATCACGCCCGGATCCTTGGACATGCCCTGGAAGTAGGGCGGGTTCTGCACGTAGGTCGAGGTCGGCGGCCAGTCATAGGTCTCGCCGCCCTTCACCTCCACGCCTTGCCACCTTTCGTCGCCCTTGAAGACGTCGGCGTATTTCTCCTGGAACGCCTTGCGGGTCACGGTTTTCTCGACCAGTTCGGCGATCTCGGCATTCGAGGGCCAGATGTCTTTGAGGTAGACGTCGTTGCCGTCCTTGTCCTGGCCGATCACATCGGTCGCGATGTTGACGTTCATGTCGCCCACCAGCGCGTAGGCCACGACCAGCGGCGGCGAGGCGAGGTAGTTGGCGCGCACGTCGGGCGAAATGCGGCCCTCGAAGTTGCGGTTGCCCGAGAGCACCGAGGTGGCGATCAGGTCGTAGTCGTTGATCGCCTTGGAGATCGGCGCATCGAGCGGACCGGAGTTGCCGATACAGGTCGTGCAGCCGTAGCCGACAAGGTTGAAGCCCACGGCGTCGAGATCTTCCTGCAGCCCCGCGGCCTCGAGGTATTCCGAGACGACCTGCGAGCCCGGGGCCAGCGAGGTTTTCACCCAGGGCTTGCGATTGAGCCCCAGTTCTCGTGCCTTGCGCGCGACGAGACCGGCGCCGATCATCACGTAGGGGTTCGAAGTGTTGGTGCAGGAGGTGATCGAGGCGATCACGATCGAGCCGTCGTGCAGCTGGTAGGCATTGTCGTCGGACTTGTACCAGCCTTTCTTATGGTGGCCCTCGTCACCGGGGACGTCGCGCGGCTCGGGAGCGCCGCCTTCGCCTTCCCAGCGCACTTCGGCATTGGCCGAGGCATCCTTGCCGTCGCGCACGCCCTTCACATACTCGCCGAAGGCGGTCGCCGCGCTGTCGAGCGCAATGTAATCCTGCGGGCGTTTCGGCCCGGAGATGGCGGGCACGATGGTGCCCATGTCGAGCTCGAGCGTGTCGGTGTAGATCGGATCGTAGTCCGCGCCGCGCCAGAAGCCGTTCTCCTTGGCATAGGCTTCGACCAGCGCGATGCGGTCCTTGTCGCGGCCGGTCTGCTCGAGGTAGCGCAGGGTCTCGGCGTCGATCGGGAAGAAGCCGCAGGTGGCGCCGTATTCGGGCGCCATGTTGGCGATGGTGGCGCGCTGCGCCAGCGGCAAGTTGTCGAGCCCGTCGCCGTAGAATTCCACGAACTTGCTGACCACGCCCTTGGCGCGCAGCATCTCGACGACCTTAAGCACGAGGTCGGTGCCGGTGGTGCCTTCCATCATCTCGCCGGTCAGCTTGAAGCCGACGACCTCGGGGATGAGCATGGAAATGGGCTGACCCAGCATCGCGGCCTCGGCCTCGATGCCGCCAACGCCCCAGCCCAGAACGGCGGCGCCGTTGACCATGGTGGTGTGGCTGTCGGTGCCGACCAGCGTGTCGGGGTAGGCGACCTCGGTGCCGGTCTGGTCTTCATCGGTCCAGACGGTCTGCGCAAGGTACTCGAGGTTCACCTGGTGGCAGATGCCCGTGCCCGGCGGCACCACGCGGAAGTTGTTGAAGGCGGATTGCCCCCACTTGAGAAACTCGTAGCGCTCGATGTTGCGCTCATACTCGCGGTCGACGTTCATCTGGAAGGCGCGCGGATTGCCGAACTCGTCGATCATCACCGAGTGGTCGATGACCAGATCCACCGGGTTCAGCGGGTTGATCTTCTGCGGATCGCCCCCCAGCGCCTTGATGCCATCGCGCATGGCGGCCAGATCGACCACCGCCGGAACGCCGGTGAAATCCTGCATCAGCACGCGGGCCGGACGGTAGGCGATCTCGCGGGGGTTCTTGCCGCCCTGCTTGCCCCATTCGGAAAAGGCCTTGATGTCGTCCACCGAGACGGTCTTGCCGTCTTCGAAGCGGAGCATGTTTTCGAGCACCACCTTGAGCGCTGCGGGAAGATTTGCGAAGTCGCCGAGCCCGGCAGCCTCTGCCGCGGGGATCGAGTAATAGGCGATGGTCTTGCCATTCACCTCGAGCGTCTTGCGCGTCTTGGATGTATCCTGACCAACCGTGATGGGCATGTGTGGCTCCCTCTTCTTGGGTGGAGAAAAACTGGGTCGCTACCGGGTAGATGGCGCAGAGACCATGTTGGATCAAGTCCGTAGGGATATAAATTGTATTCGATGGTATACATCTGCCGAAAAACCACCATCACCCGCTCTCGCAAAACCTTGATTGGTTATTTCAATGAGGGTTTTGTACCCCAATTGGGGAAAAGCTACGGGGAAAGCTGGCCAGATGATCCGACTCACGACTTGGATGGCGCCCATAGCCATGCTGCTTTCCGTCAGCGTGGCGCAGGCGCAGCAGGACACGCCGGTCCTCGTCGAGCTCTTCACTTCGCAGGGCTGCGCCGCCTGTCCGCCCGCCGATGCCGTGCTCTCGGAGCTGAGCGGGCGCGACGATGTCATCCCGCTCGCGCTGCATGTGGACTACTGGGATTACATCGGCTGGAAGGACGATTTCGCCGATCCGGCCTTTACCAAGCGCCAGAAGGGATATGCCCGCGCCGCCGGCCGCCGCTCGCTCTACACGCCGCAGATGATCGTGGCGGGCCGCTACGACGTCGTCGGCTCGCGCCCGATGAAGGTGGTGGATGCGATCCGCGCCGCCGCCAAGACCCCGCCTCCGGTGAAGCTGCTGCTGGCGCGCGACGGTGACACGCTGGTGATCCGCGCCGAGCCGCTGGCTCCCTTGCCGCCCGAGACGGTGGTGCATCTGGTGCGCTACGCGCCGGAAAAGACGGTGGACATCGAGGATGGCGAGAACGCCGGGCTCGAGATGACCTACACCAATATCGCGCATGGCTGGCAGGTGATCGGCAGCTGGGACGGGCAAGGCGCCTACGAGACCTCGGTGCCGCTGGAGGGCGACGATCCGGCGGTGGTGCTGGTGCAGGAGCCGCCCTTCGGCCCGGTGCTGGCCGCCGCGCGCTGGCGCGACTGAGCCGCGCCAGCAAAGGCACCGTCCGCGACCTCAGGCCGCGCCTTCACTTCCCATGAACATCAGGTCCGGTCCGCTGCCGTCCGGCGCGACGAGGCAGCGCCAGGGGGCGCCGTTTGTGCCGACCCGCATGTAGATCGCGGTGGCCGCCTCGGAGGTTTCGCTGCCCACGACCATGACACCGCCCTCGGTCTGCGCCTCGAGCGCGGACTGGCATGACGACACCGCGGCGTTGGTCACCTCGGGGGCCATGGTTTCGATGAAGGGCGGTCCGCCCGGAGCGGCGGGCATCGGCGCGCTGGCAGAGGGGGTGGCGGTACCGTCGCAGGCGGCGACGAGCGTGATCGCGGCAAGCACGGCTGCTGACCTGATGAATGGCATGTAAGGGGTCCTCGAAATTTTCTGAACAATGGCAGTGCCGAAGCTTAGGGCTTGCCTTGTTCGGCGATCAAGAGGCCGCTGGGAGCTTCACCTGCCGTCCTGCTGTCGCGCGCGTTTTTCCGCTCGCTTGCGCTGGCGCTTCGGCTTCCAGCGGCGGTGAATCCAGAACCATTGACCGGGGTCCGCCTCGATCCGCGCCTCGAGCCTCCGGGTGACCTCGCGCATCATCTCGACCGGATCTCCATGCGGGATCGGTGCCTCGAAGACCGCTTCGAAGTTCACCCCGTCGGGTTTGCGGATGCCGAAAAACGGCACGAAAAGCGCGCCGGTCTTCACCGCGATTTCGGCGGCAGAGGTCAGCGTGGGGGCGGGCTGGCCGAGGAAATCGATGGGCACGCCCGCGCTGTCGTAGACGTCGAAGAGCAGCACGCCCATGCCGCCGCCGCGGATGTGTTTGAGCAGCCCCATGGTGCCGCGCCGGCCCTGCTCGAAGACCGGATCGCTGAGCGCGTGCATGTTGGCGGCGTAATGCTCGTTGAAAAAAGGATTGGCCATGGGCCGGTAGAGCCCGCCGATGCGCCAGCCGCGGGCGACCAGCGCGGCGCGCGGCGCCTCGAAGTTGCCGTAGTGGCCGGTGACGAAGAGGATCGGCTTGCCCTCGGCTTGCGCGGCCTCGATGGCTGCAACGCCCTCGCCGGTGACCGGCGTGTGCTTCATGCGCTCGAGCAGCCCCGCAACGTCGTAATTCTCGATCATCGTGCGCCCGGCGTTCTGCGCCACCTCGCGGGCGATGCGGCGGCGCTCGTCCTCGGGCATCTCGGGCCAGACGTGGGCGAGGTTTGCCATGGCGCGGTCCCGGTAGCCGGTCAGCGGGGCGAGCACGCGCGAGACCAATGTTGCCATCATCCGGCCGCGGAGCGTGGCGGGCAGCAGCAGCGCGAGCCGGATCATCGCCCGCAGCGCCTTGTCGGACAGGAAATCGCCCATGCCGCCGCGGTCCTGCACGGTCGCCTTGGCCGGGGTCGCGCCATCGTCTTTTGCTGGCCTATGTGTCGTGCCCTTGGTCACATCCCGCTCCGCTGGTCTGAGCGGCAGACTTAAGCCGAGGATGCGCGCGGCACAAGTTCCGGGACTAGTCCTCGTCGTCCTCGTCCGACTTCAGCTCGATCTCTCCGACGCTGACCAGCTCGCGGATGGCGCTGACCACGGCGTTCATCGCGGCCTCTCCCTTCTTGCCCTTGACGCTCATGCCAGCCGCGTCCTCGCGGAGCGCGGAAGCCATGCGTTTTGACATGTTTTCAAGCAGGTATTCGGCGGCGGGCAGATCGGCCTCGGAGCTGGCGGCGGCGATGGCGACGGTGAGATCTTCGGGGGCCACGTCGCGAGTGATCTTCGGCACGTCCTGCTTGCGCAGCCGCGAGGGGATGTCGGCGAAAGTAAAGATCGCGCGGCGCACCGCTTCGGCGAAATCCCTGTCGGTCTCTTCCAGCCCCTCGAGCACCTCGTCACGCTTGGCCGAGGCGGCGTAGTTGAGGATCGCGCCCACCCGCTCGTCGGCGCGCTTGGCGAAGGCCCGGGGTGGCTCGGCGTCGAGCTGGGCGGCGAGGCTCAGGCCAATGCGGTCCACCGCCTCGGGCGAGATGCCCGCGGTCATCGATACGGCATAGGTGATGCGCCGGGCGCGGTCGCCGGGCATCTGCGCAAGCACGGCGGCGGCCTTGGCGGTGTTGATCTTCGAGAGCATGACCGCGGCCACCTCGATCGCCTCGGCGCCGGCGATGGCGGCGATGCGCTCCTCTGGCAGGGCACCGATGCGCTCCCAGGGATCGCCGCTCTGGCGCACGCCCGCTTCCTTGCGCAGCCGTGCGGCGGTGCGGGCGCTGATCTTGCCCTCGAGCGCGGAAAGCGCCCCCGCCATGTCGCCGGGAAAGGAGAGGCCAACGCCGTCGAGTTCCTCGGAGAACTCCTCGACCACGGCGTTGAGCGTGGCGCGGTCGATGTAGCGCATGCGCCCGAGCTGCAGCGTCAGCTCGGCCTGCAGATCCTCGGGCAGGGCGGAGAGCGGCACATCCGCCCCCTCGTTGAGCAGGAACTGCACGATGATCGCCGCCTTGGCGCGTCGCGACAGCGGACGCCGCCCGCCGGCAGGCGCGAGATCGGACGGGGAAGGCAGCTGCGACATGGCGGGACATCCGGGCTCTTGCTGCTGCCAGAGCTAGCGCAGCGAGGTTAATGATCCCTCATTCCCACACGGAAAAGGGCAACCTCGGCGGGCTGCCCTTCGACGTGGGATCGGATGTGCGGGCTCTGCGGTCAGCCCGAGACGACCTTGCAGGTGCCGGTGGCGGAATCGTATTCCGATCCGGCTGCGCAGGTCATCTTGGCCTCGTTGTGATAGCTGCAGTCCGCCCAGGCAACGAGCGGGGCGGCGACGAGAGCCGCGGCAGTCAGCAGGGTCTTGATCGTCATGCGTCGTCCTCCGTGGTGACTGGGCAGAAGGCTACCACGGCTTGCCTCATCGGCCAAAACGAAACGGGCCGGCGCCTTTGCTCACGTTTCCGCGAGCGTGGCGCCGGCCCTTGCGTTCAGGTCCAGATATCCCGGTCCGGGGCAGAAGCCCCGCACGCCTTGGCAGGATCAGCTCTCGCCGAAGACCCGGCGGAAGATCGTGTCCACGTGCTTGGTGTGATAGCCCATGTCGAATTTCTCGTTGATCTGCTCGACGCCGAGCGCCTTGACCACATCCTCGTCCGCCAGCAGTTGCTCGCGGAAATCGACGCGCTCTTCCCAGACCTTCAGCGCGTTGCGCTGGACCATGGAATAGGCATCCTCGCGGCTCACGCCTGCCTGTGTCAGCGCCAGCAGCACGCGCTGGCTCATCACGAGGCCGGGGAACTTGTTCATGTTGTCGAGCATGTTCTGCGGGTAGATGATCATCTTGTCGACCACGCCCGCGAGGCGGTTCAGCGCGAAGTCGAGGGTGATGGTCGCATCCGGGCCAATGCCGCGCTCGACCGAGCTGTGCGAGATGTCGCGCTCGTGCCAGAGGGCAACATTCTCCATCGCCGGGATGACGGTCATCCGCACGAGACGGGCGAGGCCGGTCAGGTTCTCGGTCAGCACCGGGTTCTTCTTGTGCGGCATCGCCGAGGAGCCCTTTTGGCCCATCGAGAAGAACTCTGCGCCTTCGAGCACCTCGGTGCGCTGCATGTGGCGGATCTCGATGGCGACGTTCTCGATCGAGCTGGCGATGACGCCGAGCGTGGCGAAGAACATGGCGTGGCGGTCGCGGGGGATCACCTGGGTCGAGATCGGCTCGGGGCGCAGGCCCAGCTTTTCGCAGACGTGCTCTTCAACCGCCGGGTCGATGTTGGCGAAGGTGCCGACTGCGCCCGAGATCGCTCCGGTGGCGATCTCGTACCGGGCTTTCTCGAGGCGGTTCTTGTTGCGGTCCATCTCGGCGTAGAAGCGCGCGAAGGTCAGGCCCATGGTGGTCGGTTCGGCATGGATGCCGTGGCTGCGGCCGACGCGGACGGTCATCTTGTGCTCGAAGGCACGCTTCTTGAGCGCGGCCAGCACCTTGTCCATGCCGGTCAGCAGGATGTCGGCGGCGCGCACCAGCTGCACGTTGAGGCAGGTGTCGAGCACGTCCGAGGAGGTCATGCCCTGGTGTACGAAGCGCGCTTCTTCACTGCCGACATGCTCGGCGAGGTGGGTCAGGAAGGCGATGACGTCATGCTTGGTGACGGCCTCGATCTCGTCGATGCGGGCGACGTCGAATTCCACGTCCTTGGCCTTCCAGACGGCCTCGGCGTTTTCCTTGGGGATCACCCCCAGCTCGGCCATGGCGTCGCAGGCATGCGCCTCGATCTCGTACCAGATGCGGAACTTGGTGGCAGGTTCCCAGATGGCGGTCATCTCGGGGCGGGCGTAGCGGGGGATCATCGGCTAACCTTCCGTCTTGTGCAGGGCAGACGCGGGCGTCATAGGGCGGAAGTCGCGCGGCGGCAAGACCGGTGACGGCGCCGCGGGGTCGGGGCGTGGCGCCGGTGCCCTTCGGGACTGTCGGGTGATGGCGCCCCGGCGGGCTCTGCCCCCTCGGCAGCGCAAACTCCCCGAGGGTATTTCTCGTCTGGAAGAAGCGCGGGCGTGCGGGCCGCGACGGGGGTCAACTCAGCTGGTCTAGGCGCGCGCGCAGGTGTTCGAGCACATGCACGCGGATCGCCGAGGCAAGGCCCGCCTCGACACCACGTCCGGCGTCTATCTCGGTGGCGAGCGCGTTCAGGGTCTTGCCCTCGGCCTCGGCAAGGCGTCGGAACTCGTCCCAGAACGGCGTCTCCAGCGACACAGATGTGCGGTGACCACGGATGGTGAGAGAGTGCTTGACCGGGCGGCCCGTCATGTCTCGGGCTTCTCGTCGCCCGGAGCGTCCAGCCGGTGACCCTCGAGCGCGCGCGCGGATTTCGCGGCCTCGGCGGCCTCGTGCTGCTTCTCGGCCTTGCTGCGTCCGTGGCGCGCGGAATTCTCGTCGGCCTGCGCGCGTTTCTCGGCGCGGGCGCGGTCCTTGCGGAAGCGGTTGAGGTTGATCACGTTGGTCATGGCTGGGAAGAATAGCGTGGCGCCGCAGAGCGGCAATGGCCAAGGCGGAAAAGCCGGGCAGGGTGGAGCGGCTTGGCGCGGCGCGCAGAAAAACGGGGCCACGCGGGCCCCGTTCTCGATCTCGTTCAGGGAGGGATCAGCCCTTCGGGCCGATCATGTCCTCGGGGCGCACGATGCGGTCGAAGGTTTCCTCGTCGACGAAGCCGAGGGCGATCGCCTCTTCCTTCAGCGTGGTGCCGTTCTTATGCGCGGTCTTGGCGACCTTGGTGGCATTGTCGTAGCCAATGGTCGGCGCCAGCGCCGTCACCAGCATCAGCGATTCCTTCATCAGCTTTTCGATGCGCGCGGTGTTGGCCTGCGTGCCGACCACCATGTTGTCGGTGAAGGCCGAGGCGCTGTCGCCGAGCAGCTGCATGGACTGCAGCACGTTGTAGCTCATCATCGGGTTGTAGACGTTGAGCTCGAAGTGACCCTGGCTGCCGGCGAAGCCGACGGCGGCGTCATTGCCCATGACATGGGCGCAGACCATGGTCAGCGCTTCTGCCTGGGTCGGGTTGACCTTACCGGGCATGATCGACGAGCCGGGCTCGTTTTCCGGCAGGATCAGCTCGCCCAGACCCGAGCGCGGGCCGGAGCCCAGCAGGCGCATGTCGTTGGCGATCTTGAACAGCGAGGCCGCCACGGTCTTCAGCGCGCCCGAGAACATCACCATCGCGTCATGCGCGGCGAGCGCCTCGAACTTGTTGGGGGCGGTGACGAAGGGCAGGTCGGTGATCTCGGCCATGTTCTTCGCGACCATCTCGGCCCAGCCCTTCTGGGTGTTGAGCCCGGTGCCCACGGCGGTGCCGCCCTGCGCCAGCTCGTAGATGTCGCCGAGGCAGGCCTCGACCCGCTCGATGCCCTTTTTCACCTGATGCGCATAGCCGCCGAATTCCTGGCCCAGCGTCAGCGGGGTGGCATCCTGCGTGTGGGTGCGGCCGATCTTGATGATGTCCTTGAACTCTTCGGACTTCGCCTCGAGCGCGGCGTGCAGCTTGCGCAGGCCGGGCAGAAGCACGTCACGTGCCTGCATGGCGATGCCCACGTGCATTGCGGTCGGGAAGGTGTCGTTGGACGACTGGCCCATGTTGCAGTGATCGTTCGGGTGCACAGGCTTTTTAGAGCCCATCTCGCCGCCCAGCATCTCGATGGCGCGGTTGCTGATCACCTCGTTGGCGTTCATGTTCGACTGGGTGCCCGAGCCGGTCTGCCAGACCACCAGCGGGAAGTTGTCGTCGAACTTGCCCTCGATGACCTCACCGGCGGCGGCAATGATCGCGTCGGCGACCTCGGCCTCCATGGTCCCCAGTTCCTTGTTGGCCATGGCGCAGGCCTTTTTCACCACGCCGAGCGCGCGGATGATCGGAACCGGCTGCTTCTCCCAGCCGATGGGAAAGTTCATGATCGACCGCTGGGTCTGTGCGCCCCAGTACTTGTCGGCGGGAACCTCGAGCGGGCCGAAGCTGTCGGTCTCGGTGCGGGTGTTGGCCATCTGTGCCTCCTGCAAAGCATACCATTGTGTGCCGTTTAGCCGCCTCCCGGTCCGGGGGCAACGGGCAAGCGGCGGGCAATCCGGCTGTTAGCGCCACGAAAACGCGGGTTTGGGGCCTCCCGGACCTGGAGGCAGAAATGCCAACGCGCCGGGACCCGTGGGCACCGGCGCGCTGGACTTGGACCTAGGCAGGGGCAGCGGCAGGGGCGCAGAGGGCCCCGCCGGCTCACTTGCGGAAAGAATCGAGGCGCACGACCTCGGCATCCTGCTTGACCGTTTCGCGCGGTCCGTCGTCCGGGCCACCCTCGGGCGGGGTCGGCTCGTCGTCGTCGTCATCCTCTTCCTCGTGGGTCTCGAAGCGCAGACCGAATTCCACCGACGGATCGACAAAGGTCTTGATCGCGTCATAGGGGATATAGAGCCGCTCGGGCGCATCGCCGAAGTTCAGCGTGACGGTAAAGCCGTCCTCGGTGACCTCGAGGTCTTCGTACCAATGCTGCATGACCACGGTCATCTCGCCCGGGTAGCGGTCCGAGAGCCAGTCGGCCAGTTCCACGTCGGGGTGCTGGGTGTCGAAGGTGATGAAGAAGTGGTGATCGCCCGGAAGACCGGTCTCCTGGACCCCTGCGAGCACGTCGTTGATGAGCCCGCGCATGGCGCGGTGCATGAGATTGCCATAGTCGATGCCGCCGGGCATTGGCTGCTCCTCGTCGCTTTCTTTTCACCATATTAGATTTGGCGGCGAGGAAAAGGGGACATGATGGAAAAATACCATGGGTGCGCTATTTCATGAAAATTGTAATTTTAATAATTGGTTAGCGCGTAGGATGCGGTTGCCGTGAGGGCAAGGGTCAGCGGCACCGAGCGGCGCAGCGGGCCTAGCAGCAGCGCCGCCAGAAGCGTCAGGCCGAGCGCGGCGGGTTGCAGGCTTTGCAGCACGGGCAGCTCCGGGGCGAGCGGGCCGAGGTGCGGGATCCGGGTCTCGGCAAAGAGCACGTGCAGCGCGAACCACAGCGCCAGATTCGCCACCACGCCGAGCACCGCGGCGGTGATCGCCTCAAGCGCCGCCTGGAGCCGGGGGCGTGCGAGCAGCCGCTCGAGATGCGGGGCAAAGGCGAAGATCCACAGGAAGCAGGGGATGAAGGTGACCCAAAGCACCATGCCGCCCGCCGCCAGTGCCATGGGCCAGCCCCCCGCGGCGAAGCCGGTGATCATGCCGACGAACTGCGTCACCAGGATCAGCGGACCGGGGGTGGTCTCGGCCAGACCCAGCGCATCGGCCATCTGCGCGGCCTCGAGCCAGCCGCGGGCGGTCACCGCCTCCTGCGCCAGCCAAGCCAGCACCGCGTAGGCGCCGCCGAAAGAGAAGACCGCCAGCTTGGAAAAGAGCATGCCGATGTCATAGAGGAGCGTCTGCCCGGCCAGCGCCGCGGCGATCATCGGCGCGAACCAGAGCGTCACCCAGAGCGGCCAGACCCAGAGCCGGTCGGTCACCGGGGCGGGAACGGGCTGCACCTCTAGGGCCGGTCCGGCGGGCTGGCCGAACCAGCCTGTCAGCGCGGCGCAGGCGATCACCACCGGAAAGGGCAGGTGCAGCACGTAGAGCGCAGCAAAGGCGGCGAGCGAGATCAGCAGCGCGCCGCGACGCCGCAGCACCTTGCGCCCGAGCTTGAGCAGCGCCTGTGCGACAAGCGCGATCACCGTGGCCTTGACGCCGAGCATCAGCCCGGCGACCTCGGGGCGGGTGCCGTAGCTGGAATAGGCCAGCGCCAGAACCGCGATCAGCACCGCGCCGGGCAGCACGAAGAGCCCGCCCGCCATCAGCCCGCCGAGGGTGCCGCGCAGCCGCCAGCCGATCCAGGTGGCAAGCTGCATGGCCTCGGGGCCGGGCAGCAGCATGCAGAACGAGAGGGCCTGCAGGTATTGCCGCTCGTTGAGCCACTGACGCTCCTCGACGATTTCGCGGTGCAGCAGGGCGATCTGCGCGGCGGGGCCGCCGAAGCTGAGCAGCCCGATCCGCAGGAAGGTCATGAATATCTGGGAAAAAGTTGCCATAGCAGGCATGTGCACCGGCACCCGTGACGTTTTCATGACGCGCTCAGCCGAGGATCTGCGCGATCTCGCGCAGGATTTTTCGGCGCAGGGTCTCGGCATATGCGCGGTGGCTGCGCGCGGTCATCACGAAGCCGTCGCGGGTGATCAGCACTTGCCGGTAGTAGTTGCTGACTGGCAGGCCGCTGCCCGGACCCTCGATGGCCAGCCCGTTGATCGTCACCCCCATGCGCTCGGCCCGCACCCGCGCCGCCGACGCCGGGGGGCCGGAATTCGGAGTGCCGTCGCCCGACACGTCGATCACCCGCCGCTTGCAGGGCGGGGCGCGCTCGATGGCGTCGAGCGCCGCGCCGAGGGCCGCGCCGGGCGCGGTGTCCGACAAGACAAAAGCGCGCTCCATGGCGCCGGCGGCAGCGGCGAATCCCGCAAGATCGGCGGGCTCGGCAATCTCGGTCCAGCCCAGCATGAGCGCCTGGTCGCCGGGGCCGGACCATTGCAGGACGGCGAGGGCGACGCGGTCCTCGACCATGATCGCGGCGATCTCTGGGTCGGCCAGGGCAAGGGCAAGACCCTCGGTCTGGATGGCGTATTCGGAAGGATCGATGGAGTTGGAGACATCCATGGCCAGCAGCAGCGCGGTCTCGCAGGCGTGGAGCCTCGGCGCGCAAAGCGCTGCGAGCAGGGCGATACTGACAACGGACACCGGGGCCATGCCGGTCATGCTGACAGGCGGTCACCCTTCGGTCAATCACGCCGAAATGCGCTGGCCGAATGTCGCGGATAGAGGGGGGAGAGAAGTGCAGGTTTCTGTTGCCAGGTACCTGCGAACCCCGCCTTAAGCTGCTAGGCCCAAGGGCTTAATTTTCGGTTTTTCGGACTGCTTACG
Source organism: Salipiger sp. PrR003 (assembly GCF_010500785.1). Taxonomy (NCBI): domain Bacteria; kingdom Pseudomonadati; phylum Pseudomonadota; class Alphaproteobacteria; order Rhodobacterales; family Roseobacteraceae; genus Salipiger; species Salipiger sp. PrR003. The sequence goes on from NZ_JAAGOV010000065.1 coordinate 158,409, forward strand.
CAGCCAGAGCAACCGGAGCACGATTGTTGTTGGCAACTATGCTTTATGAACCGATAACGGTGGTATCTCACCGGGACAAAGCTACATCTTTACGCGTTCGTCGATCCTATTTCGGCCCCATGAACCCCCAACAAGGGTTTATTGGTGGAGCCGCCGGGTACCGCCCCCGGGTCCGATCCGTTTATTACATGCGCGTTTATGCCCATAGTCCCTTGCGGAACAAGACTGATATAGGACGGGGCCGCGCGGCTTTCAATGGGGGATCTGCGCAGCGGTGCCTAGGTTGGCTCCGGCGGGCGCAGGGGCCGGGTCAGGCGAAGGTGGAACACTTGGCGAGGTCCGTCCCTTCTAGGCCGAGCTTGGCCAGCGCCGGGCCCGCATCGCGATAGACATGGATCCGGAAGGGAAAGCGCGGGCCGAGCACCTGCTGGGCCATCCGGGCGATGCCGAAGGAGAGATCGGAGGGGGCGTAGTACACGATATCCATGCGCGGGTTCTCGAAGGCGCCGGTTTCCGAGAGGTAACCGCTAAAGCGCTGCAGGTCCTCGAAATCGCCCGTGTAGGTCGTGACCCCGGAATTGTCGACGAGTATCGCATATTCGGAGCACCACTCGGGCGAAGCAATGAGCGCCGATACTATTTCGAAGCAGTCGTCGATGTGGGCGGCGCCGGAAAATTTCAAAAATGCCAAGCGGTGCTCGGCATAAACCTTGAAATGTCCTGGCATATTGTCTCTCCCGAAGACGAGGAAAAAGGGGGTGAGCCTTTGAGTCGTTTCCTATGTCCGGAAGCCGGTGTCAAATGGTATGTCGCCTATGCGACACTTGCGGCAGCATGACCCAACGGAAGCGGAATCACTCCGTGTTTTCCAGCAATTGAGCGAAGCTGCGTTCGGCCAGGCCCAAAAGCGTCAGGCAGCCGATTTCGCTCTGCTGCACCCGCGCCACGACGCTGTCGAGCCCGTCCCACGAATTGATGGCCAGCTTGCTGAGTTGGAAACTCAGCGGAGTGGGGGCGAAATAGAGCAGGAGCGTGGCATTCTCGCCTCCAAAGAATGCCTCGGCCTTCAGGGCTTGCACTTTCATCAGCTCGAGATAGTCGCTGTCCCAGCCGGTCAGCCGGGACAGGTCCACGAGCTGCTTTTGTCCGCGGCGGTAATCGGGATGCGACAGGTAGTCTCCGAGAGCCCGGGTCGTGTCGGTCAAGCTGGCGCGACCTTCATATCGCACATAGACAAGACCGTGAGTCCTAAGAATGCGGAAGCTGACGGACATTTCCCACCGATAGACATGAGGCTTGGGGGATGGTTGCGGTGAGGTTTCGTTAACGTCAATGGTAAATTTTGAATGTATATTTTAGCGGTGAACCCTCCGCCCGCGCGTGCAGATGGGCCGCCCGGAAGAGTCCGGACGGCCCGCGTTTCAACCAAAGGTCTCGCTCTTTTAGGCCGGACCAGGCGCCGGGGTCAGTCCATGGCCTTGAAGTTGAACTCGCCGCCTTCCTTGATGCCCGAGAACCAGCGCGCCGTGACGGTCTTGGTCTTGGTGTAGAAGCGGAAGGCGTCGGGGCCGTACTGGTTGAGATCGCCGAAGGCCGATTTCTTCCAGCCGCCGAAGGTGTGGTAGCTCAGCGGCACCGGGATCGGGAAGTTGATGCCGACCATGCCGACGTTGACCCGGTGCGCGAAGTCGCGCGCGGTGTCACCATCGGCGGTGTAGATCGCCGTGCCGTTGCCATAGGGGTTGTCGATCACCAGCTCGAGCGCTTCCTCGTAGGAGTCCGCGCGGACCGTGCTCAGCACCGGGCCGAAGATCTCTTCGCGATAGATGTCCATGTCGGGCGTGACGTTGTCAAAGAGCGACGGGCCGACGAAGAAACCGTCCTCGTATCCCTGCAGCGAGAAGTCGCGGCCGTCGATGACTAGCTTGGCGCCCTGTTCGACACCCGACGTCACGAGGCCGTTGATCCGCTCCTTCGCGGCGGCGGTGATGACCGGGCCGTAGTCCACGTCTTCGCCGGCGGTGTAGGGGCCGACCTTCAGTTTCTCCACGCGCGGCACCAGCTTCTCGATCAGCGCATCGGCGGTTTCCGCGCCGACCGGCACGGCCACCGAGATCGCCATGCAGCGCTCGCCCGCGGCGCCGTAACCGGCACCCACCAGCGCGTCGGCGGCCTTGTCGAGGTCGGCGTCGGGCATGATGATCATGTGGTTCTTTGCGCCGCCGAAGCACTGCGCGCGCTTGCCGTTGGTGGCGGCGCGGCCGTAGATGTACTGTGCGATCGGGGTCGAGCCGACAAAGCCCACGGCCTGCACGGTCTCGTTGTCGAGGATTGCGTCGACCACTTCCTTGTCGCCGTTGATCACCTGCAGCACGCCCTCGGGCAGGCCGGCCTCGGTGATCAGCTCGGCCAGACGCAGCGAGGTCGAAGGGCAGCGCTCGGAGGGCTTGAGGATCATCGCGTTGCCGGAGGCCAACGCCGGGGCCATCTTCCACAGCGGGATCATCGCCGGGAAGTTGAACGGGGTGATGCCCGCGACCACGCCGAGCGGCTGGCGCATGGAGTAGAGGTCGATGCCCGGGCCACCATCATCGGTGAACTCACCCTTGAGCATGTGCGGCGCGCCCATGCAGACCTCGACCACCTCGAGACCGCGCTGCACGTCGCCGCGCCCGTCGGGCAGGGTCTTGCCGTGTTCGCGCGAAACCAGCTCGGCGAGCTCGTCCATGTGCTCGTTGATCAGCTGGCCGAACTTCATCATGACGCGGGCGCGGCGCTGCGGGTTGGTCGCGCCCCAGGCCTTCTGCGCCTCGGCGGCCTTGGCCACCGCGGCGTTCAGCTCTTCGACGGTCGCCAGCGGCACCTTGGCCTGAACCTCGCCGGTGGCGGGGTTGAAGATGTCGGTGAAGCGGCCCGAGGTGCCCTTCACATGCGTGCCGTTGATGAAATGGGTCAGTTCCTGCATTGCAGCCTCCTATATGTTGAGCAGCACAGTAGCCTTGCGGAAATGCAGGCGACAGGGGTAATTCAACAAAGAGGTTTTGCAAAAATATAGGTGCGCGATGCGCGAGAACTGGGACGACCTGCGGATTTTTCTTGCCGTGGCGCGGGGCGAGAGCCTCTCGGCGGCGGGGCGGGTGCTGCGCATGGACCCGGCCACGGTCGGGCGGCGCGTCGCACGGCTCGAGCAGGCGCTGGGGCATCCGCTCTTCGCCAAGTCGCCGCAGGGCTACACGCTCTCCGAGGCAGGCGCTCGGCTGCTGGTCCACGCCGAGAGCGCCGAGCAGGCGCTGGGGCAGGGCGCGCAGGCGCTCATGGGCTCGTCCGAGGGGTTTGCCGGGCAGATTCGTATTGGTGCGCCCGACGGCTGCGCCAACTTCCTGCTGCCACAGGTCTGCGCCAAGATCGCCGAGGCCAACCCCGGGCTCGACCTGCAGATCGTCTCGCTGCCGCGCGTGGTGAACCTGTCGCGGCGCGAGGCGGACATGGCGATCGCCGTTTCGGCGCCCACGGCGGGGCGGCTGGTGGTGCAGAAGATCTCGGACTACCGTCTGCATCTCGCGGCCTCGGAGCAGTATCTCGCGCAGCACCCGCCGATCCGCTCCCGCGCTGACCTGCAGCGGCACCGCATCGTCGGCTACATCCCCGACATGATTTTCGACCGCGAGCTCGACTATCTTGCCGATCTCGGCCTCGACCGTGTGCGTCTCGCCTCTAACTCGGTGGCCGTGCAGTTCCACTGGCTGCGGCTCGGCGCGGGGCTGGGGATCGTGCACGATTTCGCGTTGCCCGCGGCGCGGGGCCTGTGCCGGGTGCTGCCCGAAGAGGTCTCGCTCACCCGCAGTTTCTACCTGGTACGCCATGCCGACGACCGGCGTCACGCGCGGCTTAACGGACTCGCAGCGCTTCTCGCCGACTCTGTCCGGCGCGAACTCGCGGCGCTCGAAGCGGCGGCCTGATGCCGGGCAGTCTTCGGTTGGGCGTCAAACGGCGGGGTGCGGGATCGACCGGATGTCGGTGTTGACAGAAGTTCGCGCGGGGCGGACGCTAGGGAATGTGAGCAGCGCTTAGGAGGAAAGCCGCATGCAGGTACAACAGATTCTCAAGGACAAGTCCGACGACGGCGTGGTCACCGTCACCCCCGGCAGCAGCGTTGGTGACGCCGCGCAGGTGCTGGCCGAACGCCGGATCGGCGGGGTGGTGATCTCGGAAGACGGGCAAACTCCGCTGGGGATCCTTTCAGAGCGCGACATCGTGCGCGCGCTGGCCGCGCAGGGCGCAAGCGTTCTGTCGCTGACCTGCGAGGATCTGATGACCCGCAAGCTGCAGGTCTGCACCCGCGACGAGGATACCAACGTCGTGCTCGCCCGGATGACCGAGGGCCGGTTCCGCCACATGCCCGTGGTTGAAGATGGCATGCTGGTCGGCATCATTTCGATCGGCGACGTGGTCAAGGCGCAGATCGCCGAACTCGCCATGGAGAAGGACGCCCTGCAGGGCATGATCATGGGGTTCTGAGCGGGGGCTGCGCTCGGGAACTGCCGGTTTCGGGGTTGCATTCCGGCACGCAATATCGTTGCGTGCGCCGGACCGCCCCGGCTGGCACTCCTGGAGGACCCTCATGCGCATCGGCCTTTATCCCGGCACCTTTGATCCGATCACGCTGGGCCATATGGACATCATTCGCCGCGCAGCGGCCTTGGTCGACAGGCTGGTGATCGGGGTCGCGATCAACCGCGACAAGGGGCCGCTCTTCACCCTCGAAGAGCGCGTGGCGATGATCGAGATGGAATGCGCGGAACTCTCGAAGGAGACGGGGACCGAAATCGTCCCGCATCCTTTCGAGAACCTGCTGATCGATTGCGCCCGCGACGTGGGGGCTCAGATCATCATCCGCGGGCTGCGCGCCGTGGCGGATTTCGAATACGAGTTCCAGATGGTGGGAATGAACCGCGCGCTCGACACCAGCATCGAGACGGTCTTCCTGATGGCCGAGGCCAAGCACCAGGCGATTGCTTCCAAGTTGGTGAAGGAGATCGCGCGGCTTGACGGTGACGTGAGCAAATTCGTCACGCCCACCGTCAACGAAGCGCTTAAGATGCGCTTCGCGAAGGGCTGATCCGGGCGGATCAGCGGCCGTAGACGGCGGCGCGTGCGGTTTCTTCTTCGCGGCCGAGCAGGTCACAGTCGATGCGGGTGCGCATCGGCAGCGACATCAGCGCCTGATGGGTGCGGCGATAGGCGAAGCGGCGGGCGAAGCTGTCACGGACGGCATTGATGGCTTTGGTCATGGCTCTGTTCCATCTCATCGGGGGCACCTCCATCGGGAAGGCGCTGCGTTTGCGGTTGGCACTGGTTGAAAACTCTGGCGGACGTTTCCGTCTGCGTTGGCGCTAACCTAGGTCTTGCCGCGCTGCAGAACAATTGTCGGTTTCCCACACCCGCCTTGCGCTTTGTGCATGGCGACATGCAGCGCCACGGAAGGTGCAGGGCAAGCCTTTGTAAAGGATTGCCGATTAACCTTACCCCCAGATGAAAGGGGCGTGCCGCGCCCCGACGCAGCGCTGGAAAAGCCCGGCGCAAGCTGTGCCAGAAGGGAAACAGGCGATGGAAATCCCGCGTGACAGCGCCGGCTATGCCCGGCCCAATTTTCCAAGAAAATCCTCCGCACGGGCCGCGCCCTCGACCGGCTCGGCGGCGGCGGCGCACCGCCCGCTGCCGCCGCCGGTCCCGGTGACCACGCAGGTGTTGCCGCTCTCGATGCTGTCTGAGGTCCGGCCCCGCGGCCGGCCGGCGGGGCTGCTTGCGGAACGCGGATACGGCGCGGCGTTGGGAATCGTCCGGGAATGACGTCCACCGGCGCGTCGGCGCGCCACCGCTGCGCAAGCAAAAGGGCGGGGCCCGAAAGCCCCGCCCTGCAGTCTGGGATATTTCTGTCGGCTCCGGGCCGCGTCGCGTGGTCAGATGAGCTTGCCCATCGCCACGGCAGTGTCGGACATGCGGTTCGAGAAACCCCATTCGTTGTCGTACCACGACAGGATGCGCACCATCGTGCCCTCCATGACCTTGGTCTGATCGGTGTGGAAGATCGAGCTGTGCGGGTCGTGGTTGAAGTCGATCGAGACGTTCTTCTTGTCGGTGTATCCCAGGATACCGCTGAGCTTGCCATTGGCGGCGACGCGGATCGCGTCGTTGATCTCTTCGACGGTGGTCTCGCGCTCGGCTTCGAACACCAGATCGACAACCGAGACATTGGGCGTCGGCACGCGGATCGCCACGCCGTCGAGCTTGCCGTTGAGCTCGGGCAGAACCAGCCCCACGGCCTTGGCCGCGCCGGTCGAGGTCGGGATCATCGACATGGCCGCGGCGCGCGCGCGGTAGAGATCCTTGTGCATCGTGTCCAGCGTCGGCTGGTCGCCGGTGTAGCTGTGGATCGTGGTCATGAAGCCCTTCTTGATGCCAACGGTGTCGTTCAGAACCTTGGCGACGGGCGACAGGCAGTTGGTGGTGCAGGACGCGTTCGAGACGACGAGGTCATCCTTGGTCAGCGTGTCATCGTTCACCCCGTAGACGATGGTCTTGTCGGCCCCGGCCGAGGGGGCAGAGACCAGCACGCGGCTGGCGCCGTTCGCGAGGTGCGCGGCGGCCTTCTCGCGGTCGGTGAAGATGCCGGTGCATTCCATCACCACGTCCACATGCGCCCAGGGCAGGTCGGCGGGGTTGCGCTCGGCGCTCACCTTGATCGGGCCGCGGCCAACGTCGATCGTGTCGCCGGAGACGCTGACCGGGTGCGGGAAGCGTCCGTGCACGCTGTCGAACTGCAGCAGATGCGCGTTGGTTTCGACCGGGCCAAGGTCGTTGATCGCCACGACCTCGATGTCGGTGCGGCCGGATTCGATGATTGCGCGCAGCACGTTGCGCCCGATGCGGCCGAAGCCGTTGATCGCTACCTTGACGGTCATGATGTCTCCTCGCTGTCCGAGAGTCTGGGGTTGCCCAGAGGTCAACAGGATACGTCAGGCAAGTCAATACTTGGACTGTTAGCGCTCACCGCCAAAACGCCATCCAATCGAGCAGAATGAAAACCTTCCGGCCCAGGAACAGCAGGTGGCGGCTGTCGAAGAGCGTCACATCCAGCGCAATTGCAAGGATCAGAAGGGCTGCGAGCCAGACGGCGATGCGGTTGGTCATTTTGTCGTGATGCCAGAGACTTGACGCGATGTCATCTGCATTCTTGCGGGGGCGCGGCGGGGGGATCGGAACGCTCTGCGCCACTCATCAACTCCTCGATGAAGTGGCTCAGAAGCGCGCCGCGGCCCGACACGCCCGCCTTGCGGTAGATTGCATTGAGGTGCGATTTCACCGTCCCCTCTGCCGATCCGCGCAGCGCGGCGATCTCGGGGATGGTCAGACCCTTGAGCGTGAACATCGCCACGTCGCGTTCCGCGCCGGTCAGTTCCCAGGCCGAGAATTGCGCCTCGACGATTTCGTGGAAGGCGCCGGTGGCCAGCGAGACCTGCCGCGCGAGATGTGCATTGTGACGCAGCAGCCGCAGCAGGAAACGCAGCTCGACCCAGATCGCGGCGGCGAGACAGAGCACCATGCTGCCCTCGAGAAACGCCTCGGGGTCGGTCACCGGATTCCACCCGGCCTCGGAAGCGTCGAAGATCACGTCGACCACGAAGAAGGCCGTGCAGATCATCTGCACGGCGATCAACAGGGTGAGGATGAGCGGGCGTTCGGAGCTTTGCGGCGTCATGCCTCGATCTTTGCGTCATCCGGGACGCATTTGACACCCGTAACCATGGCCTTGGGCAGATTTACCCCGGTGCGGCGGCTTTCCCACAGCACTGCGCCGAGGTGCAGCATCACCGAGACCTCGGCCCAGGTTACCAGCGCTTCATGCAGGGTTTCGACCCATGCGATTCCCCAATAGGCGTCGGTGGTCATCATCACCCCGGTGGCGATGATGCCGCAGAGGGTGAGCAGCAGGTTGAAGATCATCAGCGCCCCAAGCGGCGTGTGCATGAGATGCACGCGGCGCCGTCCGGTGGCCATGTCGGTGATCTGCCGGATGAGGCCGGCGCGGGTGGGAAAGAAACTCGAGAAACGGGCCGAACGAGGGCCGGTGAAGCCCCAGATCAGCCGCAGCAGAATCAGCCCTCCGATGGTGTAGCCAACCCAGCGGTGCAGGGAGGATTCGGGGTCGTCGAAGAGCGCGTTGGCGGCAAAGAGGGTCACCAGGCTCCAATGGAAGATCCGCAGCAGCGGGTCCCAGACGAAATGTCGTGTCATGCGCTCGGGCATCGGGGCGGTCCTTGACGGGAAGGGTGGACAGATCAGGCGGCGCGGCCGCGCGCGGTGGCGGGGCCGGGCGGGCGTCAGTCGGTATTGCTGCGCACGATCTGCAGGGTCTGGTCGAGGTAGAGCTCGACCTTCTTGCCGTCCTTCATGGCATAGACCTCGATCATCCCGTCCTCGCTGTCGATGCGGCGGACCTCGTAGCCCTCGGCGGTGAGCTTCTCGCGCACCTGGGCCTGGGTCTGTTCGGGGATCTCGGGGGAGGCGAAGGCGGTGCCGGCGGTGAGAAGGGCGGCGACGAGGCCGGAGGTCAGAAGGCGGTAGGTCATCTATGGGTCTCCTGTAGGAAGGACGCGGGGCATCCGCGCCTCGAAGACCGATCTGACGTGGCCTTAGCGCCTCCGCCATGCCACTCGGGGGGCAGAAACCGCCCCCTGCAACTTTGGTTCAGATGAGTTTTCCGGTGGGGGACCTCAGGCGGTCCGGCGCCAGACGGCAACCCAGACCAGCGCAAGACCAAAGGAAATCAAGGCGTTCCAACTGGCCATCGACAGGCCCAAGAGCTGCCAGGCGACCTCGTCGCAGCGCACCAGCGGCGCGTTCATGATCTGGTTCAGAAGATCGTCCGTGGACATGCCGCCAACCGGCCCCGAGGTGCAGGTGGTCGGACCTTCCCACCAGCCGCGCTCGACGCCGGTGTGATAGACGCCGATGCCCGAGGTGGTCAGCGCCGCGAGCGCGCCGAGCAGCGGCAGGATGCGGGCGCGGAAGGCCAGCGCCAGGGCGCCGATCAGCACGGCCGCGGCGTGGGGCCAGCGCTGCAGGATGCACAGGTGGCAGGGCGCCAGCCCGCCGATGTACTGCGAGCCGATCGCGGCGAGCAGCACGGCGGCCGATCCGCCGGCGGCGATCAGGATGAGGAACTTGCGCAGGTCAGTCATGGCTCAGAGGTATTTCACCAAGAAGAAGCCGCCGGCGAGCAGCAGCACGAAAACAGTAAACACCAGGCCGAGCCGCTTTTCGATGAAATCGCGGATCGGCGCGCCAAAGGCCCGCAGCAGCCCCGCGACGATAAAGAATCGGAAGGCCCGGGCGATGACGGCGGTGGTGACGAAGACGCCCAGCGGCATCGCGGTCCAGCCCGACATGATGGTGATCACCTTGAACGGGAAGGGGGTGATTCCGGCGATCAGCACCGCCCAGAAGCCGACGCCGTTGAAGCGGGCGTTGAACGCCTCCATCGAGTCGGCTTTGCCGAGGGTCTCGAGGATCGGCCGGCCGATGCTGTCGAAGAAGAAGTGCCCGATGGCATAGCCGAAGAGCCCGCCGACCACCGAGGCAAGCGTGGCCACCAGCGCGATCAGCCAGGCCCGGCGCGGCGCCGCGAGGATCATCGGGATCATCAACACGTCAGGCGGGATCGGGAAGACCGAAGCTTCGATGAAGGAGACTGCCGCCAGGCCCCAGAGCGCCTTGGGGTGATCGGCAAGCGACATCGTCCAGTCGTAGAGGCGGCGCAGCATCGAAGGGCAGGTCTCCGGCGGTTGTTTGTATCGCAGGAAGCACGCGGGGCGGCGGTGTGCAACCCATTGAAGCGGCATTGGCTGTGACAGTTCCGTCAGTGCGGCATCACAGGTGACGATTGCCGCTTTACGCGGCGCGGCGTGGCGGATAAATCGGGGTCAGTGCCCAAGTGGCGGAATGGTAGACGCAGGGGATTCAAAATCCCCCGGCCGTGAGGTCATGTCGGTTCGAGTCCGACCTTGGGTACCACATCCCGCATCCCGTCGTGTCGAAGATCCGATGCGCAGCCGTAAGGGCCTGCGCGTAACGGAATGGTTCGGCGCCAGAACTTCCTCGTCACGCCGCGGAGACACCGCGCTGCTGCCGTATTTGTTCCTCATTTCGAAATCAGACCGTCCCGGCACTGACTAGAAAGGTCTATCTGAATGTTAGGTTTGATTTCGGGCTCCGGGTCTGGGAGCTACGCCGGTCTCTTCGGCGGGATCGCCAATGCGATCAACGCGGGGCGGCAGGCCGGCGCGGTCTCCAAGGAGGACGGGGCGCAGGCTGTAGAGGCGTCGCGCGAAGCGGAGACAGGGGAAACCGTCGTCGCGGCCGAGGCAAGCGCGGTCAAAGATGCCAGTTCCAAGCCGACGGCGACCGAGAGCGGACAGGCTGCGGCAGCCAATGCCAAAGCTCCCGAGGTCGCTGCACAGACCGACTCGCGCGCGGTGGATGACGAGCCAGAAACCATGGAGTCGCTCGAAAAGGCGCGCGCGCAGGCGCTCGCCACTCAGGAGAGTTTCATGAAGTCCCTGGTGATCGCCCAGATGGGCGCCGGCGCCGACGAGGACGGACTTGCCCAACGGCTGCGCCGCGGTGCCGAAGGCTACGCGACCACCCGCGCTTCGGAAGGCGGGGAGCGCGCGCCGCAACGCGCCAGCGTCGAGGCCTGAACCGGACCGCCCCAGGGCGGGCACCCAGACAAGCGGCGTGCGGAAGACCCCGTGCGCCGCGTTGTCATTCTGGTCGGCCTGTCCCGCGTCGTTCGTCTCGCGAGCGGGCGGGTTTCCGGGCGGAACGCAGCACCCGTTCGCCGATGCTGTAGGGGCAACGGAGGCAGCAGGTGCGCGGGCCACGGAGCGGCACTCTTGGGGATGTATCCGAAGGTGGATTCAGAGTGCCATGGTGACCAGCGGCGCTGTTGAAACGCGGCTGGACAACCATGGCACTATCCGAAGTAAGTGCCGACTTTCCCAAAGGAAAGTGGCGGAGAGACAGGGATTCGAACCCTGGGACCCCGTGAAGGGTCAACGGTTTTCGAGACCGCCCCGTTCGACCACTCCGGCACCTCTCCGCGGGGGTCGTGGGGGGCCGTTTAACGACAAGCTCGGGGGGGTGCAACAGGGAATTTTGAAGTTTTTTCATCCGGGCGGATTTCTTTTCCGGCGAAGCTCCGCCAGTGGGCTTTTTGCTCACCTTGGAAATGCCGCGGCCGGGCCCTAGGCTTGTCGTCAGCCATATCCGGAGTTGTCCTGTCCCATGTTCTCGCGTCTCGCCGCCTGCGGTTTTGCCGTCATCCTAGCCATGCCCGTTCGCGCGGAACCCGCAGGGGACCTGCTGGACGCGCTCAAGATCGACGAGATCGTCGAACTCATGCGAATTGAGGGGCAGGGCTATGCCGAGGAGATGGCGACGGACCTGCTTCCGGCGGGCGAATCCGAGACATGGCGGCAGTCGGTCGACCGGCTCTATACACCCAACGCCATGGAGGAAGTGGTGCGCGCGGGATTCCTCGAAAGCTTCGGTGACACCGATCCCGCGCCGCTTCTGGCGTATTTCGCCAGCGAAGCCGGTCAGAAGGTCGTGACGCTGGAGATCGAGGCCCGGCGCGCGATGGTCGATCCTGACGTCGAGTCGGCGGCGCGCGAAGCCTGGCGTGAACGGGCAGGGAGCGGCGATACGCGGCTGGACCAGCTCGATGAATTCGTCGAGGCCAACGACCTATTAGAGACCAATGTGGTCGGCGCGCTCAACGCCAGCTTCCAGTTTTATCTCGGCCTTGTCGACGGCGGCGGACTCGAAATGACCGAGCCCGAGATCCTCGAGGAGGTCTGGATGCAGGAAGAGGTCACCCGCGCCGACACGCTCGAATGGCTTTATGGCTATCTCCTGCTGGCCTACCGGCCGCTGAGCGACGCGGAGCTTGACGCTTATATCGATATTTCCGCGACGCCCGAGGGAAAGGCGATGAACCGGGCGTTGTTTGCCGGGTTCAACGCGATGTACAACGAGATCTCCTATGGCCTCGGCCTCGCGGCCGCACAGGAGATGCTGGCGCAGGACCTCTGAGGCGGGGCGGGCCGGGCGGCTCGGGGCAGAAAGCCGGGGTGGACCACCTGCAGAATATGGCGGGAAAACCGCTGTGCGCGGGTTGACACATGGGCAAATTGCCCCGATAAGCCGGGCCTCGTGACGGGGCCATTGCGCGCCCCGCTTTCGATTCTTACATCCATACAGCCCGCAAGGGCGCGCTGTTCGACGGCGGAGCGGGCCAACCCGCACCACGAAGTCCCCAAGAAACCGGGGCGCCACAGGACGCGGTAGACAAAGGAAGACGCAGATGTTCGCGGTGATGAAAACCGGCGGCAAGCAATACAAGGTCCAGGCGGGCGACGTGCTCCGCGTGGAGAAGCTGGCTGCAGACGCGGGTGAAACCGTTCAGTTCAACGAAGTCCTGATCCTCGGCGGCGACAGCGTCACCGTGGGTGCTCCGCTCGTGTCCGGTGCTGCCGTTCAGGCGACCGTGATCGACCAGATCAAGGGCGAGAAGGTCATCAAGTTCGTCAAGCGTCGCCGTAAGCACGGCTCGCAGCGTACCCGTGGCCACCGTCAGCAGCTCACCCTGCTGCGCGTGACCGAGATCCTCGCATCCGGCGCCGAAGGCACCGGCGTGAAGGCCGCCGCTGGCGCCGCCTCCGCACCGAAAGCCGCTGCTCCGAAGGCGGCTGCTGCCGCCGCAGGCGACGACCTGACCAAGATCACCGGTGTCGGCCCCGCCGCCGCCAAGAAGCTGAACGAAGCCGGCATCGCCACCTTCGCACAGCTCGCAGCCGTTGACCCCGAGAGCTTCGATGCCGTCAAGGTGAAGCCCGAGTGGGTTGAACAGGCCAAGACCCTGGCCTGATAGACAGTTAAGGAGACCAACCCATGGCACATAAAAAAGCAGGCGGTAGCTCCCGTAACGGCCGCGACTCAGCTGGCCGCCGTCTCGGCGTGAAACTCTACGGTGGCCAAGCGGCCAACCCGGGCAACATCATCATCCGTCAGCGCGGCACCAAGTTCTGGCCGGGCGAAGGCGTGGATATGGGCAAGGATCACACGATCTTCGCCGTGGCCGAAGGCTCGGTCAAATTCCACAAAGGCCTCAAGGGCCGCACCTTCGTATCCGTCCTGCCGGTGGCGGAGGCTGCTGAGTAAGCTGATCCCGGATCGAAAAATTGGAGGGGATCGGCACGGGCCGGTCCCCTTCTCCGTTTCGGGGGGAGACGAAGCGGCCCGCGAGATTTCTCGCACAAGAGGAGTAAGACGATGAGCCTGGCCGAAGACGACCAGCTGACCGCGCAACCGGTCATCGAGACACCCCGTTTCCTGCTGCGGCCGCTGCGCCGCTCGGATGCCGGGCTGATTGCGCATTACACGTCCGAGCTGCGCCTCGCGCGCATGACCACCTCGATTCCGCACCCGCTGCCGCCGGGCGCGACCGAGGCCTTCATCACCCGTGCCACGGAGTCCAGCCGTGTCGAGGACGTCTGGGCGATGGATGCCTCCGAGCAGGGCGGCGCCGAGGTGATGGGGCTGATTTCGCTCGAGCGCCTGACGGATGGCAACCAGGCCGAGATCGGCTACTGGGTCGCGCCGCCGTTCTGGAACACCGGCCACGCGTCCGAGGCGGTGCGCGCCATGGTGCAGGCCAATCCCTTCGGCAGCGCGACGATGTTCGCCTCGGTCTTCCAGGACAACGCCGCCTCGGCCCGGGTGCTGACCAACTGCGGTTTCGAATACATCGGTGATGCCGAGGCCTTCTCGGTGGCGCGCAATTCGGCCGTGCCCACCTGGACCTATCTGCGCCGGATGGACTGAACGTAGGCCTCGGCCCGCGCAGCCCCGCGACAAAGTGATCCCGCCCGGCCGACGAATTCCGTTGGCCGGGCGTAGTCTTGCCGCCTATAAGCAAGGCATGATCACCGAATTCGGACATTTCGCGCTCATCCTCGCCTTCCTCGTCGCCTGCGTGCAGGCGGTGGTGCCGATGATCGGGGCGCAGAAGCGCTGGCCCGGCTGGATGGCCGTCGCCGAACCCGCCGCAACCGCCCAGTTCCTGCTTGTCGCGCTGTCGTTCGGCGCGCTGATGCACGCCTTCATCGTTTCCGACTTCTCGTTGCGGCTGGTGGTGCTGAACTCGCATTCCGCCAAGCCCTTGCTCTACAAGATCAGCGGCGTCTGGGGGAACCACGAGGGCTCGATGCTGCTCTGGGTGCTGATCCTGGCGCTCTTCGGGGCTATGGCGGCTTGGTTCGGCGGCAACCTGCCGCCGACGCTGCGGGCGCGCGTGCTGGCGGTGCAGGCCTCGGTCGCGGTGGCCTTCTTCGCCTTCATCCTATTTACCTCGAACCCCTTCCTACGCCTCGCGGTGCCGCCCTTCGACGGGCAAGACCTCAACCCGCTGTTGCAGGACCCGGGGCTCGCCTTCCACCCACCGTTCCTTTATCTGGGCTATGTGGGCCTCTCGATCTGCTTCAGCTTCGCCGTCGCGGCGCTGATCGAGGGACGGGTCGACGCCGCCTGGGGTCGCTGGGTCCGCCCCTGGACGCTGCTGAGCTGGGTGTTCCTGACCATCGGCATCGCGCTCGGCTCCTGGTGGGCCTATTACGAGCTTGGCTGGGGCGGTTTCTGGTTCTGGGATCCGGTCGAGAACGCCTCGTTCATGCCCTGGCTGCTGGCGGCCGCGCTGCTGCATTCTGCCATCGTCGTGGAAAAGCGCGAGGCGCTGAAGAGCTGGACGATCCTGCTCGCGATCCTCGCCTTCGGCTTCTCGCTCATCGGCACCTTCATCGTGCGCTCGGGCGTGCTGACCTCGGTGCATGCCTTCGCCTCGGATCCGCAGCGCGGGGTCTTCATCCTCGGCATCCTCGTCTTCTTCACCGGCGGCGCGCTGACGCTTTACGCGGCCCGCGCGGGCGTGATGCAGGCCAAGGGGGTCTTTGGCCTCGTCAGCCGCGAGTCGGCACTCGTGGTGAACAATATCCTGCTTGCCGTGGCGTGTTTCGTGGTCTTTACCGGCACGCTCTGGCCGCTGGTCGCCGAGATGCTCTTTGGGCGCAAGCTCTCGGTCGGGGCGCCCTTTTTCAACATGGCCTTCACCCCCTTCATGGTGCTGCTGGGGCTGGTGCTGCCGATCGGCGGCCTGCTGAGCTGGAAGCGCGGCAAGCTGGGCCGCGCGGTGCAGCAGCTGGTGCCGGCGCTGGTGCTGGCGGTGGCGCTCGCCGGGCTGGTCTGGGCGATGCAGAGCGGGCGCAGCCTGATGGGGCCGGTGGGGGTCTTCCTCGGCACCTGGCTGGTGGCGGGGTCGATCACCGATCTTCTCAGCCGCATCGGCCAGAGCCGCGACTGGCGCCGCCTTGCGCGGCTGCCGCGCGCCGACTGGGGCAAGGCCGTCGCCCATGCGGGCCTCGGCGTGACCATGCTGGGCATTGCCGGGCTGATGGCCTGGCAAGAGGAAGACATCCGGGTTGCGCAGGTGGGGGAGCCCTACGCTGTGGGCGCCTACGAGTTGGACCTTCTTGGTGTCAGCCGCGTGCAAGGGCCGAACTATGTCTCGGACATGGGCGAGGTCTCGCTGCGCAGGAACGGTGCCGAGATCGCGCATCTCTACCCCGAGAAGCGCAGCTACCCGGTTGCTGGCATGCCGACCACAGAGGCGGCGATCGACAACGGCTTCCTGCGTGACGTCTACGTGGTGCTCGGCGATGCGCAGGCGGGCGGCGGCTGGACCATGCGGGTCTACGTCAAACCGCTCGCCAACTGGATCTGGGGCGGGGCGCTGCTCATGGCGCTCGGCGGGGCGCTCAGCCTTTCGGACCGACGTTTCCGCGTCGCCGCCGGAGCGCGCAAGTCCGCTTCGGCGCAGGGGGTTCCGGCTGAATGACCGTGCTGAAACCCTTCCGCGCGCTGCTTCTGTTGGCGCTTCTGGCGCTGCCGCTGGTGCAGGCGGCGGTGGTGCATGCCGTGCAGCCCGACGAGATGCTCTCGGACCCCGCGCTCGAGGCGCGGGCGCGCGAGCTGTCCAAGCACCTGCGCTGCCTTGTCTGTCAGAACGAGAACATCGACGATTCCAACGCCGCGCTCGCCCGCGACCTGCGCCTGCTGGTGCGCGAGCGGCTGGTGGCCGGCGACACCGACGACGAGGCGGTCGCCTACCTGGTCGACCGCTATGGCGAGTTCGTCCTGCTGCAGCCTACGACGCGCGGTTGGAACTGGCTGCTCTGGGCCGCCGGGCCGATCCTCTTCGTGATCGCGCTGATCCTTGCGGGAGCCTACCTGCGCGGCCGCTCGCGTGCCGAGGCCAGCACCGAGGCCGGGCTCAGCCCCGAGGAAGAGGCCCGGCTGAAGCGCATTCTGGATGAACACCCCTCCTCCTGACAGGACTGCCGGCAGGGTCGGGAGGATCCGAGGAGTGACGCTCAGAAACGCAACAGCATCCCCGCTTTCCATAGACGACCTTTCGGGATTCCCCCGACGGCTGCGCGCCGGGCTCGAGACCCTGCCGTCGTATCAACAGATGCTCGGGTTGATTGCCCGGGCGGCGGGGTACCGCAACTACCCGCACCTGCGCGCGCAGACCACGACGGCGCCGCGTGCTGACGCGTAGGCGTCTTATGGGTTCCGGTCCTTCCGCGACGCGGCTCGGATCCGCCGGACAATGATCGAGAACCGCATGCTTGAGCGTACGCCCCACAGGGCTGTCTACACCCGCATCGAGGCCCACCCGAGCGCGGACGCGCTGGCGCTGATCGCGGCGCTCTGGCAGGTCTGAGGCGGGTACGGCCAAGGGGTCTTGCACCCCAGGCGCGCGCGGGGGAAAGTTTCCCCGCGCGGCCGCGCCAATCCGGAGGATCCCATGCACTACGACACCATCCGTTACGAAATCGCCGACGACGTGGCGCTGATCACCCTGGCCCGGCCCGAGGTGATGAACGCGCTCTCGGCGCCGATGCGGGCCGAGCTGACCCATGCCATCCAAGCGGGTGGCAAGGACGCGCGGGTGGTGGTGCTGACCGGCGACGGCCGGTCCTTTTGCTCGGGGCAGGATCTGGGGGACCGCGAGAGCGCGGCGAACATCGATCTCGAGCGGGTGCTGCGCGACGAATACATGCCGATGCTGAGCGCGCTGGTGGACTGCCCGCGCCCGACCATCGCCGCGGTGAACGGCGCGGCAGCGGGCGCCGGGGCCAACCTCGCGCTGGCTGCCGACGTGGTCATCGCCGCCGAAAGTGCCTTCTTCATGCAGGCCTTCACCCGCATCGGACTGATGCCCGACGCGGGAGGCACGTGGATGCTGCCGCGGCAGATGGGCATCGCCAAGGCCATGGGCGCAGCGCTCTTTGCCGACCGCATCAGCGCCGCGCAGGCCGAACGCTGGGGGATGATCTGGGAGGCGGTGCCGGACGCCGAATTCGAGGCGATCTGGAAGGCCCGCGCCGCGCATCTGGCGCAGGGCCCCTCCGAGGCCTATGCCCGCATCAAGCGCGCGATCCGCGGTGCCTTCGAGAAGGATTTCGACGGCCAGCTGCTGCTTGAAGCGCAGTTGCAGGGGGAATGCGGCATGACGCGGGACTTCAAGGAGGGCGTGGTCGCCTTCCACGAGAAGCGCCCCGCGAAGTTCGAGGGGCGCTGAGCGCCTAGCCTGCGGTCAGCGTCGACCGCCAGCGCGGCGCATCCACCCGCAGCGGTCCCGCAGGAACATCCCAACGCGGGGGGTGGCCATCCAGTGTCGCCGGGAACCGCAGCCGCCGCGCCGGGCCCCAGCCGGTTGCCTCGACCTGCGGGGATTGATCGCCCTCGGTGACCTCGATGGGCGCGCCGGTGACGTCACGGACCCCGCCCGAGACCAGCAGGGCGCCCGTGCGGGCCAGCGACAGCCGGGCCGAGAATATCTGTCCGCTCGCCTGCCGGCGGCGCAGCGCGCGCAGCACCGCCGCGGCCATGAGATAGCCGGTGGCATGGTCGAGCGCCTGAACCGGTAGCGGCACCGGGCGCGCGGCCGGCCTGCGGCGCATCCCCTCGTCGGCGATGCCGCAGCTCATCTGCACGAGGCTGTCGAAGCCCCGCCGCCCGGCCCAGGGTCCGGTCCAGCCATAGGCGCAAAGGCTCACCTCGATCTGCCCGGGAGCCAGCTTGCGCCCGCCGTAGCCCAGCCTCTCCAGCGCGCCCGGGCGGTAGCCGTGGACGAGCACGTCGGCCTGTCTCAGCAGGTCCTCGAAGGTCGCGCGGTCGGCGCTCTGGGTCAGGTCGAGCCCGGCCCGGCGCTTGCCCAAGGTGACTTCCGGCTCGACGCCTGGCTCGTTCCACCAGGGCGGGTCGATGCGCAGCACTTCGGCGCCGTGGCCGGCAAGGAAGCGCGTCGCCACCGGCCCTGCGAGCACGCGGGTCAGGTCGAGCACCCGCAGACCCTGCATCGAGACGGGGGCCGCGCAGCTTCCGGTCTCGCGCCAGTCGATCAGCGGCTCGGCGGCCACCGCCTCGCCCTGCGGATGTGCGGCCCACTCGTCCAGAGAATGCATCGCCGCCGCGGCGCCCCCGGCCGCCACAACGGCGGCTTCGAGCGCTGCTTTCTCCCATCTCGAGACGGTTTCGGTGACCTGTGCGCGGTCGGCGGTGCAGCCGAGCACCGAGAGCGCTGCGTCACGATGGTGCGGCGCGTTGGTGTGCAGCCGGATCCAGCCATTCTGCGCCGCGTAATCTCCGGCGATCGGGTCCCAGGCCGCGGGCAGCTCCCATCCGACGGGGCACAACGTCCGATCGAACCACATCGAGGCGAGGCGCCGGTCGAGTGTCGCCCTTGGAGCGCCGGTCAGCGCAGCCATCTCCCGCGTCGCCGCTTTCAGCGACGCGGTGGCCAGTTCCGAGACCTGAAAGCAGGAGGGCAGCTCGGCGTCTCCATGCTCGTCTACCTCGAGGCCGGGCGGGAGATCGGTGCCGAGCGCCAGGGAAATCTGCGGATCGAAAGGGGATGTCATCACGGCCTCCTAGTCTTGTCTGCCCCCATCAAGCGCGCGGATTGACCGGCTGTAAATCTTGATCAATATAATCAATATGAACGTCATGGATTGGATCGATGCCGGCGCCGCCTGCGCCCTGCTCGGGGTGAAGCCCCAGACACTTTACGCCTATGTCAGCCGCGGCCAGCTGCGGGCCGAGGCAGATCCGCAGGATGCGCGGCGCAGCCTTTACTTCCGTCCCGACGTCGAGGCTCTGCTGCGCCAGAACCGCCGCCCGCGCGCGCGCTCCGAAGTTGCAGAACAGGCGATCCGCTGGGGCGATCCGGTGTTGGTGACCGCTATCTCCGAGGTTCGGGACGGCATGCTGTGGCTGCGTGGACGTTCGGTCGAGGCCTGCGCCGAGACCATGACCCCCGAGCAAATGGCCGCCCATCTTTGCGGTTTCGATAGGCTGGATTTGCCCGACGTGCCATGGTCCGGCGAAGGCGGCAAGCCAGTCGGACGGGCCATGCAGACGCTCGCGGGCGCGGTCGGCGGGGCGGTTCCGATCGCTGACCTCGGCGCAAGCGAGCGAGCGGCAGAGGCAGGTCGGCTGATCTCGCTGGTGGTCAACGCGCTGCTGGGGCAGGCTGGAGGCGGCGCGTTGCAAGCGCGTTTCGCTGGAGCCTGGGGGCTGGATCGAGGCGGCGAGGACGAGATACGCCGGGCGCTGGTGCTGCTGAGCGATCACGAGCTGAACCCCTCGACCTTCGCGGTGCGGATCGCGGCCTCGACCGGGGCGAGCCTGCCGGCGGCCTTGCTTTGCGGACTGGCGACGCTGAGCGGACCACGCCATGGCGGTGCCTCGGCGCTTGCGCGTGCCGCATTGGAGGCCGCGCTGCAGGGCGACTTAGAGGCATTTCTGTCAGCGCGGACGGGCCAGTCTCCCTATGGCTTCGGCCATGGCCACCCGCTCTATCCCGACGGCGATCCCCGGGCGCGGCTGTTGCTCGAGCGACTGCCCCATGACCACCCGGTGCGCCAGGCGCAGCGCCGGCTCGCCCGGACGCTCGGGCTGGCACCGAACGTCGACACCGGGCTGGCGGCGCTGGAGCTGGCTTGGGGCTTGCCGCGAGACGCGGGCTTCACGATCTTTGCGGCGGGGCGGCTTGCGGGCTGGATCGCTCATGCGCTCGAGCAGGCCAGCAGCGGCGCGCCGATCCGGCCCAGGGCGCGTTGCGCGGCAGAATAATTCCCTGCCGAGAAGCAAAAGGCCCCGCGAGAGCGGGGCCTTTGGTCTCAATGAAATCCGGATCAGCGGTTTTCGATATCCGTGTAGTCGCGCTGCGCGGAGCCGAGGTAGAGCTGGCGCGGACGGCCGATCTTGTGCTGCGGATCGGCGAGCTGCTCTTTCCACTGCGAAACCCAGCCGACGGTGCGCGACAGCGCGAAGATCGGGGTGAACATCGAGGTCGGGAAGCCCATCGCCTCGAGGATGATGCCCGAGTAGAAGTCGACGTTCGGGAACAGCTTCTTGTCGATGAAATACGGATCTTCCAGCGCCTGTTTCTCGAGCTCTTTGGCGACCTGCAGGACCGGGTTGTTCTCGACGCCGAGCAGGTCGAGCACCTCGTCTGCGGATTGCTTCATCACCGTCGCGCGCGGGTCGCGGTTCTTGTAGACGCGGTGACCGAAGCCCATCAGGCGGAAGGGATCGTTCTTGTCCTTGGCGCGGGCGATGAACTCGGGGATGCGGTCGACCGAGCCGATCTCTTTCAGCATCTCGAGGCACGCCTGGTTGGCGCCGCCGTGGGCCGGGCCCCAAAGGCAGGCGATGCCGGCCGCGATGCAGGCAAACGGGTTCGCGCCCGAGGAAGAGGCGAGACGCACGGTCGAGGTCGAGGCGTTCTGCTCGTGGTCGGCGTGCAGGGTGAAGATCCGGTCCATGGCGCGGGCGAGGATCGGGTTCACCTCGTATTTCTCGGCCGGAACCGAGAAGCACATGTGCAGGAAGTTTGCCGCGTAATCGAGATCGTTGCGCGGGTACACGAAGGGCTGGCCGATCGAGTACTTGTAGGCCATCGCCGCGATGGTCGGCATCTTGGCGATCAGGCGGTGCGAGGCGATCTCGCGCTGGCGCGGGTCCGAAATGTCGGTGCTGTCGTGATAGAAGGCCGACATGGCGCCGACCACACCCACCATGGTTGCCATGGGATGCGCGTCGCGGCGGAAACCGCGGAAGAAGTTGTGCATCTGCTCATGGATCATCGTGTGACGGGTGATCGTGTTCTCGAAGTCCTCGAGCTCAGCCGCGGTCGGCAGTTCGCCGTACATCAGCAGGTAGCACACTTCGAGGTAGTGCGACTTCGACGCGAGCTGGTCGATCGGATACCCGCGGTGCAGCAGCACGCCTTCGTCGCCGTCGATGAAGGTGATGGTGCTGTCGCAGCTGGCGGTGGAGGTGAAGCCCGGGTCGTAGGTGAACACCCCGGCTTGGCCATAGAGCTTGCGGATGTCGACCACGTCCGGGCCCACGGTGGGCGAATAGATCGGCAGGTCGTAGCTTTGCTCGCCGATGGTCAGTTTCGCGCTTTTCGCTGTGTCAGCCATGCTTGCTTGTCCCTTCATCTGGATAAGGCCAGGCGCGTCGGGCGCGCCCGGTCGGTATTGTCACACATGGCCCGTGGCGGGGTCGGAGAGGCCGGTTTGCCAGACCGTCACGCCGCCTCGGAAGCCGCTGCCTGTTCGAGCCGGAGGAGCGTTTCCTCGCGGCCGAGCACCAGCATCATGTCGAACACGCTCGGGGTGACGGAGCGGCCTGCAAGCGCCGCGCGAAGCGGCCCGGCCAGCTTTCCGAATTTCGTGTTCTGTTCCTCGGCGAAGCGCGCCGTTACCCCCTCGAGCTCTTCTCGCGACCAGCTAGCACTTTGCAACTGCGGCGTCAACGAGACCAGTATACCACGGGATACTGCATCGAGGTTCTTGGCCGCTTTCTCATCCGGGACGATCGGGGTTTCCGTCAGGATGAAGTGAGCCTTTTCAAGAAGTTCCGGGAAAGTCTTGGCGCGGTCCTTGAGGCAGTACATACCCCGCGTCATCCCGGATTTTTGTGCCTCGGTGAAGGCGGGCAGACCTGCCGCATCCAGATATGCCTCGATTTCATGCAGCAGCGCGGCATCGTCCCCGACCGCGATGTGCTGGCCGCAGATGTTTTCCAGTTTCTTGAAATCAAGCCGCGCGGGTGATTTCCCGATTCCCGACAGGTCGAACCATTCTTGTGCCTGAGTATCGGTGAAGAATTCGTCATCGCCGTGACTCCAGCCGAGCCGCGCGAGATAGTTGCGCATGCCGGCGGCCGGGTAGCCGAGCTTCTGGTACTCGTCGACGCCGAGCGCGCCGTGGCGTTTCGAGAGCTTCTTGCCGTCCGGCCCGTGGATCAGCGGGATGTGTGCATAGACCGGCAGCGGCCAGCCCATGGCGGTGTAGATGCCCATCTGCCGCGCCGCGTTGTTGAGGTGGTCGTCGCCGCGGATGACATGTGTGACGCCCATGTCGTGGTCATCGACCACCACCGCGAGCATGTAGACCGGCGTGCCGTCCGAGCGCAGCAGGATCATGTCGTCGAGCTGGTCGTTGCGGATCCGCACGGTGCCCTGCACCTGGTCCTCGATCACCGTCTCTCCCTCTTCGGGAGTGCGCAGGCGGATCACGTAGGGCGCATCGGGGTGGCTCGCCGGGTCGGCGTCGCGCCAAGGGCTGCGGAACAGAGTCGAGCTCCCGGCCTCGCGGGCGGCCTCGCGGAAGATCTCGATTTCTTCCTGGGTCGAGAAGCACTTATAGGCCGCGCCCTTGGCGAGCAATTCGTGCGCCACCTCGGCGTGGCGCGGCGCGCGTTCGAACTGGCTGATCACCTCGCCGTCATGGTCGAGCCCGAGCCAGTCGAGCCCCTTGAGGATCGCGGCGGTGGCCTCCGGGGTCGAGCGCGCGCGGTCGGTATCCTCGATGCGCAGCAGGAACTTTCCGCCGCGGCCACGGGCGTAGAGCCAGTTGAACAGCGCCGTGCGGGCGCCGCCGATGTGGAGGTAGCCGGTCGGAGAAGGGGCGAAACGGGTAACGACTGCCTGGGGGCTCGGAGAGGGGCTCGTCATGGGAATTAACCTCGCGGTAACCGTGGTGGGCCTAGGGTTTTGCAGGTTCCTTAAACAGCGCGGGGGGCGGGGGCAAGCATGGGCCGGCTGCTGACCTTGCTGGCGGTCTTCCGGGCTCTGCGCCTGCCGCGCCGGGCCGGGGCGGCGCTGGCGGCGCAGCGGGGGCACCTCTTCGCCTGGGTGCCGGTCTTCCTCGGTGCCGGTATCGGGGTCTATTTTGCCCTGCCGTTCGAGCTGGCGGCGCATTGGCTCCTTTCCTGCGCCTGCGTCGGGGCCGTGCTCCTGCTGTGGTCGCGCCGACTGCCGGCCGAAGTTGCGCCGGTCGCGATCGGCGCGGGGGTGCTGCTTCTCGGCATGGCGCATGCCGGGGCGCGGGCGCATCTGGTCGCCGCCCCGCAGCTTGGATTTCGATACTACGGCCCGATCGAAGGGCGGGTGATCGCGCTGGACCGCTCCGCCTCGGACGTGCCGCGGCTGACGCTCGATCAGGTAACGCTGCTGCGGGTCGCCCCTGCGAGCACTCCGGCGAAGGTCCGCGTCGCGCTACACGGGCCGCCCGAGCTGCAGGGGCGTGCGCTCGACCTGGTGCCGGGGCAGAGGGTGGCGCTGACCGGCCACCTCGTCCCGCCCGGAGGGCCGGTGGAGCCTGGCGGCTTCGATTTCCGCCGTCACGCCTGGTTCGAGCGGATCGGGGCGGTGGGCTACAGCCGAACCCCGGTGGTTCTGAGGGAGGCCGCGGGCAGCCAGCGGCTGCTGCGCCTGCGTCTGGCGTTGTCACGGCACGTACAGACGCAGCTGCCGGGCGAACTCGGCGGCTTTGCCGCGGCGCTCATGACCGGCGATCGCAGTGGCATCGGGAAAGAGACGCTCGAGGCCCTGCGCCGCTCGAACCTCGCGCATCTTCTGGCCATTTCTGGCCTGCACATGGGACTGCTGACCGGCTTCGTCTTCGCTGCCCT
Source organism: Salipiger sp. PrR003 (assembly GCF_010500785.1). Taxonomy (NCBI): domain Bacteria; kingdom Pseudomonadati; phylum Pseudomonadota; class Alphaproteobacteria; order Rhodobacterales; family Roseobacteraceae; genus Salipiger; species Salipiger sp. PrR003. The sequence continues at coordinate 182,580 of NZ_JAAGOV010000065.1, forward strand.
GCGCGTGGCGCTGCTGCTGGTCCCGCTCAGCCGCCATCATTGGCCCGGCAAGAAGATCGCGGCGGTGGGCGCGCTGGCGGCGGCCTCGGGCTACCTCGCCCTTTCGGGGGGCAATGTCGCGACCCAGCGCGCTTTCATCATGGTGGCGGTGATGCTGGGGGCGGTGCTCGCGGACCTGCGGGCGCTCTCCCTGCGGGCGGTGGCCTTGGCAGCTCTGCTGGTGCTTCTGCTGCGCCCGGAGGCGCTGCTCGGCCCAGGCTTCCAGATGTCCTTCGCTGCCACAACCGCGCTGGTCTGCGTCTTTGGCAGGGTCGAGACACGGCTTGCCGGACCGCGATGGGCGCGGCCGCTGCTGGCGCTGCTGCTTTCGTCGACCGTCGCCTCTGCCGCGACGGCGCCATTCTCGATGGCGCATTTCAATCTCGTTTCGCGCTACGGGTTGCTGGCCAACCTGCTGGCGGTGCCGGCCATGGGACTTGTCGCCGTGCCGATGGCGGTGCTGGCGGCGGTGCTGATGCCGCTCGGGCTGGACGGGGTGGCGTTGCGGGGCATGGCGCTGGCGCTGCACTGGATCCTGAGCGTGGCGCAGGCCGCCTCCGGCTGGGAGGGCGCCGTCGGTCAGGTGGTGGCACCGGGTCCCGCGGTGCTGCCGCTGATCACGGCTGGCGGGCTCTTGCTATTGCTTTGGCAGGGACGCGGGCGCTGGGGCGGGCTGCTGCCGCTGGCGCTGGCGCTCGGGGTCTGGGTGCAGTCCGAGCGCCCGGCGCTGCTGATCTCGGAAAGCGGCGGGCTGGTCGGCGTGATGACCGAAAAAGGCCGCGCGCTCTCGCGCGATGTCGGAGAGGGGTTCGTCGCCAAGCTCTGGCTCGAGAACGATGGACAGCCCGCGGATCAGGCCGCTGCCGCGGCACTCTGGCCCGATGCGGCAGGGCGGCTGCGCCGTGCGCTTGTCGAGGGTGTCGAGGTGCTGCATGTCTCCGGACGCCGGGCCGCGGGCAGCATCTCGGGCTGTGGAGGCGCCGGTATCCTCGTGGCAAATGTGCCGATCCCGGAGGGGCTGGGCTGCGAGGTCTTCGATGTCGAGAGGCTCAGGACCACCGGTGCCGTCGCCTTTCGGCGCGGCGCCGGTGGTTTGAAGATGCACCCCTCGCGCGGCCATCCACCGCGCCTGTGGGAGGGCGGCGGAGCGGGCGATTAGTAAGAGCGGATCAGCCCGACGAGGCGGCCCTGCACCGAAACCGACCCCGATGGCAGCACGCGAGGCTCGTAGGCAGGGTTGGCGGCTTCCAGCACGATGCTGCTGCCATTGCGGCGGAAGCGCTTGAGGGTGGATTCGTAGCCTTCGACCTGGGCGACGACGATCTGCCCGTTCTCGGCCGAGCTGGTCTCGCGGATGATCACCACGTCGCCATCGTTGATCCCGGCCTCGATCATCGAGTCGCCTTTGACCTCGAGCGCGTAGTGGCGGCCGCTGCTGGACAGCATGGCCGAGGGCACGGCGACATTCGGCGGGATATCGGAGATCGACTCGATGGGCACACCCGCGGCAATCCGGCCCATCAGCGGCAGCTCCATCGCTCCGACGGCTTCCAAGGTGTCATTGGCCGGCGGTTTCGGAGCGGCACCGCGGTCGCCCTGGATCACCTGTGGCACGAAGCCGGTGGGGCGCCCCGCAAGGCTGTCGGGCAGTTTCACGATCTCGATCGCGCGGGCGCGGTGGGCGAGGCGGCGGATGAAGCCGCGCTCTTCGAGCGCGGTGATCAACCGGTGGATGCCGGACTTGGAGCGCAGGTCCAGCGCATCCTTCATCTCGTCAAAGCTGGGCGGAACGCCGTCGCGCGCCATGCGCCTGTTGATGAAATCCAGCAAATCGAGCTGTTTCTTGGTCAGCATGCGCGTTGTCCCGAGTCTTTGCCTGAAGAGATGTTCGACTTTGTTCTAGCCCTGTTCCCGTTTTGTGTCAATCCCCGCGATCATTAATGCAAGGTTAAAGCGAGATTAATTCTTGAGGCTATCCAAACGCTTCGACCGGGAAACCTTGCGTTTCGGATGAAGGTGAAAGGTGCCTCAGAGGCGGATCACCTCGATCTGGTCCCCGGCGGCGCGGGCGGGATCGCGCGGAGGGCGCACGGCCAGCGCATCGGCGGCGCCGAGAACGCTCAGCAAGGCGCTGTCCTGACGATCAAAAATCGAGACCCCCTCGGGCGTGATCCGGGCTCGCATGTAGTGCTCGCGCGGGCCGTTTTCGCTGACCGGGGCCGCGAGGCGCAGCGTCTCGCGCCGTGCCGGCGCAGCGCCGAGGCCGAGCATGGCGCGGACCACCGGGGCAAGAAAGATATGTCCGCAGACCATGGCCGACACCGGGTTGCCGGGCAGGCCGACCATCATCGCCTCGCCGAAACGGCCGGACATCAGGGGCTTGCCGGGGCGCATGGCGACCTTGTGAAAGGCCCGTTCGAGCCCCATGCCCTCGGCCACGCGGGCCACGAGGTCATGATCTCCGACCGAGGCGCCACCGATGGTCACCACGAGGTCTGCGTCATCGGCCATGCCGAAGACCGTGCGCAGCGAGGCCTCGTTGTCGCGGGCGATGGGAAGCAGGCGCGGCTCGGCGCCGAGCTGCTGCATCAGCACGTAAAGGCCGAAGGTGTTCGACGCGATGATCTGGTCGGGGCCAGGGTCTTCGCCGGGCATGACCAGCTCGTCCCCGGTGGAGATCAGGGCGACCTTCGGGCGGCGCGTCACGGGCACGCGGGCGATGTTCATCGCGGCCAAAAGGGCAATATCCTGGGGGCCGAGAAGACGGGGGGCATCGAGTGTGAGGCCGGCGCGGAAGTCATTGCCGTAGGGGCGGATGTTGTCGCCTGCACCAAGCTGGTCGGTGATCGTGATCACATCCCCGTCGCGGGTGACATCCTCTTGGATGACAACGGTTTTCACCCCGTCCGGCACCGGCGCGCCGGTGAAGATGCGCACCGCTTCGCCGGCGCCGACCTTTCCCTGGAAGCCGCGTCCCGCGGCCGCTTCGCCGATCACGGTGAAGCGCAGACCCGGCGCCGCTTCGGTCACGCCGTAGCCATCCATCGCCGACGCCGCAAAAGGCGGCTGGTCGCGGCGGGCCGCGACCGACCGCGCGAGCACGCGGCCTCCGGCCTCGCGCAGGGGCACCTCCTCCACATCCAATGGGCGGGCAAGGGCGAAGAGATGGTCGAGCGCTTCCGTGACGGGGATCATTTGGCTTCGTAGCGCCCCGACTTGCCGCCGTCCTTCAGGAGCACGCGCAACCCACCGATTTCCATGCCGCGGTCCACCGCCTTGACCATGTCGTAGACGGTCAGCGCAGCGGTCGAGGCGGCAGTCAGCGCCTCCATCTCGACGCCGGTCTGCCCGGTGGTCTTGACGGTGGCTTCGATCTGCAGGCCCGGCAGCGCGGCATCCGCGGTGATCTCGACGGTGACCTTCGTCACCGGAAGCGGGTGGCAGAGCGGGATCAGTTCGGACGTCTTTTTGGCGCCCATGATCCCGGCGAGACGCGCCACGCCGAGGACGTCGCCCTTCTTGGCCTTGCCCTCGGAGATCAGCTCGAAAGTCGCCTGCTCCATACGGATCCACGCGGCAGCGGTGGCGATGCGGGACGTTACGGGTTTGTCCGAAACGTCGACCATATGCGCATCGCCCTTGGCGTCGAAATGTGTGAGGCCGCTCATGCGGGCACCGGGTCGGCGAGCAGCGTGCGGGTCGCGGATTCGACGTCCTGCTGCCGCATCAGGCTCTCGCCGATGAGGAAGGCGCGGGCGCCGTAGTGCGCCATGTCCGCCAGATCGGCCGGGGTGTTGAGCCCTGACTCGGAGATCAGGAAGCGGCCCTCGGGCACCCCCTGCGACAGCACGCGTGTGGTGTCGAGCGTGGTTTCGAAGGTTTTGAGGTTGCGGTTGTTGACCCCGATCAGCGGCGATTTGAGCTTGAGCGCGCGCTCCAACTCCTCGGCATCATGCACCTCGATCAGCGCGTCCATGCCCCAGTGGAAAGCGGCATCCTCGAGTTCGGCGGCCAGCATGTCGGAGACCGAGGCCATGATGATCAGGATGCAGTCACCACCAAGCGCGCGGGCTTCGGCGACCTGGTAGGGGTCGTAAATGAAATCCTTGCGCAGCGCGGGCATATTGGTGGCCGAGCGCGCCTCGGTCAGGAAGGCCTTGGCCCCCTGGAACGACGGCGTATCGGTGAGCACCGACAGGCAGGTCGCACCGCCGCGTTCATAGGCCCGGGCCAGCGTCGCGGGGTCGAAGTCCTCGCGGATCAGCCCCTTGGAGGGTGAGGCTTTTTTTACTTCCGAGATGAGGCCATAGCCGGTCTTGGCGGCCTCGATGAGCGCTTGCGCGAAGGGGCGCACGGGGTCTGCGGCACGGGCCTCCGCCTCGACCTCGCTCAGCGGTTTCGCGGCCTTGTCGGCGGCGACCTCTTCGAGCTTGTAGGCCTTGATCTTGTCGAGGATCGTCTGGGTCATGGCGGGCTCCGTATCGTTCTCGGGCCGGTCGGTCAGGCCGCGCCGGGCGTGGTCCAGTTGATCGGCGTCTCCCCTCTGGCTTTAAGCCAGTCGTTGACGCGGGAAAAGGGGCGAGAGCCGAAAAAGCCGCGTCGCGCCGAGAGCGGCGAGGGGTGGGCGGAGGTGAGGATCAGGTGGTCCTCGCCGCGGATGTACGGCGCGAATTTCTGTGCGTGGCCACCCCAAAGGACGAAGGCGCGCGGCTGGTCCGAGAGCGCCTCGAGCACCTGCGCGGTCAGGGTCGACCAGCCGAGCTTGGCGTGTGCGCCCGCGTTGCCGGCGGGCACCGAGAGCGCGGTGTTGAGCAGGAGCACGCCCTGACGGGCCCAGAAGCGCAGGTCGCCGTTGGGCGGGACCGCGCCGAATTCTTCCTGCAATTCCTTGTAGATATTTGTAAGCGACCGCGGCAGGGGCCGTATTTCGGGTTCCACCGAAAAGGCGAGCCCATGGGCGTGGCCGGGCGTCGGGTAGGGATCCTGTCCGAGGATCACCACGCGCACCTCTTCGGGCGCGCAGGCGTCGAGCGCCGCGAAGCGCTGTGGCTCGGGCGGCAGGATCTCCCGCGTCTCCTCTGCCAGCGCGGCGGCGATACGCGGGAACTCCTTGGTGAAAAAGGGCAGGTGGCCCCAGCGTTCAGGCAGGCTCATGCGGCGGCTTGGCTCGCCTTGGCAAGTGCCTCGACCTTGGCCTTGGCCGCGCCGCTGTCGATGCTTTCGCGGGCCATGGCGACGCCCTCGCGCAGGTCGGCCGCCTTGCCCGCGACCACCAGTGCCGCGGCCGAGTTCAGCAGCACCGCATCGCGGTAGGCATTCTCTGCCCCGTCCAGAAGCGCCCGCATTGCCGCAGCGTTCTCGGCCGGGTCGCCACCGATGATCTGCTCGAACGGGTGTTCGGGAAGCCCCGCGTCCTCGGGGTGCAGCTCGACCTCGCGGATGGAGCCGTCCTCTTCCAGCGCCGCAACCCAGCTCACGCCGCAGATCGCGAGCTCGTCGGTGCCGTCCGAGCCGTGCACCAGCCAGGCGCGCTCCGACCCGAGCTGGCCCAGAACCTCGGCCATGGGCCGGATGAGATCGCGCGAGAAGGCGCCGGTCAGCTGGCGCTTCACGCCCGCCGGATTGGTCATCGGCCCGAGAATGTTGAAGATCGTGCGCGTGCCCAGCTCCATGCGCGGCGGGCCCACGTGCTTCATCGCCGGGTGGTGCATGGTGGCCATCATGAAGCAGATTCCGACCTCGTTGAGGATGGGCGCGATGGCCGAGGCGGGCAGCATCACGTTGATGCCCATCTGTCCCAGCGCATCCGCCGAGCCCGACTTCGACGAGAGATTCCGGTTGCCGTGCTTGGCCACGGTGACGCCCGCGCCCGCCACGACAAAGGCGGTGGCGGTCGAGATGTTCAGCGTGCCCTTGCCGTCGCCGCCGGTGCCGACGATGTCGATTGCGCCCGCGGGCGCGACAACCTTGTTGCACTTGGCGCGCATCACCGCGGCGGCGGCGGCGTATTCCTCGACCGTCTCGCCGCGGGTGCGCAGGCTCATCAGCAGCCCGCCGATCTGCGCCGGGGTGGCCTCTCCCGCAAAGAGGATCTCGAAGGCCGCCTCGGCCTCCTGCCGGCTCAGCGGACGGGTACAGGCGGCGCCGATCAGCGGCTTCAGTCGATCGCTCATGCAGGGACTTTCATGGTCTTCAGGAAATTCTCGATCAGCGCATGGCCGTGCTGGGAGGCGATGCTCTCGGGGTGAAACTGCACGCCGTGGATGGGCAGCTCGCGGTGCCGCAGACCCATGATCGTGCCATCCTCGAGCCAGGCGTTGGCGATAAGCTCCTCGGGCAGGTCGTCGCGGGCGACGACCAGAGAATGATAGCGCGTCGCCTCGAAAGGCGAGGGCAGCCCGGCGAACACCCCGGTGTCGTCGTGATGCATCAGCCCCACCTTGCCGTGCACGATCTCGTCGTGGCGCTTCACGGTGCCGCCGAAGGCCTGGCCGATGGTCTGGTGGCCGAGGCAGACGCCGAAGAGCGGCGTGCGGGTCTCGGCGGCGGCCTCGGTGAGCGCGAGACAGATGCCTGCCTCGGTCGGCGTGCAGGGCCCCGGCGAGAGCAGGATGCCTGCGGGTTTCAGCGCCATGGCCGACTGAACGTCGATCTGGTCGTTGCGCACGACTTTGGCCTCCACGCCCAGCTCGCCCACGTAATGCACGAGGTTCCAGGTGAAACTGTCGTAATTGTCGATGAGAAGCAGCATGGTAGACTCTTCAGACTGGCGGGCGCACCCGCGGTGGGGGTATACATGCGCCCGCAGGTGGTGCAGCGTCAAGGCCATGTCCCGAACTCTGATCGGGACCGGCACGCGCGCCGTAGCACGGCGACAAAGGGTCCGGCAACGGGACCCGCGGCAGAGAAGAGGACGGGCAGGGACATGGCACGCGGTTTCTTGGCAGGGGCGATCTGGGGTCTGGTGGTCTCGGGCGTGGGCGCTGGAGTGCTGTCGGTGGCCATGGGGCCGCCCGCCAACCGTCCGACCCGCCCCGAGATGCCCATCGCCACCGATCCCGTTGCCGAGGCGGTCGACAGCCTGGGCGAGCGCGCCGCGCCGGTCACCCGAGCGCCCCAGAGCAATGCGCCGGACATCGCAGAGGAGACGGCCGAACGGCCGGACCCTGCGCCAGCGACCAAGGGGGCGGACGGCGCGTCGGAAGCTGGAAGCTCGGAAGATACGGCGGCGGCTCCGGAGACACGCGCCGAAGAGCCTCCGGTCGAAACGGCGCCGGACGCCATTTCGGAAAAAGCCGAAACGCCGCCGCCGGCGCACCGCCCTGCCGAGGAGCAGGGGGTGGCTCCCTCCGCCGCGGGACCGACGCTCGCGGCGCCCTCGCTCGTCGAGGGCAGCGCTCCCGACACCAATCCGCTGCAGCGTCCCGACCCGATCCCGATGCCCGATGCCCCGGACGCGCCCGGCACCTCCGAGGCTGCACGGCTCGCGGTCGGCGGCGACGCCCCGGTGCAGCCCGGTCTGCCCGCGCTGCCACCGGAAGCCCCCCTGGCCGAGGCGCAGCCATCGCTCTCGACCGATCCCGCGCAGCCGCCCACTCCAACCCAGGACAGCGGCCTCGCGCCCGAGCCAGAGCCGCAGGCCGTGCCACAGCCCGAGCCCACGCCTGAGGCTGCCGTGGAAGCGCCCACCGGGGAGGCTGTTTCGGACAAGCCCGAAATGCCTGTCATCTCACCGGAGGAGGCACCGCCTGCAGGGGCCGCGCTCCCCCGGGTCACCACTCTTGTGCCAGGCCGCCCGGCGGAGCCGCTTCCCTCCGACGGACCGAGCGTCGGCACGCCGGCGTCATCCTTGGTCACCCGTGCGCCCGAAGACACCCCGCAACACGCGGCAGAGCCTGCCTCGCCGGGCATCGGCTCCGCGCCGGATAGCCGCCTGCCGGTGATCACCGAAGACGCTCCCGCGGCCACGCCTGACACCGGGGCCTCACCGCTGCAGCTCTATGCCGCCGCCTCCGACCTTGCTCCCGGCGACGCGGCCATGTCCATCTTGCTCATCGACGACGGCACCGGGCCGCTTGGTCCGGAAACGGTCGAGGCCTTTCCCTTCCCGGTGAGCTTCGCGATCGCGCCCTCGCATCCCGATCCCGCCAGCGCCGCCGAGGCCTATCGCGCGCGTGGCTTCGAGGTTCTTGCCTTGGCCGCGCTGCCCGAGAACGCGACCCCCTCCGACACGGAGATCGCGCTCGAAGGCGCGCTCAGCACCGTCCCCGGCGCGGTCGCGGTGCTGGAGAGCGCGGATCTGGCGCTGCAACACAACCGGGCGATCTCGGAGCAGGCGGCGGAGTTTCTTGCAGACTCCGGCCACGGGCTGGTGATGATGCCGAACGGGCTGAACACTGCCGAGGCGCTGGCCCGCCGCGCCGGCGTGCCGAGCCTGACGGTTTTCCGGGACTTCGACGGCAAGGGGCAGGAGCCGCGGGTCATGCGGCGCTTCCTCGACCAGGCGGCCTTCCGGGCGCGGCAGGACGAGAACGTGGTGATGCTGGGCCGTCTGCGCGCCGACACGGTCTCGGCGCTGCTGCTCTGGGGGCTGCAGGACCGCGCGAACAGCGTCGCCCTGGTCCCGGTCTCGGCGCTGCTGCTCCGGCAGGCGCGCCAAGACTGACCGGCGCTGTCTTAGGGGCGCAAGTGCCCGCGTGCCAGGGACCGCAGTGCCGCGCGGGGTGGAGCCCTCTTTAAACGCGCGGCGTCGCCCAGGCTTCCAGCGAAGCGCCCAGATCGCCGTAGCCGGTGATCCGCCGCTCGAAGGCGAGCCCGAGACGGGCGGCGTGCTGCGCGGCCAGTTCGGCTGTCCCTGGGTCCTCCACCTGCGCGAGATGCACCAAGGTTCGGTAATTCCCGAAATAGGCGTCCCTCAGCTGCGGGTGCCGGTCGAGGCCAAGCGGGCGCCAGACGAAAGCGTCGAACTGGTGCACCAAGAAATCCGTGAGGTAGAAGCTGGTCATCTCACCGCGCGCGGCAAAGCGCGCAACACCGTCGAAGACGGCATAGCAATGCGCGCCGGGAAGCATTTCGATCCCCAGCTCGTCGCAAAGCGCGGACAGCTGCCCGCCGGTGCCGCAATCGGCGTAGAGCAGCTTGATCTCGGCATGTGACGCGCGGTGACGGGCGACGGCCGCGCGCACGGCGCCGGGGATGCGCTCGGGGGTATTGTGCAATTGCGCGGGCAGACAGACGAGGTCGAGATGGTCGAGCCCACTCTGACGGGTCACCGCGAGCACCTCGCGGGCGAGCGCGCCGCAGGCAATGAGCAGGATGCGTCCCGTGCCAGGATGCGCCGCGGACAACGCAAAGCCACGCTCGGCGAGCGCCTTGTCTGATGGCGCGAATTCGGGATTCGGGTGGGCTTCGGCAGCTGGGGCGCCGTCAGGCGCGGGTGTCATCCGCGGGCACCGAGGCCATGCCCCAGCGGATCAGCAGGGCGATGCCGAGCAACAGCGGGATGACCTTGCTCGCCCCCCAGGCAAACAGGGCCCAGACGGTGAAGCCTGCGGAGGCAATCACCGCGATCAGAAGCGTTACGAGAGTGGTCACCGGCATCGGGGTCTCCTTTCCCTGCCATTGAAGATAGGTGCCGGACTCCCCGAAAGCAAAGAGAAATCCACTTTTCCGTCACGTTGTCCCCGCAATGCCCTGCAAATTTTCGCTGATCGGCATGGGCTTCGGGGCCAGAGTGGCGCGGGCTCATCCCGCTGCAGCGCGGTTGTGGCGGCGCGCGATGAGCGCCTTTGCAGTCTCCACCGCGACCGCCGCATCGCGGCAATAGGCGTCGGCGCCGATGGCCCGGCCGAAGTCCTCGTTGAGAGGCGCGCCGCCGACCAGCACGATGTAATCGTCGCGCAGGCCCTTTGCGACCATCGTGTCGATCACCACCTTCATGTAGGGCATCGTGGTGGTGAGCAGGGCGGACATGCCAAGGATATCGGGCTTCTCCGCCTCCATCGCCTCGAGGTAGGACTCGACGGCGTTGTTGATGCCGAGGTCGATCACTTCGAAGCCCGCGCCCTCCATCATCATCGACACGAGGTTCTTGCCGATGTCGTGGATGTCGCCCTTGACCGTGCCGATCACCATTTTGCCGATGGTCGGCGCCCCGGTCTCGGCCAGCAGCGGCTTGAGGATCGCCATGCCGCCTTTCATCGCGCCCGCCGCCAGCAGCACCTCGGGAACGAAGAGGATGCCATCGCGGAAATCCTCACCGACGATCTTCATGCCGCCGACAAGCGCCTCGGTGAGGACCTTGTAGGGCGGCCAGCCCCGATCCAGCAGGATCCGCACGCCCTCTTCGATCTCTTCGCGCATGCCGTCGTAGAGATCGTCGAACATCTGCTCGACCAGCTCCGCATCGTCGAGATCGGCCAGGATGATCTCTTCGCCGGGTTCGTCTTCGGACATGGGCACCTCCCTTGCGCTCCCTCCAGCCTGCGCCCCGGGCGCTTGCGCCACATGGCCGATTGCGACATGGCCGGGGACGGAGGCGACGCCGCGGCGGTGGGGCTTGCGCATGTTCTCTATCTGTTCCATATCTGACTTATGAGCGCCGCCAGCCGATCCATCGAAAAGGAGCGCCGCAAGGGGCGCGGCGCCGGCTCCCGTGACAGCGGGCGCTTCGAGCGGCTTGCCTATGAGGACGCCCATGACGGCTGGGAGATCCCCGAGGAGCTGCCACCGCTGCGCACCGAGGTCAGCGAAGAGCGCCCGCGCAGCCTGATCAACTACGTGCGCTCGCCGGACCTGCCCTTTGACCGGACGATCAATCCCTATCGCGGCTGCGAGCACGGCTGCATCTACTGCTTCGCCCGGCCCAGCCACGCCTATCTGGGGCTCTCGCCGGGGCTGGATTTCGAGACCAAGCTCATCGCCCGGCCCGATGCGCCCGAGGTGCTGGCGCGTGAACTGGGGGCCAAGCGTTACGCGCCCGCGCCGCTGGCCATCGGCACCAATACCGATCCCTACCAGCCGATCGAGCGGGACCGGGGCATCATGCGCGCCTGCCTCGAGGTGCTGCGCGACTTCCGCCACCCGGTCGCCATCGTCACCAAGGGCACGCTGATCGAGCGCGACATCGACATCCTTTCGGAGATGGCGGCGCAGGGGCTGGCGCGCGTGGGCCTTTCGGTCACCACGCTCGACGCCGATCTCGCGCGCCGGATGGAGCCGCGCGTGCCCTCGCCGGTCCGGCGGCTTGCGACGATCCGGCGGCTGAGCGAGGCGGGGATCCCGGTGCGGGTCATGGCATCGCCCGTCGTGCCCGCGCTGACCGATCCCGAGCTCGAGCACATCCTGCAAGCCGGGGCCGAGGCGGGGGCCGTTTCGGCCAGTTGGATCATGCTCCGACTGCCGCTCGAGGTCGCGCCGCTCTGGCGCGCATGGCTCGAGGAGCACTATCCGGGCCGCGCTGCGCGGGTCATGGCGCGGCTGCGCGAGATGCACGGCGGACAGGATTACTCGGCGCAGTGGCACCGGCGGATGCGCGGGGAGGGCATCTATGCGCAGCTCATCGCGCAGCGCTTCGACAAGGCGGTGCGGCGGCTGGGACTGGATGCGGAACAGCCGGCGCTACGCAGCGATCTCTTTCGCCCGCCGCCACGGGCGGGGGACCAGCTGTCGCTTTTCTGAGTTGGGCTCACCTCAACGCTGGAGGGCGCCAAGCGTAGCCTTCGCCTTGCGCCGCAGCGCGGCTGAGGACGACGGTGCGCGGCCACGCGTCGGTTTGAAACGCACGCCGCAGGGCCGTCATGCAGGCACCCTGCCACGTCCTTGGGGGGATGCGCGGCGAACCGGCTCAGCTGCGGCGGCGCCCGCCACGCCGGACGCGCTGGGGAGCGTCTTCGCCGAGCCCGTCGCTTTCCGAGCTGAAGGCGCCCAGCTTGCTGGCGATCCGCTCCAGCGTCGGGCGCGGCCCGAGCGGGCCGCTTTCGAGCGCCGCACGCATGGCGCGCAGGTGCTCGGGCGTGGTGCCGCAGCAGCCGCCGATGATCCGTGCCCCGGCGTCGCGGGCCATGACCGCGTAGTCCGCCATCACCTCGGGTGTGCCGTCGTAATGCAGTTCCCCGTTCTCGTAGCGCGGGATGCCGGCGTTGCCCTTGGCGATGATCGGTCGTTCGGTGCCGATTGCCGCGAAGCCAAGCACGCTGCGCAGCAGGTCCGACGGTCCGGTGCCGCAGTTCGCGCCAAAGGCGATGGGCGGTGTCGGCAGCGTCTCGACGAGCCGCGCGAAGTCGGCAGCGGTGAGCCCCATCATCGTACGCCCGGCGGTGTCGAAGCTCATGGTGCAGCACCAGGGCAGGCCGACGGTCGCGAAGGCTTCTGCGGCGGCGCGGACCTCTTCGGGTGCCGAGATGGTCTCGAGCCAGAGCACATCGGCGCCGCCCTCCTTGAGGCCCGCCGCGGTCTCTTCGAACATCTCTACTGCCAGCGCGTGTGGCAACGGGCCGATGGGCGCGAGGATCTCGCCGGTGGGGCCGACCGAACCCGCCACAACGACCGGACGCCCGGCGGACTCGGCCACCTCGCGCGCCAGCTCGGCGGCACTCCGCGACAGCGCGCGGGCACGGGGCGCAGCCCCGTGCAGCTTGAGCCGCGCGGCATTGGCGCCGAAGGAATTGGTGAGGAAAATGTCGGAGCCCGCGTCGACCGGGCCTTGGTACAGCGCGCGGATGCGGTCCGGATGGGTCTCGTTCCAGAATTCCGGGGCGTCGCCCGGTGTCAGACCCATGCTGAACAAGCTGGTGCCGATGCCGCCGTCGGCGAGCAGCCAGTCCCGCTTCGCAAGCAGCTTGGAAAGCGCGTCGGTCATGAAATGCCTCTTGAAAATCCTCTTCGGGTCGGGAAATTCCACATCCCGCTGTGGGCCGCAATCGTTCGTGCGGGGCAAGCGGCGGGGCGCTCATGCCCGGCGTGTCTCAGCCGGCCATGCCGGGGCCGCGCAGCACCATGAGCTCGCCGACGTTTTCGCGGGTGACGTAGCCCAGCACGTGGCTGCCCGCGTCAATCACCGCCACCGCCGGTGCCTGCGCCAGCGCGTCGAGCACCGATTGCAGCGGCGCGGCGAGCGGCAGCTGGGGCACCTCGGTCATGAATTCAGAGACGCGCCGCGTTGCGTGGTCCTCGGCGATGCCGCGAAAGAGCGCGTCGCGGGTCAGGAAACCGGCGAGCTGTCCATCCGGCGTGAGCACGGGGAACTCGTGCTGAGTGGTCCTGATCAAGGTCTGCCCGGCGGTGGCCAGCGTATCCTCGGGCCGCAAGGTCTCGAAGCTGGTGATCATCGCGTCGCGCGCCAAGAGGTCATGCGCAACCGCGCGGCTGGCAACGTCCTGGCTCTCGGCCTGACCGGCGAAGAAGACGAAGATGGCGATGAGGATCAGGATGAAATTGCCCGAACTCAGCCCCCAGAAGGCAAGACCGAAGGCAAGGATCTGGCCGGTGATCGCCGCCGCGCGGGTCGCGCTCACCCGGTCGGTGCGCAGTGCGAGCACCGCGCGCAGCACCCGCCCGCCATCCATCGGAAAGGCCGGGAGCATGTTGAAGAGCGCCAGCGCGAGGTTGATCGAGGCGAGTTGGCTGAGAAAGGCCCCGGTCCCCTCGCCAAGGCGCGACAGAGCGCCCATGTCGGAGTTCGCGCCGAGCAACAGCAGAACCAGCCAGATCGCCACGTTGACCAGCGGGCCGGCAATGGCGACGGCGATCTCCTGCGCGGGTTTCTCGGGCATGCGCTCGAGCCGGGCGAGCCCGCCGATGGGCAGCAGGGTGATGTCCGGGGTCTTGATGCCGAAGCGCCGGGCGGTCAGCGCGTGACCGAACTCATGCGCCACGACGCATGCGAAGAGCGCGAGGATGAACAGCACATTCTGCACCGCCGCCGCCATACCGCCCGCCGACCATGCGGCGACGCCGATCCAGAGCAACAGCAGGAAGAACGTCGCATGGACACGCAGCTCCGATCCGAAAAGGCGGCCGATTGGAAAGGACCAGTGCATGGGGCGTCTCCTTGGGGCTGTGGCGAAACTCGTCCGGGCCTCTTTGCAAAAGATAAAATCGTCGCGGCGTCAGGTTAAGAGGCCCACGCACCGACACGTCCTGCCGCCGCGGTCTTTTCTGCCAGCCCGCGCAACCGAGGCTCTTGCCCCGCGTTGAGGCTGCAGGGCAGGAGGCGGGCTTATCGCGTCGCCGCGCCCTTTGCCAACGGAGGATGTCATGAAAACCATTGCTATTGCCACCGCTCTTTTCGGGCTTGCCGGTGCCCCGGCCATCGCCGCCACCGCCACCGCGCAGCTCGCGGGGACCGATGGCAGCAACATCGGAACCGTCACCGTGACCGACACACCTTCGGGCATGGGCCATGTCGTTGCCGAGTTGCAGGGACTGCCAGAGGGGGCGCATGGCATTCACATCCACGAAACCGGCGACTGTTCGGCGAGCGACTTTACCTCTGCGGGGGGACATCTTTCCGGGGACGCGGATCACGGCGTGATGGCGGAAAACGGCCCGCACCCGGGGGATCTGCCCAATGCGCACATCGCGCCGGACGGATCGCTGACCGTCGAAGCCTTCCTGCCCGATTTCGACGTTACCGAAATGCTTCTGGATGACGACGGCTCGGCCTTCATCGTGCACGCGGGTCCAGACGACTACGAAAGTCAGCCCTCGGGCGATGCGGGCAGCCGGCTCGCCTGCGGGGTCTTCGAGAGCGAGTGACGCAACATCGGCGGGGCGCCTAGGCGCCTCGTCGGCGCATCAAGGGGCCAGGTCGTAGCGCTTGCAGACCGCGCCCTCGGGCTTGCGCCAGGTGCGAAAGCCCATCGCCTCGTAATAGGCCTGACCGCCCGTATTGCCGGCGCCGATATAGGCCTCGATGGCAGGTACCCCCGCAGTCTGCGCCGCCTCTCGGGTGGCGCGGAAGAGGCCCGCGCCGACGCCGCGTCGCGCCGCTCTCGGCGAGACATGGGTGCCGATGAAGCCCCAGCCGCCGGGGGTACCATACTCACTGCCCTCGGAGGTGCGCTTCATGGATTGCAGCCCGAGCAATGCACCGTCGGCGTCCTCGGCCACAAAGCAGCAGATGCCATCGGGGTTCTGCACGTAATGCGACAGCACAAAATCCGCGTCCGCCCGTGCGCTGCGCTTGCCGGCGGACACCAAGTCCTGCAGCAAGCGCGAGAGCGCGGGCGCATCCGCCGGGACCGCCCGGCGGATGCGCCCGCGGAATGGGTCAGCCATTGCCCGAGCCGGTAAAGCGCGCCGCGTCTGCCGCCGCCCGCCGGATGGCGTTCGACTTGTGGACGGTCTCCATGTACTCGGCCTCGGGGTCGCTGTCATAGACCACGCCGCCGCCCGCCTGGATATAGAGCTTTTCGTCCTTCACGATGGCGGTGCGCAGGGCAATGCACATGTCCATGTCGCCGCCCGCGCTGAAATAGCCGACGCCGCCGGCGTAGACGCCGCGCTTCTCGGGCTCGAGCTCGTCGATGATCTCCATCGCGCGGACCTTGGGCGCGCCCGAGACGGTGCCCGCGGGCATGCCGGCAAAGAAGGCCGACAGCGCATCCTGATCCTCGGCCAATTCACCGACAACGTTGGACACGATGTGCATCACGTGGCTGTAGCGCTCGATGGTGAACTGTTCGGTCGGGCGCACGGTGCCGATCTTCGAGACCTTGCCGGTGTCGTTGCGGCCCAGATCGAGCAACATGAGGTGCTCGGCCAGTTCCTTCTTGTCCGCCAGCAGGTCGGCCTCGAGCGCCCGATCTTCCTCGGGGGTCGCGCCGCGCGGGCGGGTGCCGGCGATCGGGCGGATGGTGACCTCGCGACCGAAGACCCGCACGAGGATCTCGGGGCTCGCGCCGATGACCTGGAAGCCACCGAAGTTGAAATAGAACATGAAGGGCGACGGGTTGGTGCGCCGCAGCGAGCGGTAGAGCGAGAAGGGCGGCAGCGGGAAATCCTGCGTCCAGCGCTGCGCCGGCACCACCTGAAAGATGTCGCCCGCGCGGATGTAGTCCTTGGCCTTTTCAACCGCAGCCTTGTAGCTCTCGCGGGTGAAGTTCGACACCGGCTCCCCGACCTCGCGTGCCTCGCCCAGCTCGCGGCCCGCCTGCGGCAGGGCCCGCTCCAGGTCGCGCACGGCGTCCATCACCCGCTCGGCGGCCTGCGCATAGGCGGCGCGGGCGGAAAGCCCCGACTGCACCCAGGCCGGGGCAACCACGGTCACCTCGCCCTTCACCCCGTCAAGCACCGCGACCACCGAGGGGCGCAGCATCACCGCGTCGGGCAGGCCGAGAGGGTCGGGGTTCACGTTGGGCAGACGCTCGACCAGCCGGATCATGTCATAGCCGAGGTAGCCGAAAAGACCCGCCGCGGCCTGCGGCAGGTCTTCGGGCAGGTCGATCTTGCTCTCGGCGATCAGCGCGCGCAGCGAGGCGAGCGGATCGAGGGGCTCGTCGTCGAAGGCCTCGGGGTCGAAGCGCGCTTGGCGGTTCAGCCGCGCCTCCTTGCCGTGGCACTTCCACACGAGGTCGGGCTTCATGCCGATGATCGAGTAGCGCCCGCGGACTTCGCCGCCGGTGACCGACTCGAGCATGAAGGCGTCCTTGGCTGCCCCCGTGAGCTTGAGCATCAGCGACACAGGCGTGTCGAGATCGGCGGCGAGCCTTGTGTAGACGACCTGGTTCTCGCCCGCCTCGTAAGCCCGGGCGAAGTCGTCATAAGAGGGGGTCAGAGATGCCATGGTCTTACCGGAAGTTGGTGTGGACGGCATTCACCGCCTGCTGGTCGATGTTGACCCCGGCGCGTTCCTGAATGTCGGTGACGAAGGCGCGGAAGAGATCCTGCGCCACGCTGCTCGCGGCGCGATCCTTCAGCAGCCCCTCGAGCTGCTTGGAGGCGTCGCTTTCGCGGTCGACAGGGGTCACGGCGTCGAGCTGCATGATCAGCGCCGCACCGTCGCCCGGAAGCGCGCGTGCCTCGCCCGGCTGCATCTCGAAGGCAGCCTCGAGCAGGCCACCCGGCATGTCGGGGATCTGCGCGTCGCGGGTCAGGGTCTGCTCCCGCATCGGCTCGAGACCAAGGTCGGCAAAGCTTGCACCGCCGGCGATTTGCTGCGCCAGGTCTTCGGCCTGCGCGACAAGCATCTCGGTTGTCTTGTCCTTGTCCCAGCCCGCGGCAACTTCGTCGCGCACTTCCTCGAAGGGGCGCGGTGCGGGCGGGCGGATCTCGTCGAGACGAAGCGCGAAGACGCCGCCGTCGCCGAGATCGGAGATCGAGGGGTAGTCGTCCGCGGTCACCGCCTGCGCGGCCTCGCGGAAGGCGTCATATCCGGCGATGGTCTCATCGCTCTGCTGGGTCCAGGCGATCGTGCCAAGCTCCATCTCGGTGTCGCTTGCCAGCTCTTCCAGCGTCGCGCCACCGGCCAGCTCGTCGTCGAGGCTCTGCGCCATGCCTTCGATCACCCGTCGGGCGCGGTCGAGCGCCAGCTCATCGCGCAGCGACGGCACGGCTTCCTCGAACGGGGTCTCCTGCGCATGCAGGATGGCGTTGACGCGGTAGAGCGCCGGGCCGAGGTTCGAGGGCAGCGGGCCGGCGACTTCACCGGTGTCGAGCGCATAGACGCCGTCACCGGCTTCGCCGAGCTCGCCCTTGGTCACGTCGCCGAGATCGGTGTCTGCCAGCTGCAGGCCGCGCTCCTCGACCAGCCCCTCGAAGCCAATCTCGCCCGAGGTGATGCGGTCCATCGCCTGCTGCGCCTCGGCCTCGTTGCCGAAGACGAGGCGCTCGACCAGGCGGCGCTCGGGCAGGTTGAACTCGGCACTGCGCTCGTCATAGGCGGCGCGCAGGGTCGCCTCGTCCAGCTCGACGTTGTCGACGATCATGTCCGGGGTGATCCAGGCATAGGTGATGACCTTGGTTTCGGGCAGGGTGAACTGCGCGACATGGGCGTCGTACCAGGTCTGAAGCTCCTCGTCGGTGGCCACCGGCAGGCCGGTTTCCAGCGCGTCGGCGCCAAGGCGAGCCCAGGTGAAGTCGCGGGTCTCGCCGGCCCAGCCGAGCAGCGTGTCGACATAGGTGTCGGGCAGGGTGGTGCCGGAGTAAACCGCCGAGTTCAGGAGGTTCCGGGCGCTTTCGCTGCGCAGGTCGTCTTCGAATTCGGCTTCGGTGAGGCCGGTGTTGCGCAGCGCGAAGGCATAGCTCTCGCGGTTGAACTTACCGTCGGGACCCTGGAAGGCGCCGACCTGGCTCAGCGCTTCGGCCACCTGGTCGTCGCCGACCGAAAGACCGATGCGGGCGGCCTCGTCGTCGAGCGCGGCATTGGTCACCACCTGCGCCAGAACCTGGCGGTCGAGACCGAACTGCTGTGCCTGATCAAGGGTCATCGGCTGGCCGGTCTGCGCCTCGAATGCGCGCATCTCGTTCTGCAGCGCGCGCGAATAGTCGTTCACCGAGATCTCGGTGTCGCCGACCGAACCGATCCCACGCAGGCCGCCGCTGAAATTCACCGTGCCGAAGGCGCCGAAGCCCATCACCACGAGGATCAGAAGACCCCATACCAGAGTCTTGCCGATGCTGCTCTTGCCGCGTGCCATGCGCTGCCTCTTGATCATGTGTTTCTGGCGTCGGGGTTTACTGGGCCAAGTCCTTGCTCGCAAGGGCTGTCGCGCCCTGCGGCCGGACGGGCCAGTCCAGCGCTTCGAGCCGTCCGAAAAGATCGCCGATCTCTGCGCGGTTCACATTGGCAAAGGCAAAGCGGAATTGCCGGGCGCCGCGCGGGTCGGTCTCCGGCATGAACATGGTGCCCGGAAGAGAAAGGACGCCGGCCTCTCTCACCAGCTTTGGTGCGAGCTGCGCCGAGCTTTCCGCGAAGGGGTGCTCGAGATAGGCGAAATAGGCGCCGAGGCCGAGCAGCTTCCACCCTTTGGCGTCGAGCCGCGGCATGTTGTCGGCGATGGCGGCGCGGCGGTCGAGGATCTCGTCGCGCTCGCCAGCGACCCATTGGGCAAGGTTCCGTAGCCCCCAGAGCGCCGCGCGCTGCCCGAGCTGCGTCGCGCAAATGGCGACAGTATCTAGGAACTTCTCAACCTCGGGCAGGAGGTCTTCGCTGGCGATGATCGCGCCGACCCGGTGGCCGGTGAGGCGGTATGCCTTGGAGAAGCTGTATAGCTGGACCAGCGTGTCACGGCCCTCGGGCGCGGTCAGCAGGTCGTGCGGCGCGCCGCTGCGGCTGTCGAAATCCTTGTAGGTCTCATCGACGATCAGCTTGATCCCGTGCGCGCGTGCGAGGTCGAAGAAGGCCCTCAGGGTCTCTGCCGGATACTCCTTGCCGCCGGGATTATTCGGGGAAACCAGAACAATGGCGCGCGTTCTTGATGTGATGAGGGAAGCGGCCGTCGTCACCTGCGGCAAGAGTTCGGCATCGGTGGGCAACGGCACGGTCGTGACCCCGGACATGTCGAGCCACATCTTGTGGTTGAAATACCAGGGCGTCGGCAGCAGAACCTCATCCCCCTCGCCGCAGAGCGCGCTAATGCAGGCCGCGAAGGCCTGGTTGCAACCAGATGTAATCGCGACGTTTTCCGCTGACACATTTGCGCCATAATGGGCGGACCAATGGCGCGCCAGTTCCTCGCGCAGCTCGGGCATGCCGAGCACCGGTCCGTAGAGGTGGGTGGCCGGATCGGCCAGCGCCTGGCCCATAGCGGCAACAAGCGGCGCGGGCGGCGGGTCGATGGGGGCGGCTTGGCTGACGTTGATCAGGGGCCGGTCTGCAGAAAACGTGACGCTGTCGAGCCAGCGCCGCGCCTCCATCACCGGTGGGGCGAAGGTGGTTTGGGTGCGGCTCTTGCTGGTCATGTGCGGTCTCTCCCTAAGTGTTGCGCGGACGCTATCAGCGGCTCAAGTCAGGGGGAAGAGGGCTCAGGAGACTTCTTCTGCGTCAAAGGCGGCGCGCGCGGCACGGATCGTCTGGTGGTTGCTGTCGGCCCAGACCAGCAGTGCGCCAATGGGCGCCAGCGCCGAGCGGCCAAGCTCGGTGAGCGCGTATTCCACCGAGGGGGGCTTGGTCGGGAAGACCTGCCGGGATACCAGCCCATCGCGCTCGAGCTGCCTCAGGGTTTGCGTCAGCATACGTTTGGAAATGTCGCCAACCTGCCGCTGCAATTGCGAAAATCGTTTTGGGGAGGGCTCCAGAGCGACGAGGATCAGCAGCGTCCACTTCTGGCCGACCCGGTCGAGCACGTCGCGCACGGGGCATTGCGCCTCGTCCTCGGGCGCGCCCGTCCAGGCGGCCATGCTGTCGAGCATTGTGCGGACAGGATCGGAGATCTCTGGGAGGTGGTTCCCTGCGTGTACCCTTGTCATGTGAAAGTGCCTCCTTACGAGGTCATGTTAGAAGGTCTATTTATGAGACCATATCTCGAATCGGAACTCTGCGCCAGTGCAGGGACCTTGGAAAGGAAAGACCATGTCCGACACAGTCGACTACCTCATCACCGGTGCGAGCGGCCAACTCGGCGCGCTGGTTCTGCAGCAGCTCAAGGCGGCTGCGCCGGATGCAACCATCGGCGCGCTTGTGCGCCGCCCCGAAGCGGTTGCCGCTCTCGAAGCACAGGGTTTCACAGTGCGCGTTGCTGCCTATGACGATCCGGCGGCGCTTGAAACGGCTCTCGCTGGGGTCGAGAAATTGCTGCTCATCTCCTCGAGCGAAGTCGGCAAGCGTGCGGATCAGCATGCGAAGGTGATTGATGCGGCGAAGAAAGTCGGCGTGAAGTTCATAGCTTACACCTCGATCCTCAATGCTGACAGCTCGCCGCTGACCGTGCTTCCGGGCGAGCACGTGGCGACTGAACGGGCGCTCGCCGCCTCTGGGCTCGACTACGCGCTGCTGCGCAACGGCTGGTACACAGAGAATTACGTCATGGGCGCGGGTGCGGCACTGGAGCATGGGGCGCTGATCGGGGCCGCCGGAGAGGGCCGCATTTCCTCTGCGGCGCGGGCCGACTATGCGGCGGCCGCCGTTGCGGTCCTCACCGGGGCGACCCCAGCCCGCGGCACGATCTATGAGCTGGCGGGGAGCGAGAGCTACACCCTGGCAGATTTCGCGGCGGCGCTGTCGGAGATCGCGGGCAGGGAGATTCCCTATGTGAACATGAGCGAGGCGGACTACGCTGCGGCGCTTGAAGGCGCCGGCCTGCCGGTGCCGGTGGCGCAGATGCTCGCCGACAGTGACAGCGGCGCGGCGCAGGGAGGACTTTTCAGCGAGAACACGACGCTCTCGACGCTGATCGGGCGCCCGACGACGCCGTGGAAGGACACTCTGACCGCCGGCGTCAAGGTCGAGTCCTGAGGCAGTCGAGCGCAGCTCTCGCGGCGCGGTTTCTGCAAACGGAGAGGGGCGCGGCCAGCACGGCCGCGCCCCTCGGCAGATTTCAGACCGAAGATCAGTCGTTGGTGCCGTGGAACGGCTTGACGTATTGCAGGGCCATGTCCCAAGGGAAGAAGATCCAGGTGTCCTGGCTCACCTCGGTGATGAAACTGTCGACCTGCGGGCGGCCCATCGGCTTGGCATAAACGGTGGCCACATGCGCCTTGGGCAGGTGCTTGCGCACAACTTCCAGGGTGCGGCCGGTGTCGACCAGATCGTCGATGATCAGCACGCCCTCGCCGTCGCCCATCACCTCCATGTCCGGGAACTTGATGACCTTGGGCTCGGACTGCGCCTGGTGGTTGTAGCTCTTGACCGAGATCGTGTCGACGATGCGGACGTTGAGTTCGCGTGCCACGATCATCGCCGGGGCCATGCCGCCGCGGGTGATCGCGACAACGGCGCGCCAATCGCCGCCGCCCTCGGGCTTGTGGCTCTGCAGGCGCCAGGCCAGTGCACGGCTGTCGCGGTGCAGCTGGTCCCAGCTGACGTGGAAGCCCTTTTCATGGGGCAGGCGGTCGGTCATCTCGGGCATGGGGCTCTCCCTGTCGGATGTCTGTCGGTCGGAAGGGCTGGGCCCTTGGTCAGGTGAACGGGCTCAGCCCTTGGAAATGTCGGGCGCGTCGACGGCCTTCATGCCGACGACATGGTAGCCCGCGTCGACGTGGTGCGTCTCGCCGGTCACACCTGCGCCGAGTTCGGACAGCAGGTAGAGCGCCGATCCGCCGACGTCGTCAATGGTCACGTTGCGGCGCAGGGGCGAGTTGTACTCGTTCCACTTCATGATGTAGCGGAAGTCGCCGATGCCCGAGGCGGCCAGCGTCTTGATCGGGCCGGCCGAGATGGCGTTGACCCGGATGCCGTCCTTGCCGAGGTCCTCGGCGAGATAACGGACCGACGCCTCAAGCGCCGCCTTGGCCACGCCCATCACGTTGTAATGGGGCATGATCCGCTCGGCGCCATAGTAGGTGAGCGTTAGCGCGGCGCCACCGTTGTTCATCATTTTCTCGGCGCGCTGCATCACCGCGGTGAAGCTGTAGACCGAGATGTCCATGGTCAGGTTGAAGTTCGACCGGCTGGTGTCGACGTAACGCCCGCGCAGTTCGTTCTTGTCCGAGAAGCCGATGGCGTGGACCACGAAATCGAGATTGTCCCAGCGCTCCTTCAGCCCGTCGAACAGCGCGTCGATCGAAGCCTCGTCGGAGACGTCGCAGGGCAGCACGATGTCCGAGCCCAGTTGCGCGGCCAGCGGATCGACGCGCTTCTTCAGCGCCTCGCCCTGGTAGGAGAAGGCAAGCTCCGCCCCCGCTTCGTGCAGTTTCTTCGCGATGCCCCAGGCAATCGACTTGTCGTTGGCGAGACCCATGATCAGGCCGCGCTTCCCGGCCATCAGAGTGTTTGACATACCTGACCTCTACCCGGCATTGATTTTATTTGTGTCCTTTAGGCGATTGGCCCGGAGGCATCAAGAGTTTGGACGTCCGTTCCGGGCAACGCCCGGCGGGAAAAGGAGACGGAAGATGAGCGATCGGGGCGGAATTTTTGCAGGAGACGACCCTTTCGTCATCGCGCAACGCTGGCTCACCGAGGCCGAGGCGACCGAGCCCAACGATCCCAATGCGATCGCGCTGGCGACGGTGGACGCCGAAGGAATGCCCAACGTGCGCATGGTTCTGCTGAAGGAAATCGAGGCAAATGCCTTCGTTTTCTACACTAATTACGAAAGTGCGAAGGCAGAGGAAATTTTGGGCAGCAGCAAGGCAGCCTTTGTGTTACACTCCAAAACACTGCGGCGTCAGGTCCGGGTTCGTGGACATGTTATTAAGGAGAATGGCCCGCAGGCAGACGCATATTACGCGTCGCGCTCGCTGAAATCTCGTTTAGGGGCATGGGCGTCCAAGCAGTCCAGGCCTCTAGCGTCACGGGCATCGCTAATGGCGGAAGTTGCCAAGATTACGGCGACGAAGGGGCCGAACCCGCCGCGGCCCGATTTTTGGGGGGGATTTCGTATCACTCCCGTAGAAATTGAATTTTGGGCCGATGGCGCGTTCCGGTTGCATGACCGGTTCGTCTGGAGGCGCACAAGTGTTTCGGATCAGTGGACAGTGACCAGGCTAAATCCGTAAAATTCATCATACGCGAAAAGCAATTTGGTAGAAAATATAGGTTTCAATGACTTGCAATTTTACGTCACCCTAACGCAATTGGGGGGCGGGGATACGCAAGACGACCAGTGGAAACGCATTTGACACAAGAAGAGAGTGAAACGCGGCGCGTTCTTGGCCGGGTGAAGTGGTTCGACCCCGTGAAGGGGTTCGGCTTCGTCATCTCGGACGAGGGAGGACCGGACATATTGCTGCATGCGAACGTGCTGCGCAATTTCGGCCAGAGTTCCGTGGCTGACGCCGCCCGCATTGAAGTGAGTGTCCAGAGCACCGAACGTGGCATCCAGGCCACCGAGGTCTTTAGGATTGAACCGCCCGAGGCGCCCGCAGGTGTTCCCCTGGCTGATTTCGAGGAGATCGATCCCGAGATCATCCGGTCGGCGCCGCTCGAGCCGGCCCGGGTGAAATGGTTCGACAAGGCCAAGGGTTTCGGCTTTGCCAATGTCTTCGGTCGCGACCAGGACGTCTTCATCCACATCGAGGTGCTGCGGCGCTCGGGGCTCGCGGATCTGCAGCCGGGAGAGGCGCTGGCCATCCGGGTGATCCAGGGCAAGCGAGGCCAGATGGCCACGGAGGTCTGTGCATGGGAAACCGCGGTGGAGCACTGAGCCTCGCGGCGGCGCTGCTGCTCGGCGGGCAGGCGGCCTATGCCGCCTGCGACGTCAATGAGGTGCAACTCCGCGGCGACTGGGGCAGCGCCCGTTTCGCCGTCGCCGTGGCCGACAGCGTAGAGGAACGCGCGCGCGGGCTGATGTTCGTCGAGCAGATGCCGTCCGCAGCCGGGATGCTCTTCGTCTATGACGAGGCGCATCCGGTGTCCTTCTGGATGAAGAACACGCTGATCCCGCTTGATATGGTCTTTGCCGACGCGCGTGGCGTCGTGGTCTCGGTGCATGAGAACGCGATTCCGGGCGATCTCACGAGCATCGACAGCGGTGCGCCGACCCAATACGTGCTCGAGATCAACGGCGGCATGGCGGCCCGTCTCGGCATCGCCGAAGGCAGCCAGATGCAACACCCGGCAATCACCGAAGCGGCTTGGCCCTGCGACTAGGATTTTCGGCTTTTCAATCCCGGAAGAGCCTTGTATTGGCTCTCTTGTCGGGGCGTAGCGCAGCCTGGTAGCGCGACGGTTTTGGGTACCGTAGGTCGGAGGTTCGAATCCTCTCGCCCCGACCACAGCGCAAGGCGCTCACCCTTCCTCACATCGACATCCTCCTCTCCTAACATCGACGTCCCTTGCATCGCAATCGTCAGGAGGATGGCGCTGTCGCGCGTTTTGGGCTCGGATTGTGACGTGGCGTCTTGCTTAAATGCTGGGCAGAAACGCGTGTCTTTCGTGCATCACACCCGGTCCGGCGGCGCTAATGCCACTGTGGCGCGGTAAGAGACAATAAACCACATCTTGTGCTTATCTGACACAGACTGTGTCAGATGGGCTCTGAAACTTCGAAGGTAGCCGGAGCTGCTGCAGGCACCGGAATTTCGCCACTCCTCTTGAGGGCCCATAGCCCTAGTGCCTTATTTCTGGCGCATCACCAAATATATGGCTGTGGCCGGAATTTTCCGTTGACCGATGACGGGGATGTGAGCCAACTTGTTATCAACGGACCAAGAGCCACAATATGTAGTGGCCTTCCGCAGGGACAGACCATATGGAAACGCCAGAACACGGCGGCGCGTGCGAGAGTGCGTCCGTCGTCGGGCCTCCCGTGCCTTGCAGTCCGAATTTTGATTAGGGTCAGCAGGCAGGGGCAGAGACCATGAAGATCGAGAGACGGTATACCACGGCGGGGCAGGACGCCTATGCGGGCATCGACTTCGTCACCACCACCTCCGAAATACGTAACCCAGACGGCAGTTCGGTCTTCAAGCTGGAGGGCATGGAGGTGCCCGCCGGCTGGAGCCAGGTTGCTTCGGACGTGATCGCGCAGAAGTACTTTCGCAAGGCGGGCGTGCCCTCGGCGCTGAAGAAGGTGAGGGAAGCCGGTGTTCCCGAGTTCCTCTGGCGCGCGATTCCCGCCGAGACCGATACACCGCGCGGCGGCGAGACCTCGGCCAAGCAGGTCTTCGATCGTCTGGCGGGTGCCTGGACCTACTGGGGCTGGAAGGGGGGCTATTTCACCACCGAGGCCGACGCGAGGGCCTACTTCGACGAGATGCGCCACATGTTGGCGAGCCAGACCGCCGCGCCGAACTCGCCGCAATGGTTCAACACCGGGCTGCACTGGGCCTACGGCATTGACGGCCCCGGCCAGGGACATTTCTACGTCGACCACAAGACCGGCAAGCTCACCAAGTCCAAGTCCGCCTACGAGCACCCGCAGCCGCACGCCTGTTTCATCCAGTCGGTCAGCGATGACCTGGTGAACGAGGGCGGCATCATGGACCTCTGGGTGCGCGAGGCGCGGCTGTTCAAATACGGCTCGGGCACCGGCACCAACTTCTCGTCGCTGCGCGCCGAGAACGAGCGGCTTTCGGGTGGCGGCAAATCCTCCGGCCTCATGGGGTTCCTCAAGATTGGCGACCGCGCTGCCGGGGCGATCAAGTCCGGCGGCACCACCCGCCGCGCCGCGAAGATGGTGATCGTCGACGCCGATCACCCGGACATCGAGGACTTCATCAACTGGAAGGTTCGCGAAGAGCAGAAGGTCGCCAGCATCGTTGCGGGCTCGAAGATGCACGAAAAGATGCTCAACGCGATCTTCGACGCGATCCGGCAATGGGATGGGGCCGAGGCGGATGGCTATGACCCCACGGTCAACACGGCGCTGAAGACGGCGGTGCGCGAGGCGAAAAAGCTCGCCATTCCAGAGACCTACATCAAGCGGGTTCTGGATTACGCCAAGCAGGGCTACGCCAGCATCGAGTTCCCGACCTACGACACCGACTGGGACAGCGAGGCCTATGCCAGCGTCTCGGGACAGAACTCCAACAACTCGATTCGCGTCACCGATGCCTTCCTGCAGGCCGTGAGGGACGATGCCGATTGGGAGCTCATCCGACGCACCGACGGAACCATCGCCAAAACCCTGAAAGCGCGCGATCTTTGGGAGCAGGTCGGGCATGCTGCCTGGGCCTGCGCCGATCCGGGGATCCAGTTCCACGACACTGTCAACGCCTGGCACACCTGTCCCGAGGACGGCGCCATCCGTGGCTCGAACCCGTGCTCGGAGTATATGTTCCTCGACGACACCGCCTGCAACCTCGCCTCGATGAACCTGCTGACCTTCCTCAAGGGCGGCAAGTTCGATGCGGACAGCTATGTGCATGCCACGCGGCTCTGGACGCTGACGCTGGAAATCTCGGTGCTGATGGCGCAGTTCCCGAGCAAGGAAATTGCCCAACGTTCCTATGATTTCCGGACCCTTGGGCTTGGATATGCCAACATCGGCGGGCTGCTGATGACCATGGGGTTGAGCTATGACAGCGCCGCGGGCCGGGCGCTCTGCGGCGCGCTGACCGCCGTGATGACCGGCACGGCCTATGCCACCTCGGCCGAGATCGCCGCAGAACTGGGCACCTTTGCAGGCTTCGACCGCAACCGGGAACACATGCTGCGGGTGATCCGCAACCACCGCGCCGCCGCCCACGGCAAGTCGGATGGCTTCGAGGCGCTGGCGGTCACACCCGTACCGCTGGATAACGCGAACTGTCCCGACCAAACCCTTGTCGAGCTTGCGAAATCCGCATGGGACGAGGCACTGGAGTTGGGCGAGAAACACGGTTACCGCAATGCCCAGACCACGGTGATCGCACCGACCGGAACGATCGGCCTCGTGATGGACTGCGACACCACCGGCATCGAGCCCGACTTTGCTCTGGTGAAGTTCAAGAAGCTCGCAGGCGGCGGGTATTTCAAGATCATCAACCGCTCGGTGCCTGCAGCGCTGGCGGGTCTTGGCTACACACCCAGCCAGATCGAGGAGATCACCGCCTATGCAGTCGGCCACGGCTCGCTCGGCAATGCGCCGGGCGTGAACCACACGGCGTTGATTGGCCATGGCTTCGGCAAGGCGCAACTCGAGAAGATCGAGGCCGCCCTGGCCACCGCCTTCGACATTCGCTTTGTCTTCAACCAGTTCACGCTGGGCGAGGAGTTCTGCCGCGGCACGCTGGGCATTCCGGCCAAGAAGCTCTCTGACCCCAGCTTCGATCTGCTGCGCCACCTCGGCTTCAGCAAGGCCGAGATCGAG
Organism: Salipiger sp. PrR003; assembly: GCF_010500785.1. Taxonomy (NCBI): domain Bacteria; kingdom Pseudomonadati; phylum Pseudomonadota; class Alphaproteobacteria; order Rhodobacterales; family Roseobacteraceae; genus Salipiger; species Salipiger sp. PrR003. Next base: position 210,452 of record NZ_JAAGOV010000065.1, read on the forward strand.
GCGGCGAACGACCATGTCTGCGGGACCATGACGCTCGAGGGCGCGCCCTTCCTCAAGGACGAGCATCTCGGCGTCTTCGACTGCGCCAACCCCTGCGGCAAGAAGGGCAAGCGCTACCTCAGTGTCGACAGCCACATCCAGATGATGGCCGCGGCGCAGAGCTTCATCTCGGGGGCGATCTCCAAGACCATCAACATGCCCAACTCGGCCACCATCGAGGATTGCCAGAAGGCCTACGAGCTGTCGTGGTCGCTGGGGGTCAAGGCCAATGCGCTCTACCGCGACGGCTCCAAGCTCAGCCAGCCGCTCGCCGCGGCGCTGGTGGAGGATGACGAGGAGGCGCAGGAGGTGCTGGAGACCGGCACCCCCGCCGCCAAGGCGCAGGTGCTGGCCGAGAAGGTCATCGAGAAGGTGGTGATCAAGGAGCTGGTGCGCTCGCACCGCGAGAAGATGCCCGACCGCCGCAAGGGGTACACCCAGAAGGCGGTTGTCGGCGGGCACAAGGTGTATTTGCGCACCGGCGAATACGGCGACGGCTCGCTTGGCGAGATCTTCATCGACATGCACAAGGAAGGCGCGGGCTTCCGGGCGATGATGAACAACTTCGCCATCGCGGTGTCGGTGGGCCTGCAATACGGCGTGCCGCTGGAGGAATTCGTCGACGCCTTCACCTTCACCAAGTTCGAGCCGGCGGGCATGGTGCAGGGCAACGACAGCATCAAGAACGCGACCTCGATCCTCGATTACGTGTTCCGCGAGCTGGCGGTGTCCTATCTCGACCGCACGGATCTCGCCCATGTGAAACCCTCGGGCGCGTCCTTCGACGATCTCGGACGCGGCGAGGAAGACGGGCTCGGCAATGTCGAAGAACTGAGCGAAAGCGCCGCAACCCGCTCGCTCGAGGTGCTCAAGCATATCTCTTCGTCGGGGTATCTGCGCAAGCGGCTGCCGCAGGAGCTTTCGGCGCTCGGCACGCTGATCTCCGAGGAGCGCCCGGCGGTGAGCTCCGCGGCAATGAGCACCTCGTCGCTCGCCATGGACGCGCGCACAAAGGCACGCATGCAGGGCTACGAGGGCGAGGCCTGCGGCGAATGCGGCAACTATACGCTGGTGCGCAACGGCACCTGCATGAAGTGCAACACGTGCGGCGGCACGTCGGGCTGCAGCTGAGCCATCGGCGGCCGGGCACCGCGCCCGGCCCCTGTCGTCACTCCGGTGCGACCTGCTGAAGCGCCTTGCGCCGCAGCTTGCCGTTGGCACTGCGGGGCAGGGTCTCGACCCTCACCCAGGCGCGGGGCTGCTTGTAGCGCGCGAGTTTCTCGGCCGCGTCAGCCTTGAGCATGTCCGGATCAAGCTCGGTTTCGGCGACGTAGAAGGCGGCAATGACCCGGACGCCCTCTTTTACCGCAAGATCGGTGACCGCCAGTTCGAGGATTCCCGGCAGACCCGCCAGCGCCGCCTCGACTTCCAGCGGCGAGACCCTGTAGCCGCCGGCGTTCATCATGTCGTCGCCGCGGCCGAGGTAGCTGATCGAGGCATCCTCGGCCATGGCGGCCTGATCGCCGGTGAGGAACCAGTCGCCGGCAAGCCGCGCCCGGGTTTCCTCGGGCGCCCCGAGGTAGCCGAGCATGAGGCCCGGGTCGGTGCGATGCACCGCGAGCGTACCGGGTTCTCCGAGGGGGACCGGCGCGTGGTCCGGGCCGAGAACGGCCACGCGCCGCCCGTTCTGCGGACGGCCGAGCGTGCCGGCGGCGGCGGGCCTTTCGGGGGATCCCGAAATGAAGGTCGAGCATTCGGACATGCCAAAGGCCTCGTAGATCTCGCTGCCCGTCGCCGCGCGCCAGCGCTCGCGGATCGGGTCAGAGAGTTTCTCGCCGGCTGAGAGCGCGTGGCGCAGATCGGGCAGCGGCGGGAGGGGGAATTTCAGCACCTGCCGAAACACGCCCGGCGCGGCGGCGAAGATGCTGGCATCGTTGCGCTTCATCAGCACTGCAAGCTGCGCAGGATCGGTGCGGGCCTTGGGGATGAGCGCCGTGGCGCCGCGGGTCCAGGGGTCCATGAGGCCGGTGCCCAGCGTGTAGGTCCAGTTGAAGGCCCCGGCGTGCAACAGCCGGTCGTCGGCGCGCAGACCGTACCAGTCCTCCATCATCATCTGTCGCGCCCAGATCGCGCGATGCGCATGGGCGACGGCGCGGGGTACGCCGGAGGTGCCCGAGGTGTAGATGATGTAGGCAAGCCGCTCCGGATCACCCATGGCGAAGTCTGCGGGCGGCAGGTCGTGCCAGGGGGTGAAGCGCTCGGCTGTGTGGGTCGGGATATCCGTGGCGGGACAGGCGATCCTGTCGCCGAGCAAGATCGCTGCGGGGGAAAGCTGCGCAATGATACGGGCCACCTCGGGCTCGGTCAGCTGCGAGGAGGTCGGCACTGGTACGATACCTGCGGCGATAGCGCCAAGGTAGCTGATCGGAAAATCCACCGTGTTTCCCAGCCGCAGCAGCAGGATCTGCCCTGGCTCGAGCCCGGCCTGCAGGAGCCCGGTTGCGGTGCCCCGCACCGCAGCAATGAGCCGCGCGTAGGACCAGTGCTCGGTCGCGCTGGGGCGCAGGATCGACAAAGCGATCTTGTCGGGCGTGGCCGCGCCCGCCGCAAGCACATGGGCGGCGAGATTGAAGCGGGCGGGACAGGGGGCAAAAGCGCCTTCATCGAAAACGGACAGCATGGCGAAAGGCTTAGGCAGGCCGCGGGAGTCGCGCAAGCCCGCCGCAAGCGGCATTGCAAGCGTGGCGGCGGAAGGCTATGGCAGTTTCATGTCGCGTGATCCCCGTACCCTCATCCGCATTGCCCGCGAGTCCGGGCAGGAACACTCCGCCGAGCCGCTCGATCTGGGCGCGCGCGTGCGCGAGCTGCGCAAGGAACGGGACTGGACGCTGGAACAGGCTGCCAAGCAGGCCGGGCTGGCGCGCTCGACGCTCTCGAAGATCGAGAACGGGCAGATGTCTCCGACCTACGAGGCGCTCAAGAAGCTGGCGGTAGGGCTGGGAATATCGGTGCCCCAGCTTTTCACCCCGCCGAAGCGCGAGCAGGTCTCGGGCCGGATGGTGCACGTCAAGGACGGCGAGGGGCTGCGGCAGGTCACCACGACCTACGAGCATGAACTGCTGGCAGAATCGCTGACCCGCAAGAAGATGCTGCCCTACCGCGCGCGGGTGCGCGCCCGGTCCATGGACGAATTCGACGGATGGGTTCGGCACGACGGAGAAGAGTTCCTCTACGTGCTCACGGGCGTCGTAACGCTTTACACCGAGTTCTATGAGCCCATCGAGATGCGCCGCGGCGACTCCGCGTATTACGACGCCTCGATGGGGCACAACGTGGTGTCGGTCAGTGCCGAGGATGCGAGCATCCTCTGGGTGACCTCGCTGGGCTGAAACGGCACGCGGGCGGCGTCACGCGGCCCGGCCATACAGTCCTCGGGAAAGCCTACCCGGCAAGCCGGTCGAGCTTCTGGGCCGCGCCGAGCGCGAAGGCCCAATCGTCCAGCTCGCGTTCCGCTTCTTGCAGGGTCAGGTCGTGGCGCCGGGCGATCTCGGCGGTGAGTTCCTCGCGGCTCCGGGGGCGTGCGCGCAGCTCGTCGCTGTCGAGATGCGGGAAACGTTGCGGAAGGCGTTCGGCGGTGAGGCCCCAGTTGCGGGTGATGCTTTGCCAATTCATGTGTCTCATGACTCCTGAACGAATGCGCCGGGACGATGTTCCCGGCCTCTTGCGCACCGGCGGAGGGCAGGTTCGTCGGCGGTGACGTCCACCTAAGATGAGACGGGCAGATTACCATAGTCTTAGGCTGCGACACGCTGTCCGTTCGGCCAAAGCCCGCGCAGCCCCGGGGTGGCTCTCGGCCAAAGGTTGCTGACCCCGCCGGGGGCGGGGTCAGCGGCGCGTTTCACTTCTCGGGCAGCAGTCCGCGCGGTGCGAAGCGCAGCACCAGCAGCAGGATCACCCCCATGGTCAGCAGCCGCATGTGCTGGACGCTGTCCTGCAGATGGGCCTTGATCGCTGAGCCGTCGGCCATGCCCGAGGTGATCAGGTTCATCGCGAATTGGCCCATCGGCTCGACCTGCACCCAGAGGAACCAGATCAGGAAGCCGCCGAGCACCGCGCCAAGGTTGTTGCCCGAGCCGCCGACGATCACCATCACCCAGATGAGGAAGGTGTAGCGCAGCGGCTGGTAGGTGCCCGGGGTGAGCTGGCCATCGAGCGTGGTCATCATCGCGCCGGCCATGCCGCAGAGCGCGCAGCCGAGCACGAAGATCTGCAGGTGGCGACGGGTGACGTCCTTGCCCATCGCCTCGGCGGCGGTCTCGTTGTCGCGGATCGCGCGCATCATCCGGCCCCAAGGCGATTTCAGCGCCAGCTGGGCGAGGATCAGCAGCACCACCAGCACCACGGTGAACAGCAGCGAGTAGCCAAGCTTCACCGCCAGCGTCGAGGCCGTGGTGGCATCAAGGCCCAGCGAGCCTGCGGTTTCGACGAAACCCGGATCGGCCTGCAGGTCGATCTCGTAGGGCACGGGGCGGGGCAGGCCGATGACGTTCTTCACGCCGCGCGCCAGCCAGTCCTCGTTCTTCAGCACCGCGATGATGATCTCGGCAATGCCCAGGGTCGCGATGGCGAGATAGTCCGAACGCAGCCCGAGCGCTGTCTTGCCGATCGCCCAGGCCACGCCCGCCGCCATCACGCCGCCCACCGGCCAGGCCAGCAGCACCGGCAGGCCGAGCCCGCCGAGATAGCCGGTGGCTGCGGGGTTCACCGCCTCGATGGCATCCACCGCCGGGTCGAGCAGCGCGCGGTAGGCGAAGAAGCCCGCCACGGTGATTGCCGCCACGGCCCAGCCGCGCACGCCGGTAGCGAGCTTCTTCCAGGCCAGCACGGCCGCGACGACCACGGCGATGCCGAAGAGGATCGCGCCGATGACGCGGGGGCCGCCAGCATCCCAAGCCTCGGGGACCGGCGCCATCGAGACCAGCACCACGGCCAGCCCGCCGACGGCGACAAAGCCCATGACGCCGACGTTGAAGAGCCCGGCAAGGCCCCACTGCAGGTTCACCCCGAGCGCCATGATCGCGCTCACGAGGCCCATGTTGAGGATGATCAGCGCCGAGTTCCAGCTCTGCAGGAAGCCGGTGCCGAGGATCAGCGCTGCGACCAGCGCGAAAAGACCAATGGTGCGGGTCATATGGTCTGCCCCTTGAACAGTCCGGTCGGGCGGAACAGCAGCACGATCACCAGGATCACGAAGCTGACCGCGAATTTGTAGTCGGTGGAAAGCAGCTGCACGAGCCCGTCGGGCGCCATGCTCTCCGGCAGGAAGTAGGTGAGGAATTTCTTCCAGGCGTAGGTGATGCCCACCTCGGAGAAGGCGATGACGAAGCCGCCGGCAATGGCACCAAGCGGGTTGCCGATGCCGCCAACGATGGCCGCCGCAAAGATCGGCAGCAGCAGCTGGAAGTAGGTGAAGGGTTTGAAGCTCTTGTCGAGCCCGTAGAGCACCCCGGCGATGGTCGCCAGCGCCGCCACGATCAGCCAGGTCACGGTGACCACACGCTCGGGGTTGATGCCCGAGAGCAGCGCCAGGTCCTCGTTGTCGGAATAGGCGCGCATCGACTTTCCGGTGCGCGTGCGATTGAGGAACCAGAACAGCAGCGAGACGGTGATCAGCGCCACCACAACGGTGAGCGCCTGGGTGGTCTTTATCGCGAGGCCCTCATCGAGGCCGGTCATTGCCTTGAAGTCGCGCGCAGAAATCAGGAAGCGCTCGCCGTCGGCGAAGTTCTGGTCATCGGGGCCGATCACGAAGCGGGTGAGCCCGTTGTAGACGAACATGATGCCCATCGAGACGATCACCAGGATCACCGGCTTGGCCTTTTGCGCGCGGTAAAAGCGGTAGACCACGCGGTCGGTCGCCAGCACCAGCACCGCGGCCCCGGCGATGCCGGCGGGGATGGCGAGCAGGGCGGTCGGAAGTGGTCCGAGACTAATCCCCGCGGCCTGCAGGCCCCAGGTGGCCAGCACGGCGCACATGGTGCCCCAGGCCATGGTGTCGCCATGGGCAAAGTTGGAGAAACGCAGGATTGCGTAGATCAGCGTCACGCCGAGCGCGCCGAGCGCCAGCTGGCTGCCGTAGGCGAGCGCCGGCACGATGACGAAATTGGCCAAGGCCACGAATGCGTTGAGGAAGTCCATCAGGGTAGGATCCTGCATGTCAGAAAGTCGATCTCCGCCGAGGGCGGCGCGGTGGTGCCGGTCTCGATGGTCTGGCGGAGCCAGAGCGCGGAGGTTTCACTGGTGAAGGTCAGCGTCTCTCGGTGGCCGAGTGCCGGGGCCCAGAGATAGGGACCGGCAAAGCTCATCGCCTGCGCCGCCAGGGAAGCGCCGCCGTCGATGGTGAGCTCGTAGGCGCCCGCGCCGGTGGCATCGGTGTCGACCGGCGCCAGCACGAAGCTGACTTGGCCCTCCGCATCGGTGCAGGTGCCCGCCTCGGAGCAGACGGTGACGCGATCGCACGCGAGCGAGACGCGCGCGCCTTCCGCGAAGGCGGGCAGCGCCGCGAGGGAGAGTGCCCCGCAGATCGCTGCGCCGGTCAGTCGGCGATGCAGATCAACCACCGAGGAAGCTCCGCCGCACGTCGGGATCGGCCAGAAGCTCCTTGCCGGTGCCGGTGAAGGCATTGCCGCCCTGTACCAGCACGTAGCCCTTGTCGGCGATCTCCAGCGCCTGCCGGGCATTCTGCTCGACCATGAGGATCGGGATGCCGGTGCGCGCCACCTCGAGGATACGGTCGAAGAGCTCGTCCATGACGATGGGCGAAACGCCCGCGGTCGGCTCGTCGAGCATCAGCACCTTGGGCCGGGTCATCAGCGCGCGGCCCACGGCCACCTGCTGACGCTGGCCGCCCGAGAGCTCGCCCGCCGCCTGCCGGCGCTTGTCGCGCAGGATCGGGAACAGCGTGTAGACCTGCTCCATGGTCTGGCGGAAATCGTCCTTGCGGATGAAGGCGCCCATCTCGAGGTTCTCTTCCACCGTCATCGAGGGGAAGATGTTGCGCACCTGCGGCACGAAGCCCATGCCGCGCCGCACGCGGTCCTGCGGCGAGAGCGCGGTGATGTCCTCGCCATCGAGCCGCACCGAGCCCGACCGCAGATCGAGCATGCCGAAGACCGCCTTCATGGCGGTGGACTTGCCGGCACCGTTCGGTCCGACGATGACGGCGATCTCGCCGCGTTCGACGGCGATGGTGCAGCCATGCAGGATGTCCGCGCCCTTGCCGTAGCCGCCGGTCATCGCATCGCCGATGAGGAAGGGCCCCCCGGGGGCCGCATGGGCCGCGCCGCCGGGTTTCACCGGCCAGGCGTCGCCCATGCCCTTGGGATTGGTGATCGAGCGGTCCTTGTTGCCGCGATCGCCGTAGATCTCGCCGCTCATCCGCCGATCATCTCCTTGTTCTTCAGCCCGGTGCCGAGATAGGCCTCGATCACCGCCTCATTTGCCTTGATCTCGTCCACCGTGCCCTCGGCCAGCACCTTGCCTTCGGCCATGACGATGACCGGGTCGCAAAGCCGCCCGATGAAATCCATGTCATGTTCGATCATGCAGAAGGTGTAGCCGCGCTCCTGGTTGAGCCGCAGGATGGCGTCGCCGATGGTGTTGAGCAGCGTGCGGTTGACCCCCGCGCCGACCTCGTCGAGGAAGACGATCTTGGCGTCGACCATCATCGTGCGGCCGAGCTCGAGCAGCTTCTTCTGACCGCCCGAAAGGTTGCCCGCCTTCTCGTCCTTGAGGTGCGAGATGGTCAGGAAGTCGAGCACCTCGTCGGCCTTCTTCAGCAGCATGGCCTCTTCCTGGGCAATGCGGCCGCGGCCGAAAATGGCGTTCCACAGGCTTTCGCCCGATTGGCTGCCCGGCACCATCATCAGGTTCTCGCGGCAGCTCATCGAGCTGAATTCATGCGCGATCTGGAAGGTGCGCAGCAGCCCCTTGTGGAAGAGCTCGTGCGGCGGCAGCCCGCTCACGTCTTCGCCATCCATGAGCACCCGGCCCGAGGTGGGCGCGAGCGCCCCGGCGACGACGTTGAACAGCGTGGTCTTGCCGGCGCCGTTTGGCCCGACGAGCCCGGTGATCGAGCCCTTGGCGATCTCCAGGCTGGCCCCGTCAACGGCACGAAAACCGCCGAAATGGCGGTGAAGGTTTTCGACGCGGATCAAATCTTGTTTCCCCAGCGGGCCCGTTTTTTGCCCGTGTTTTTGTTTGGTTCTTCGCGGCGCGTGTTCTTCCGCGCCCTTGTGTTGAGAAGCGCCCGGAGCTCTGGCCCCGGGCGCTGTGGTCTTTCGCTTACTTGAACGAGACGGTCTCGAAGGCGCCGTCCTTGATCTCGTAATAGCGGTAGGTGCCGGCGGCTTCGCCCGGTCCGATCAGCTCGACGTTGGTGGCGCCGACGTAGTCGATGTCGCCGCCCGCCTTGAGGATCTCGAGGGCCTTGCCCAGCTCGCCCGGCAGGATCGGCTCGCCCGGTGCGTTGGCGACGTCGAGGATGTTCGCGGCGACCGCGGCCGAGGAGGGCTCGCCACCCTTGGCCATCGCCAGCGCGATCAGCGCCGCGGCGTCGTAGCTTTCGCGGGTGTAGGAGCTTTCGGAGTTCACGCCGGCGGCTTCCGCAACGGCCTTGAACTTCTCGGCGCCTTCACCTTCCGCCCACGGCACCGAGCCGAAGGATCCGTCGATGTCGCTGCCGAGGTCTGCGAGGAGCGCGTCGGAATACATCCCGTCTCCCAGCGCGAAGGTGTCGAAGGCACCGGTGTCGAGCGAGGCCTGGATCATGCCCTTGCCGCCCTGGTCCGAATAGCCCAGCACCACCAGCGCGTCGCCGCCGGCCGAGGCCAGCGCGCCGACTTCGGCCGAGTAGTCGGCCTTGCCGTCTTCGTGCGGGGAGGCGAGGGTGATCTCGCCGCCGGCGTCCTTGAAGGCCGCCTCGAAGGCATCGGCAAAGCCCTTGCCGTAGTCGTTGTTGGTGTAGGTCACCGCCACCGACGAAATGCCGCGCTCACCGAGGATGCCGGCGAGCACTTCGCCCTGACGGGCGTCCGAGGGGGACGTGCGGAAGAACAGGCCGTTGTCTTCTGCTGCCGACAGCGCCGGCGAGGTCGCCGAGGGCGAGATCATCGGCACGCCGTTCGGCAGGGCGACGTTCGACAGAACCGCGCCTGTCACGCCCGAGCAGTCCGCGCCCATGATGGCGACGACGCCATCGGTGGTCACCAGGCGTTCGGCCGCGGCGGTGGCGGCGGCGCTGTCGATGCAGGTGGAGTCGGCGCGGACCGGAACCAGCGTCACGTCCTCGAGGAAGTTGCCGCTCTCGTTGATTTCCGCCAGCGCCAGCTCGGCGCTCCCCGCCATCGAGGGCGTCAGGGATTCGATCGGACCGGTGAAGCCGAGGATGACGCCAATCTTGGCCTCATCCGCATAGGCGGCACCGGCGGTGACGAGCGGAAGCGCAGAGGCCAGAAGCCACTTCTTCATGTAGTATCTCCCGAATTGGTTACTTGTTATTAAGTCGGGAGCCTATGCGGGCAAATTGCAAAAGAAAAGAGCGTTCAGCGCAGCAAAAATACGCTCCAGTAACGTCACTATGGAGACCACTGCGCAAAGCATGGGGGCGGGCTGAGCAAGGGGAGTATGCTGCGGCGCCTCAGCGTCGCGGGCGCCGGAGGGGGCGCGGCGTCAGTCCTCGGCGCGGGTGCCAGAGGTGCCGCGCTCGCGATAGGGCGTTGTCTGGTAATGCGCCCGGTAGCACTTCGAGAAATGCGAGGGGCTGGCGAAGCCGCAGGCCAGTGCGACGTTGATCACGCTCATGTCGGTCTGCATCAGCAGGTTGCGCGCCTTCTGCAGGCGCAGCTCCATATAGTAGCGCTTGGGCGAGCGGTTGAGGTAGCGGCGGAACAGCCGCTCGAGCTGGCGGGTGGACATGCCCACTTCCTTGGCCAGCACAGCGGGGCTGACCGGCTCTTCGATATTGGCCTCCATGCGGTGGATGACCTGGCTCAGCTTGGGGTGGCGCACGCCGATGCGGGTGGGCACCGACAGGCGTTGGGTGTCCTGATCGGTGCGGATCGAGCTGTAGACCAGCTGGTCCGCCACCGCGTTCGCCAGATCGGAGCCGTGGTCGTCGGCGATGATCTTCAGCATGAGGTCGATTGAGGCGGTTCCGCCTGCGGCGGTCATCCGGTTGCCGTCGATCACGAAGATTCGCTTTGAAAGCTCGACCTCCTCGAACTCCTCGGAGAAGCCGTCGTGGTTCTCCCAGTGGATGGTCGCGCGCTTGCCGTCGAGCAGCCCGGCCTTGGCCAGCGTCCAGCTCGCGGTGCAGAGCCCGCCCACTGCCTGGCAACGCCGGGCCTCGCGGCGCAGCCAGCCCAGCAGCTTGCGGGTGGTGGCGAGATGCACGTCGATGCCGCCGCAGACCATGATGGTGTCGTCGCGGCTGAGCTCGGGCAGCGCGCAATCGAGCCGGAACTCGACCCCCGCCGAGCAGCGCACGCTGTCGCCCTCGGCGCCGGTGAGGCGCCAGTCGTAGAGCGTTTGCCCCGCCATGCGGTTGGCGATCCGCAGTGTCTCGATGGCGGCCGAGAAGCTCAGAAGGGTAAATTCCTGAAGCAGGACAAAGACGAAGCGGCGCGGCTTCGGGACGCTGGCTGGTGCGGCGGGCACTCGCGGGTCGGACATCGCGCGGATCCTTGATGGGCACCCGCCGCGCGGGGGCGGGCGAGGGTCACATGGGCAGGAAAGCCACGCAGCGTCAAGGGATGTCGTTTTCGTGACAAAAGATGCAGAGTGAAGTGCTTTTTTTCTGCGCGTCCGGGGGCGCCTTCCGCCGAGGCAGATCGGGCGCTTTTTCCTATGGCTTTAGGACCGCCTCTTCGGTATAGCCACAGGACGTTTTTACCAAGACGTTTACGCTAACGGAGTGTCGCTGGGAGAGAGCCATGACCGAGTGGAGCAAATCGAGCTGGAGAGCAAAACCGCGGATTCAGATGCCGGACTATCAGGACCAGGCAGAGCTGAACGCAGTCGAGGCACAGCTTGCGAAGTATCCGCCGCTGGTCTTTGCCGGCGAAGCCAGGCGGCTGCGCGAAGAGCTTGGCAAGGCGTCGCGCGGCGAGGCCTTCCTGCTGCAGGGCGGAGATTGCGCCGAGGCGTTTGACCAGTTCTCGGCAAACTCAATCCGCGACACCTTCAAGGTGATGCTGCAAATGGCGATGGTGCTGACCTATGGCGCCAAGGTGCCGGTGGTGAAGGTGGGCCGTATGGCCGGCCAGTTCGCCAAGCCGCGGTCTGCCCCCACCGAAACGGTGAACGGTGTCGAGCTGCCGAGCTTCCGCGGCGATATCATCAACGAACTGGCCTTCACCCCCGAAGCGCGGCAGCCCAACCCGCAGAAGATGCTGCAGGCCTACACCCAGGCCGCCGCCACGCTGAACCTGCTGCGCGCGTTTTCGACCGGCGGTTACGCCGACGTGCACCAGGTGCATTCCTGGACACTCGGCTTCGTCGAGGGCGAGAAAGCCACGCGCTACCGCGAGATGGCCAACCGCCTGTCGGACACGCTCGACTTCATCAAGGCCGCGGGCATCGACAGCTCGCGCTCGGCGGCGCTGCACCAGGTGAACTTCTACACCAGCCACGAGGCGCTGCTGCTGGAATACGAAGAGGCGCTGACACGGGTCGACTCGACCTCGGGCAAGTGGCTCGCGGGCTCGGGCCACATGGTCTGGATCGGGGACCGCACCCGTCAGCCCGACGGCGCGCACGTCGAGTTCGCCAGCGGTGTGCTGAACCCGATCGGCCTGAAGTGCGGCCCCTCGATGACCACCGAGGATCTCAAGGTCCTGATCGAGAAGCTGAACCCCGAGAACGAGGCGGGCCGCCTGACCCTGATCGCGCGTTTCGGCGCGGGCAAGGTGGGCGATCATCTGCCGCGCCTGATCAAGACGGTCAAGGAAATGGGCGCCAAGGTGCTCTGGACCTGCGATCCGATGCACGGCAACACCGTCAAGTCGGCCTCGGGGTATAAAACGCGGCCCTTCGAGTCGGTGCTGAGTGAAGTGCGCGAGTTCTTCGCAGTGCACCGCGATGAGGGCACCGTGCCCGGCGGCGTGCATTTCGAGATGACCGGTCAGGACGTGACTGAATGCACCGGCGGGCTTTATGCCGTCTCCGACGAGAGCCTCTCGGACCGCTACCACACCGCCTGCGATCCGCGCCTCAACGCCTCGCAGTCGCTGGAGCTCGCCTTCCTCGTCGCGCAGGAGCTGACGGCGATGCGCGAAACCCAAGGGGATGTGGCCTCCGCCTGAGGCGGGCTGCGGCCTTCTTCCCGGTCGGGCAGGTGTCAGACGAATGCGATCAGGCGGGCTTTCGGGCCCGCCTTTTCCGTTTGTTGATTGCTTGTTTGGTGAATGCTCGCCGTGTCCGGCATGGGCAATCGCCAATCACCCCGCGCGCTAGTCGCGGCGGGGTGATCAAGCGATGTCCCAAGGGGATCAGGCGGCTGCGGTCTCGCCCTTTCCGGCTTTCTTGCCGAAGTTCTCCGGCGACAGCAGCGACAACTGGTCCGACGCCCAATGCCGCGTGTCGCGCTTCTCGACCGCCGCACGCAGGAGGGCCATGCGGGCGCGGCGCTCTTCCTCGGGCATGTCGAGCGCGAGATCGATGGCGAAATCCATGGCGCGGGTCGACCAGGGGTTGGTGAGCACGGCCGCCCCCATCTCCACTGCCGCACCTGCGAATTCCGAGAGCACCAGCACGCCGTCACCATCCTTGCGCGAGGCGACGTATTCCTTGCACACGAGGTTCATCCCGTCAGCCAGCGGGGTGATCCAGGCGACATCCGCCACTTGGTACCATGCCACCAGTTCGACAAAGGGAATCGCGCGGGAAATCAGCGCGACCGGCTGGAAGGTAAAGCTGCCGAAGCGGCCATTGATCCGGCCGGCGATCTCTTCGAGCTCCTTCTGGATCGGCTCGTAGACGGTCATGTTCCGGTTGGCCGGGACCGAGACGTGGAGCAGGCGGACCTGGCCGCGCAGCTCGGGGCGGCGTTCCAGCAGGCGCTCGAAGGCAAGCAGCTGGTCGGCGCCCCCCTTTGTGTAGTCGGTGCGGCCGACCGAGAGCAGCAGCTTGCCGTCGCCGATCTCGGACCGGAAGCGGGCGGCAAGCTTGTCCGTGTCCTCGGTGCCTGCGAGCCCCTTGATGTACTCGACGTCGACGCCCACCGGAGTCACTCCGAGCTGCACGATGTGCCCGTCATCCATGTGGATCTCGGTGGGCACGGTGCGGTCGGACAGGGCAGAGCCCTCCGAGATCATGTCATCGGCCACCTTGGCGCGAGGTACGTTGCCGACATCGCGCAGGCTTCGCACGCAGCTCAGGAAGTTCGCGGCATAGCGCGGGATATGGAAGCCGACGACATCGGCCGCCAGCAGCGAGTCGATGATCTCGCCGCGCCACGGCAGCACGTTGAACATGTCGGCGGCCGGGAAGGGGGTGTGGTGGTAGAACGAAATGCGCAGGTCGGGGCGCATCTGGCGCAGGTAGCCGGGCACCAGCCAGAGGTTGTAGTCGTGTACCCAGACCGATGCGCCCTGCGCGGCCTCCGATGCCGCCGCCTCGGCGAAGGCCCAGTTCACTTCGCGGAAGGTCGGCCAGTCGACGGGGTCGTAGTTGTACTTCTCCTTGAAGCCGTGAAGGATCGGCCAGAACGCCTCTTTCGAAGTGATGTGATAGAAGCTGCGTACCTGCTCGGCGGTGAGTGGCAGGCGCGAGACGGTGTACTCTCCGAAGCTGTCCTCGATCTCCACCACGCGGTCAAACCCGGGGTTGGAAGGATCCTCGGCCTCTTTCCATGCGACCCATGCAGCCTTCTCGACCGAGCCGAAGAAACTTTTCAGCGTGGGGACGATGCCGTTCGGGCTCTTGTTCTCGCGGTATTCGATCTTGCCGTCGACCTCGACTTCTTCGTAGGGCTGACGATGATAGACGATCACCAGATCACTGGACATGGCTCAGGCTCCTTTCGGAAGGTCGTGCATTTGGAAGGTGCGGATCGCCTCGAGTATGCCCGCGGCGCCGATGCGCTCGGCCTTGTGCACGTGGGGCAGGGCGTTCACCTCCTTGAGAAGCGCGGTCTCGGCACCGCCAACGGCAACGGCGGGCAGGCCGCATTGCAGCATCGACAGGTCGTTCAGCGTGTCCCCGGCGGCAAGCACCCGGCGTTCCTCGATCTTCAGATGCGAGACCAGCCGCCGCAGCGACGGCCCTTTTGAGATGCCGCGCGGGAGCACGTCGAAATAGCGGTTGTCAGACACCAACGGATCGTGGCCCATCTCGCGCACCTTGTCGTGGGCCGCGCCGTCGTAGGCCTCTGCATCGAGATCGTAGCTCACCCGGTAGCGGAAGTCGGTGGGCTGCAGCGTCAGGCCGGGATGGCCATGAAGCGCAGCGCGGACGGTCTCGCCAGCGTTGCCCCAGGTCTCGGCGATCTCTTCCTCGAGCCGCTCGATGGGGTGGATCTCGCCATCCACCACCTCGGCAATCGTGGTGCCGACGTCGCCCACGACAAACTCGGGCCAGGGCACGCCACCGTCGCAGAGCTCGCGGATGAAGCGCGGGTCGCGTCCGGTGACAAAGATCAGCCCGACCGTGTCGCGGTTGGCTTCGATCCAATCGTAGAGCGTTTTCCTGTCCTCTTCGGAGCCCCCGAGGAAGGTTCCGTCGAGATCGGTGGCCAGCACGAAGCGGCAGGTGGCGATGTCTCGGGCCTTCGTGGTATCGAGGCTCATGCGGGGTCTCCTTCGTGGGGATGCAGGAAAAGATCGAGCGCGCGGGGCTCGCCCTCGATCGGGGCGGCCCAGAGCTGCTGGAAGGTGGCGGTGAGCGGAGCGCCCTCGTGCAGGACGGCATGCACCGCCTCGCAGATCGGCATGCTGACACCGAGCCGCCGTGCAAGATCGACCACAGAGACCGCATTGACCTCGCCCTCGACGACGACCGGCTTGCCGTCAAAACACTCCTCACGCGCCAGCCCGCGCCCGAGCTGGGTGCCGAGCGCCATGTTGCGCGAGGTGGTGGACGAGCAGGTGAGGGTGAGATCGCCGGCCCCGGAAAGGCCGGTGACGGTCTCGCGGCGCCCGCCGAGCGCTTCGGCAAGGAATTTCATCTCGTCCATGCCGCGGGTGATCAGCGCGGCGCGGGTGTTTTCGGCGAAACCCGCGCCGGTCATCATGCCGCACGCGATGGCAATCACGTTCTTCACAGCGCCGCCGACCTCGACGCCGACCAGATCGTCGGAAACATAGGGGCGGAAGGCATCGGTCTGCATGGTCAGCGCCAGCCGGGCGGCAGGCGCTTTTTCCGGCTCGATGCGGTCGTGGTGGCTGAAGTTGAAGGCTACGGTGGCGGCTGTGGGGTGCCCGAGCGCGGTTTCGGTGGCGAATGTCGGGCCGGAGAGGGCGCCAACCGGATGGCCGGGCAACTCCTCCTCGACCACATGGCTCAGCAGATAGCCGGTGCCGCGCTCTATGCCCTTGCAGCAGAGCGCCAGCGGGACGCCCGCGGGCAGGAAGTCCCGCATCGAGCGGGCGACGTCGCGCAGCGTGTGAGACGGGGTGACCAGCAGCACCGCCTCGGTACCTTCAAGCGCCTCGCGCAGGTCCGAGGTGGGCCTCAGCGTGGCCGGCAGCTTGATGCCGGGCAGGTGGTCGGTGTTTTCGCCGGTCTCGGCCATGGCGCGGGCGAGATCGGGGCGGCGTCCCCAAATCCGGGTGTCGCATCCAGCACGCGCGGCGGTGGCTGCGAGGGCGGTCCCCCAGCTCCCCATGCCGATCACCGTGAGGCGGGAGTAGGGCGTGGCGCGGCGCGGGCCGGTGAGGCCGCGAGGCTGCGCGGGCGGGGTTTGCATGCTCTGTCCGTCCATGACACATGAGGGGCCGCTGCCGAAATGGCATCGTTGACGGCCCTGAGGGCTCTCTCCGTTTTTGTTTGCTTGATAACGCTGACAATAGGGCTTTGTTCCCCGATAGCCACCGCTGCACGCGTGATTTTTCTGCAGCTGCGAGAGCGTTTTTCGCCAAACCCCTGTCTTGAAAGGGATGTTTCCACCCTCAGCGAGTGCCTAAATTTTAGGCATGGAACCATTCTGGTGGCTTGGGCGTTTACTTCACGTACGCAATTACAATGACTTGGGCGGTGCGCCGCTCATGTGTGAGTGCCCGGATTTGACCTGGCCAGAAATGGCCATACGCTCTTACCCATTCGCCGCAGCGCAGCGGATGCGCCCTCAGGCGCCCCAGCGAGGATGCGGCCTCATCAGCTTCTCGGCCCCGAACGGGCTGACGAAAGGAGACCACGACGTGAGCACGCCCGAGAACAAGACCAGCAAGTCCAAGGTCCGCACCGCGATCTTCCCCGTTGCCGGCCTTGGCACACGTTTCCTGCCCGCCACCAAGGCAACACCGAAGGAATTGCTGCCGGTGCTCGACAAGCCGCTGCTGCAGTTCGCCATCGACGAGGCGCGTGCCGCCGGCATCGAGAGGATGATCTTCGTGTCGCACCCCAGCAAGGGGGCCATCGAGCGCTACGTGACCCAGGACCTGGACCTCTGCGCAACCCTGCGCGAGCGCGGCAAACACCAGATCGCAGACACGTTGCACGCGGCGGCGATCGACCCCGAGCAGGAAGAGGTGTTCTTTGTCATGCAGCCCGAGCCGCTGGGACTGGGCCACGCCGTGCTCTGCGCGGTCGAGCATGCGCTGCCGGGACCGGTGGCAGTGATCCTGCCCGACGATCTCATCATCAGCGAGCCGGGGTGCCTTTCCGAGATGATCGCCGCCTATGAGACGAGCGAACCGGGTCACATGGTCGCCACCATGGAAGTCAAGCGCGACGAGGTGTCGGCCTACGGCGTGCTCGTCCCGGAGGGCGAGCCCGAGGGCCAGATGCTGCGCGCCTCCGGCATGGTGGAGAAACCCGAGGCCGACAAGGCGCCGTCGCTGCAGGCAGTGGTCGGGCGTTACGTGCTCGACGAGTCGATCTTTGCGGAACTCGACGGCCTGCCGGCAGGTCGTGGCGGAGAGATCCAGCTGACCGACGCCATTGCCCTCGGCGCAGGAAAGGTTGGCCTCTGCGGCTTCCGCTTCTCTGGCGACCGCTTCGACTGTGGCTCCAAGGCGGGAATGCTGCGTGCAACGCTGGCCTATGCCGGCTCGCAGAAGGAATTCCATCCGGTGCTGCAGGAGATGCAGCCGATGCCGATTGCCGCGGAGTGACAGCAGGCGTTCAAAGAAGTCTGATTGGCGAGTGACATGGCGCGGCCCCGATGGGTGCCGCGCCTTTTTTTTCGCGCCTCAAGGGGTATGGCGGGGAGCAAAGCCCGCTCAGTCGTCGTTGGAGATGATCAGGCGCAGGTAGGGAGGACGCTTGTCCTTGGTCTCCTTTGTCTCCTTCGGCGGTGCCCCGCGGAAGGGGGTGGCGCCTTCTGCGAAGCCGCGGGGCGCAGCAGCGGGCTTGAGCGCTGGCTTGTACACGGGTCTCGGGGCGGGATCTGCCTTTTCCGAAGGCGCTGGGGCGGGCACGGCCTCGCCTTGCCTCGGAGCTTGCATGGAGATGCTCTCGATCCGGAAACGTCGCGGCGTGCGGCCGATTCTCCCGTGGGTCACAAGCGCGCCGATCATGCGGCTCATGTCGCCCAGATCCGAGCGCAAGGGCAGCAGCAACATGTCGCCGCTCAACCGACCCTTGCCGAAGCCCTCTTCGGCAACGAGATGCAGCCGGATCACCAGCCCGTCGGAGAACAGTTTGCTCACCGCGGCGCCAAGTTGCTCGCGGTCCTCGGGGGCGATGAGCGTCGAGAGCGGCATGCCCGCCATGTCGAGGCCCATGAGGTTATTGAGATGTGTGCCCGCAACGCGGACCTTGGCCAGCATCGGCGCAATGCGCTCGCCGAGAAAGGCGTACTCGAGGGCTTCCTCGATGGCTCTCGGGTCGATCTGGCTGCGCAGCGGGATTTGACCGTCATCGCCGAGAAGATTCCGCCAATAGGACTCGATCTGCCGCAGGGCGGCGAGGCGCCGCTCCTGTTCACGCTCCGTCATCGATACCACACCTTCGCCACTGCCACCCAGTCCGAACATCTTGCTTACTCCAATCGTAACATCTGCGCGGCCCGGCTGTACCCCCCGAAACAGTCTGACGAGCATTGAAGACGAAGTTACCTCAAATGCGACCTGTTTTCGCCCCAATTGTGGCTGAAAGGTTAACGTCCGCTTTGGCCTGCCGGGTGGACAGGGCGGCGCGAGACGGATAGGCGATTGAAAAGCGGGCGGTTGGATTTGCCCGGGGTGGATTTTGAAAGGGGCTCAAATGCGGCAATCTATGACCGGCTTCGCATCGCGCAGCGGCGAGACAGCGGGGCTGCGCTGGGGCTGGGAGTTGCGCGGGGTCAACGGCAAGGGGTTGGAGCTGCGCCTACGCCTGCCAGACTGGATCGAGGGGCTCGAGCCGCTGGTGCGCGCCGCCGCGCAGAAGACGCTGGCCCGCGGCAACGTGCAGATTTCGCTGCGGGTGCAGGGCGGCGGCGAGGACAGCGCGGCGGAACTCGACGAGGCGGTGTTGACGCGCATTCTCACCGCGATGGCGCGGATCGAGGGCGCAGCCGCGGGGCAGGGGCTGGTGCTGTCGCCCTCTACGTCTGCGCAGATCGTGGCCCTGCGCGGGGTGCTCAGCAGCAACGCGACGCCGGCGGATGTCGGGCCGCTCCGGGAAGAGCTGATGGTGGCTTTTGGCGAGGCCTTAGCGGAATTCGGAGAGATGCGCCGCCACGAGGGCGCGGCGCTGGCCGAGATCCTGACCGGACAGCTCGAGGAGGTCGAGGCGCTGGTGGGGCAGGCGGCTGTGGCGGTCGAGGCACGCAAGGACGAGCAGGCCGAGCGGCTGCGCGCCCAACTTGCGCGGGTCTTGGATCCGGCCCATGGGTTTGACGAGGCCCGTTTGACGCAGGAGTTGGCGCTGATCGCGGTTAAATCCGACGTCACCGAGGAACTGGACCGGCTGACCGCCCATATCGGCGCCGCGCGCGAGCTTCTGGCCGCCGAAGGCGCGGTGGGGCGGCGGCTGGACTTCCTGATGCAAGAATTCAACCGGGAGGCGAACACGCTCTGCTCGAAATCCGGCTCCGCCGCCTTGACGCAGATCGGCCTGACCCTCAAGACGGTCATCGACCAGATGCGCGAGCAAGTGCAGAACGTGGAGTAAGACCAATATGAATGGACGGCGCGGCCTCCTGATCATCCTCTCGTCGCCCTCGGGCGCGGGCAAATCGACCCTGGCAAAGCGGCTGCGCGCCTGGGACCCCTCGATCATTTTCTCGGTCTCGGCCACCACCCGCGACGCCCGGCCGGGCGAGGTGGATGGCGACGACTACCATTTCATGACCGAGAGCGAGTTCAAGAAGGCTGTGTCGCACGGCGACATGCTCGAGCACGCGCATGTCTTCGGCAATTTCTACGGCTCGCCCAAGGGGCCGGTGCGCGATGCGATCATCGACGGGCAGGACGTGCTTTTCGACATCGACTGGCAGGGCGCGCAGCAGATCACCAACTCCGAGTTGGGGCTGCATACCTTGTCGATCTTCCTGCTGCCGCCGTCGATCGCCGAACTCAAGCGCCGGCTCGAGGCGCGCGGCCAGGATGGCGCGGATGTCATCGACCGCCGGATGCAGAAGAGCTGGGACGAGATCTCGCACTGGGGCTCGTATGATTTCGTGCTGGTGAACGAGGATCTCGACCAGACCGAGGCGCAGCTCAAGAGCATCATCACCGCGACCCGCCTGCGCCGCACCCAGCAGCCGGGGCTGCTGAACCACGTGCGGGCGCTGCAGGCGGAATTCGAGGAGGGCGATCAATGACTCTCTACGCGCTGGACGGCGTCGCCCCCGAGGTGCACGAGAGCGCCTGGGTGGCGCCAGATGCCAACTTGATCGGCAGGATCGTTTTGGAAGAAGACAGCTCGGTCTGGTTCGGCTGTACCCTGCGCGGCGACAACGAGGAGATTCGCCTCGGCGCCGGCTCCAACATTCAGGAAAACGTCGTGTGCCATACCGACATGGGCTATCCGCTGGTGATCGGCGCGGGGTGCACCATAGGCCACAAGGCCATGCTGCACGGCTGCACGATCGGCGAAAACTCCCTGATCGGGATGGGTGCGACGATCCTCAACGGCGCGAAGATCGGCCGCAACTGCCTGATCGGCGCGGGCGCGCTGATCCCCGAGGGCAAGGAAATCCCGGATGGCAGTTTGGTGATGGGCATGCCGGGCAAGGTGGTACGCCAGCTCGACGAGGCCGCCATCGAGGGCCTGCGCAAATCGGCGAAGGGCTACCAGAAAAATGCCCGACGCTTTCGCGCCGGGCTTTGTGCCATCTGACAAGAGTGTTGCTGGCCGTTACGCGGTGGCCAGCGCACGCTCCAGCCTGCTGCTGACTTCCTGTTGAAGCCGGCGGGTGAGCAGGGCGGTCGGAATGCCGCGCAGGGCGGGCTTCCGGTTCGGGGCGCGCTGCGTTTCCTGCAGGAACCCGAGGATTTGCTCGGCGTGCTCGCGATTGCGGGCAACCAGCTCATGGCCCTTCACGTTCAGCTTCCAGAAAGCGTCTTCCGGCCAAGAGATCGTGGCGGCCTCGAAGGTCTTGCAGGCCTTGCACCACACCATGCCGCGCGTGTTCAGCCTGTAGCCTTCGCCGGTCTCTCCCGGTTGCAGGAATTTCGGCTTGTCGCAGGCAGGTTGTTCCCAGCTAAACTGCTCGGGAAAGAGTTCTTCGACGATGACACGGCCCCAGACGTGGGAGTTCTCCGGCACTTCAGGGAGCCGTACGACACAGGTAAACCGGAAAGGCTCGAAGAACTGAGCAGCCTTTCCACACTCACTACAGCGTACATCGAGAGGATCGTTCTGCATCTCTATCGACGCTCCTGTGGGTTGTAGGTGCCCCCACCTACACCTTAAGGATGTGTTAAGAATTGGGCAAAAGGCAACCCAAATTTTTGCAAACTTCTCCTTACATGAGTGTAAAACAGGTGACAGTAAACAGTCTCACAGAAATCGTATCTTTGTCTCCATTTGTGAAGGTGAAAGCGACCCTTTGTCAGTGAAAGTCGGGCATTCTCTGGGCTTTGTTTACCAACCTACCTGGGCGGAAAGTCGCCGACATTCTCACTCTTGTCCTAGCGGGGGCGCTGTGCAAAGCCTGTGGCCGAAATATGGAGGCCCCATGGACACCCGAAAGACGCTCATCCGCCCAATCGCCGTTCCCGGCTCGGTCTCCTCGGCGGTTGTGACGCCGATCATGCCGGCGGTGGTTTACGCCTCGGACAGCCCGGACTCGCTCGATGACCAGTACAATGGCGTGACCTCCGGCTACACCTACGCGCGGGAGGGTCATCCCAACGCTGACGTTCTTGCGCAGCGTATCGACGCGCTGGAAGGGATGAGCGGCGGCATCGTCATGGGCTCGGGCATGGCCTCGGTTACCGCCGTGCTGCTGGGCCTGTTGCGGAGCGGCGACCACGTGCTGGGGGCCGATCAGCTTTACGGGCGCTCGTTGCGGATGATGGCCGAGGATCTGCCGCGCTTGGGTATCCAGACATCTCTGTCCGATCCGACCGACATTGACGCCTTCGCCGCCGCGATCCGCCCCGAGACCAAGCTGGTGCTGATCGAGCTGGTGTCGAACCCGACGCTGCGCATCGCCGATCTCGACGGCATCGCCGCGCTCTGCAGGGACAAAGGCGTGCTGCTGGCGGTGGACAACACCTTCACCACGCCCGCGGCGATCAAGCCGGTCGAGCGCGGGGCGGACATTGTGATCCATTCGGTGACCAAGCTGCTTGCGGGCCACGCCGACGTGACGCTGGGCTGGGTCGCGGCCAAGGACCCCGAGTTGAACCAGCGCCTCCGCGTCTTTGCGGTCACCGCAGGCCTGACCGCCAGCCCCTTTGACTGCTGGCTGGCCGAGCGCGGGCTGATGACCTTCCCGATGCGCTTCCGTCAGAGCCAGGAGACGGCGCAGCGCCTGTCGGACTTCCTGACCGGCAAGCCCGGCGTGACGCGGGTGCTCTATCCGGGCCGTGCCGACCACCCCGATGCCGCCCGCGCGCAATCGGTGCTGCGCGGCAACCCCGGCAACATGCTGAGCTTCGAGCTCGAGGGCGGGCGCGCCGCGGCAAATGCCTTTACCGAGGCGGCGCAGGGCATCGCCTTTGCCCCGACGCTGGGCGACGTGGGCACCACGCTCTCGCATCCGGCGTCTTCGTCACACCGCGCACTGACGGCTGAGGGCCGGGCCGTGCTCGGCATCTCCGAGGGCTTCTTCCGCGTGTCGGTCGGGCTTGAGGAGCCCGAGGCACTGCTCGAGGTCTTCGAGGCCGGCCTCAAGGCGGCGAGCGCGCTCTGATGCATGCCGAGGCGCGCGATCTGATCGCTGCCATGCCACTCCCGGCGGTGCTGATCCGCTGGGACGAGCGGATCGATGCCGCCAACGCCGAGGCCGTCGCCCTTTTGGGCGAGGGGCTCGTGGAGCGCCACTTCATCACCGTCTTGCGTCAGCCGGTGCTGCTCGATGCGATCGAAGGGACGATGCGCGACGGGGCGCCGCGCAAGACCCGTTACCTGACCAGCGACGGGCGGCAGGACACCACTTTCGACGTTTCGTGCCGCGCCGTCGCGCTGTCCAAGGGGCCGGGGGTGCTGTTGACCTTCGCCGACGTGACGCAGATGGAGCAGGCGGGGCAGATGCGCCGCGACTTCGTCGCCAATGTCAGCCACGAGCTGCGCACGCCGCTCACCGCGCTTCTGGGGTTCATCGAGACACTGCGCGGCCCGGCGCGCGAGGATGCCGCCGCCCGCGAGCGCTTTCTCGAGATCATGGGCAACGAGGCCGGGCGCATGGAGCGCCTTGTGGGCGATCTGCTGTCGCTCAGCCGGCTCGAGGCCGAAGAACGCGTGCGCCCGACCCACCCTGTCGACCTGCCCGACCTTCTGAGCTCCGTGCTCAGCAGCCTCGCGCCGGTGGCGGCAGAGGCCGGGGTGACGCTGATCCCCGAGTTGCCCGAGACGCCGCTCGAGATCGCCGGAGACCCGGACCAGCTGCGGCAGGTCTTCGTGAACCTCGTCGAGAACGCGGTGAAATACTCCGGGAAGGGCGCGCAGGTGACGCTGCGGCTCTCGGCACCCGCCTACCACCCCCGGCTGCGCGCCGATGGCGTGGAGGTCGAAGTGATCGACACCGGCCCCGGCTTCGATCCGCTGCATATCCCGCGCCTGACCGAGCGCTTCTACCGTGTCGACAGCCACCGATCACGCGAGATGGGCGGCACGGGACTCGGGCTGGCGATCGTCAAGCACATCGTCAACCGCCATCGCGGCCGGCTGCGCATCGAGAGCACCCCCGGCAAGGGAAGCACCTTTCGGGTGATCCTGCCGTTGCGCGCGGGCCCACCCCGCGGCGAAGAGGCCTGACCCCCGCTACGGCGATTCTGCTGACCGCCCTTTTTGCTCGCGCCGCCGAGGCGCTTCCCGTTGTCGCGGCGGGCTGTCATGAATGCGCAGCTTCTGCGTGTAAAAATCTGCCGTATGCCCGCGAGAGCTTTGCACCTGCGGGCTTCCGTCGCGGAAAATTGCAGAATTTCTCATATCGGTATAAGTTGATTAAGTGATTGAAATATCTAGTAATATTGCTTATTTTCGTGATCTTTCTTCTTGCTCCCCCTCGACTGTCATAAAACCGTTACGCAAGTGTCACAAAAGGATTGCGCAGGACGCCTAGGCACCGCCTCGAGGTCCCCGACCGGGGGGCTGTATCTGACCCAACAGGAGCATTCCTATGCAATCCGTGAAACTCGCCGTTTCGGCACTCGCGCTCGCCGCTGCTTCGGCCACGGCTGCTGCCGCACGTGACAATGTGCAGGTTGCCGGCTCGTCGACCGTGCTGCCCTACGCCTCGATCGTCGCCGAAGCCTTCGGCGAGAACTTCGACTTCCCGACCCCCGTCGTGGAATCGGGCGGCTCCTCGGCTGGCCTGAAGCGCTTCTGCGAAGGTGTCGGCGAGAACACCATCGACATCGCGAACGCCTCGCGCGCGATCAAGGACAAAGAGGTCAAGGCCTGCGCCGACGCCGGCGTGACCGACATCATCGAAGTCCGCATCGGCTACGACGGCATCGTCTTCGCCTCGCAAAAGACCGGCCCCGAGTTCACTGCCTTCGAACCGGCCGACTGGTACAACGCCCTGGCGCCGAAAGTCGTCGTCGACGGCGAGCTGGTCGACAACCCCTACACCAAGTGGTCCGAGTTCAACGCCGACCTGCCGGACGTCGAGATCGCGGCCTTCATCCCGGGCACCAAGCACGGCACCCGCGAAGTCTTCGAAGAGAAGGTGCTGGCGGCGGGCTGCGAAGCCACTGGCGCGCTGGAAGCCATGATCGCGTCGGGCATGTCCGAAGATGACGCCGAAGGCGCCTGCATCTCGGTCCGCACCGACGGCAAGTCGGTCGACATCGACGGCGACTACACCGAGACCCTCGCGCGTATCGACAGCAACTCGAACGGCGTCGGCGTCTTCGGCCTGGCGTTCTACGAGAACAACACCGACAAGCTCAAGGTCGCGACCATGTCCGGCATCGAGCCCTCGACCGAGACCATCGCCTCGGGCGACTACCCGGTGTCGCGTCCGCTGTACTTCTACATCAAGAAGGCCCACATCGGCGTCATCCCCGGCCTGAAGGAATTCGCAGAATTCTTCGTCGCCGACGAGATCGCCGGCCCCGATGGCCCGCTGGCCAACTACGGCCTCGTGTCCGACCCCGAGCTGGCCGACACCCAAGCCAAGGTTGCTGACGAAGTGACCATGGGCGAAAGCATGTAATCGGACGCAGGTCCGATTTCCGGAGGGCGGCTGCGTGCTGCCCTCCGTTTTCCTTTTTGGTGAGTGATCACCGAACCAACCTGGGGGCCCGATGCCTGTTCTTTGGCTGATCCTGATCGTTCTCGCGCTGGCCGTCGCGGGCTATGTCGCGGGGCGCGCGCGCGCCATTTCCGGCGCCGGAGACGATCGTCGCGCACTGCACTCGCTGCCGAGCTACTACGGCTGGAACGTCGCCATGAAGGTGATGGTGCCAGCCTTTCTCGTGCTGATCGTCTGGCTGATCGCGCAACCCTTCATCGTGAACACCAAGGCCACCAGCCTGCTGCCCGAGACCGCGATCCCCGAGGGATCGACCCTCGGGCTCGTGATGTCCGACGTGCGGCGCGTGGCCGACGGTCTCGACCTTGCGGTC
Source organism: Salipiger sp. PrR003 (assembly GCF_010500785.1). Lineage (NCBI taxonomy): Bacteria > Pseudomonadati > Pseudomonadota > Alphaproteobacteria > Rhodobacterales > Roseobacteraceae > Salipiger > Salipiger sp. PrR003. The sequence continues at coordinate 235,879 of NZ_JAAGOV010000065.1, forward strand.
GAGCAGGGGCTGCTGAGCGCGGGCGAGGCCTCCGAGCTTTCGGTGACCGGTTCCGACGTCCGCGGCACGTTGGGATCCGCCGGGGTCGCCGTGGGCACCGAGATCACCCCCGAGGTCCTGGCCGCGGCGCAGAGCTACCGCGCGACCAATGCGACCGGCAATCTGCTGCGTGCGATCGTGGTGCTCGGCCTTGCGCTGCTCGGCGGCGCGCTCGCGCTGGCGCAGACCAAGCCCGATTTCCGCGCCCGCAATTCCGTCGAGCGCGGCATTCGAGCCATCCTCGTCGGCGCCGCCTCGCTCGCCATCCTGACCACCATCGGCATCGTGCTGTCGCTGGTCTTCAACACCATCGAATTCTTCCGCATCTACCCGGCGTCCGAGTTCTTCGGCTCCTTCACCTGGTCGCCGAGCTTCGGCGGCGGCTCGCAGCTCGGCATCTGGCCGCTGCTCTGGGGCACGCTCTACATCTCGCTCATCGCGCTGCTGGTCTCGGTGCCGATCGGACTTTTCGCCGCGGTCTACCTGTCGGAATACGCCGGGCCGAAGTTCCGCTCGGTCGCCAAGCCCGCGCTCGAGTTGCTCGCCGGCATCCCGACCATCGTCTACGGCCTTTTCGCGCTGCTGACCGTCGGCCCGCTGCTGGTGTCGGTTTTCGGCCGCGACGGGCTGGGCTGGATGCAGGCGGGCACGGCGGTGATGACCGCGGGGCTGGTGATGGGCATCATGCTGATCCCCTTCGTCAGCTCGCTGTCCGACGATATCATCAACGCCGTGCCGCAATCGCTGCGCGACGGGTCCTACGGGCTCGGCGCGACCAAGTCCGAGACCATCAAGCAGGTGATCCTGCCCGCCGCGCTGCCGGGCATCGTCGGGGCCATCCTGCTCGCCGCCTCACGCGCGATCGGCGAGACGATGATCGTGGTCCTGGGGGCAGGGGCCGCCGCAAGGCTCTCGCTCAACCCGTTCGATGCCATGACCACCGTGACCGCCAAGATCGTCAGCCAGCTGACCGGTGACGCGGACTTCGCCTCGCCCGAGGCGCTGGTGGCCTTCGCCCTCGGCATGACCCTCTTCGTCATGACCCTCGGCCTCAATGTCTTCGCGCTTTACATCGTGCGCAAATACCGGGAGCAGTACGACTGATGACCGACGCGACCTATTCCGGCGGCAAGGCACCCGCCAAGCACGGCTTGCTGACCGTCGACGCGCGCACCAAGAAGCGCAATGCCTCCGAAAAGCGCTTCCGCATGTACGGCCTCGCGGCCATCGGTGCGGGCGTCTTCTTCCTCGTGGTTCTGCTGGCCTCGATCCTTGCCAACGGTGTCGGCGCCTTCCAGCAGACCTTCATCGAGGTGCCGGTCTATCTTGAGGAAGCCAAGCTCGACAAGACCGGCAACCGCGATCCGGCCGAGATGGCCAAGGTCTCGACCTTCGGCTACAGCCCGCTCATCCAGAACTCGCTGTGGAAGGTCATTGTCGACAGCGGCGCCGAGACCGAGTTCGAGGAAGCGAAGGACGTCAAGGAGATGATCTCGGCCTCGGCCGCCGCCAAGGTGCGCGACTGGGTGCTGGCCCATCCCGACCGCGTCGGCGAGACGGTGGATTTCCAGATCCTCGCCTCGAGCCGGGTCGACGGATACCTCAAGGGCCGCGTCAGCCGCGAGAGCATTGCGCAGGACAAGAACATCGACGCCGCGCACCTCGACCTGGTAGACGTGCTGCGCGCAGAGGGGACCATCCACAAGAGCTTCAACTGGGAGTTCATCACCGGCGCCGACGCCTCCGAGAGCCGCGCCGAGCAGGCCGGTCTGGGCGTGTCGATGCTGGGCTCGCTCTTCATGATGATCACCGTGCTGCTGCTGGCGCTGCCGATCGGCGTCGCCGCCTCGATCTACCTGGAGGAATTCGCCCCCACGAACCGCTTCACCGACTTCATCGAGGTGAACATCTCCAACCTCGCGGCGGTGCCCTCGATCGTCTTCGGTATTCTCGGCCTTGCCGCTTTCATCCAGTTCGCGCATCTGCCGCAGTCGGCACCGCTGGTGGGCGGCCTTACGCTGACGCTGATGACCCTGCCGACCATCGTCATCTCGACCCGTGCCGCGCTCAAGGCGGTGCCGCCGTCGATCCGCGATGCGGCGCTCGGCGTTGGCGCGTCGAAGATGCAGGCGACCTTCCACCACGTGCTGCCGCTGGCCATGCCCGGCATCCTGACGGGCACCATCATCGGTCTGGCGCAGGCGCTCGGCGAAACCGCGCCGCTGCTGCTGATCGGCATGGTTGGCTATATCGCCACCAACTATCCCGAAGGCGTCTTTTCGGGCTTCCTGTCGCCGAACTCGGCCATGCCCGCGCAGATCTACGAATGGGCCAAGCGGGCCGACCCGGCCTATTACGAACGCGCCTGGGGCGGGATCATCGTGCTGCTGGTGTTCCTGCTCGCCATGAACCTCGTTGCCATCGTGTTGCGCCGCAAGTTCGAGCGCCGCTGGTAAGGTATAAGGATACTCAAGATGTACGACTCGCCATTGAGGAAGACCGAAGTGGACACCAACGCAAGCAAGATCTCCGCCCGTGACGTGCAGGTCTATTACGGCGACACCCACGCCATCAAGGACGTCAACGTCGAGATCCTCGACAAGACGGTGACCGCCTTCATCGGCCCGTCGGGCTGCGGCAAGTCCACCTTTCTGCGCACGCTGAACCGGATGAACGATACCATCGACATCTGCCGCGTCGAGGGGCTCATAGAGCTCGACGGCGAGGATATCTACGACAAGCGCGTCGACCCGGTGCAGCTGCGCGCCAAGGTGGGCATGGTGTTCCAGAAGCCAAACCCGTTCCCGAAATCGATCTACGACAACGTCGCCTATGGCCCGCGCATCCACGGTCTCGCCCGCAACAAGGCCGAGCTCGACGAGATCGTCGAGAAGGCGCTGCGCCGCGGGGCCATCTGGAACGAGGTGAAAGACCGCCTCGACGCCCCCGGCACCGGTCTCTCGGGTGGCCAGCAGCAGCGCCTGTGCATCGCCCGCGCCGTCGCCACCGAGCCCGAGGTGCTGCTGATGGACGAGCCCTGCTCGGCGCTCGACCCCATCGCGACCTCTCAGGTGGAAGAGCTGATCGACGAGCTGCGCGAGAACTACTCGGTGGTGATCGTCACGCACTCCATGCAGCAGGCGGCGCGCGTCAGCCAGAAGACCGCCTTTTTCCACCTCGGCAACCTTGTGGAATATGGCGACACCAGCCAGATCTTCACCAACCCCGTGGACCCGCGCACGGAGTCCTACATCACCGGACGGATCGGATAAGTCATGAGCGACGAGCTGAAGAAACACATCGCCTCGGCCTTCGACCGCGATCTCGAGGCCATTCAGGCGCAGATCCTCAAGATGGGCGGGCTGGTCGAGGTGGCGATCCATGACGCCGCGCTCTCGCTCGAGACCCGCGACGAGGAACTGGCCGACAAGGTGCGCGCCGGGGACAAGGCGATCGACGCCCTCGAGGAACTGCTCAACGAGGAGGCCGCCCGGGTGATCGCCCTGCGCGCGCCGACCGCGCGCGACCTGCGCGTGGTGCTCTCGGTCATGCGCATGGCCTCGAACCTCGAGCGCATCGGCGATCTGTCGAAAAACATGGCCAAGCGCACCGCCGTGCTCTCGCAGCTGGCGCAGATCGATGGCTCGGCCACCGCGCTGCGGCGCATGTCGCGCGACGTGGAGCACATGCTCAAGGACGCGCTCGATGCCTATATCCGCCGAGACGAGGCGCTGGCCCGGGACGTGATCGAGCGCGACCGCGACGTCGACCAGATGTACAACACGCTGTTCCGCGAGTTCCTGACCTTCATGCTCGAGGATCCGCGCAACATCACCTCGTGCATGCATCTGCATTTCATCGCCAAGAACGTCGAGCGCATGGGGGACCACGTCACCGCCATCGCCGAGCAGGTGATCTTCCTTGCCACCGGCACGATGCCCAAGGAGGACCGGATCAAGGAAGACCGCACGTCTACCGACCCGGCGCTCAGCTCCGGCGCGGACCTGGGGTAGGTCATGGCAGCAGATCAACCGACCGTACTGGTGGTCGAGGACGAGCCGGCGCAGCGCGAAGTGCTGCGTTACAACCTCGAGGCCGAGGGCTTCCGCGTGGCCGCCGCCGGCAATGGCGAGGAGGCGCTGGTGCTGCTCGAAGAGGAAAACCCCGATGTCGTCGTGCTCGACTGGATGCTGCCGAACCTCTCGGGCATCGAGGTCTGCCGGCAGATCAAGACCCGCTCCGACACGCGCGGCCTGCCGGTGATCATGCTCTCGGCCCGCTCCGAGGAGGTAAACCGCATCCGGGGACTCGACACCGGCGCCGATGACTACGTGGTCAAGCCCTACAGCCTGCGCGAACTGATGGCGCGGGTGAAGGCACAGCTGCGCCGAGCGCGTCCCTCGGCGGCGGGCCTGCGGCTCGAGTTCGAGGACATCGTGCTCGATTCCGAGACCCACCGCGTCACCCGCGGCGGACAGGAGCTGAAGCTCGGCCCGACCGAGTTCCGCCTGCTGTCGACCTTCATGGAAAAGCCCGGGCGTGTCTGGTCGCGCGAGCAGCTGCTCGACCGGGTCTGGGGGCGCGACATCTACGTCGACACGCGCACCGTCGACGTCCACATCGGCCGGCTGCGAAAGGCGCTCGGCGCTCATGGCGGCGAGGACCCGCTGCGCACCGTCCGCGGCGCTGGCTACGCGCTCGGCTGAGCCCGAAAAGACTTGGCTGACCGCGAAAAGAAAAGGGCGGCCCGACTGGCCGCCCTTCCTCTTTCCAGCGCATGGATTTCTTGCAGGCGAAGGTACCCTAGGGGAGACCGGCACAGGCGGTCGGGGGCAGCGCCCCCGGCGAGCCTACGCTTCAGCCCGCGTCTCCGGTCTCAACCTCGACCTCCACCGAGTATCCCGGCCGCAGCGCCGCCGCATCCTGTCCCGGGTCGATCGAGATCCGCACCGGCAGCCGCTGCGCGATCTTGGTGAAGTTGCCGGTGGCGTTCGATCCTGCCAGCAGGCTGAACTCCGAGGCCGCGGCGGGCGAGAAGCCCTGCACGTGGCCGTGGAAGGCGCGCCCTCCCAAGGCGTCGACGGTAAAACGCACCGGTTGGTCGCTACGGATGCCCGCCAGCGCCGTTTCCTTGAGGTTGGCGATGATCCAAAGCTCTGTGCCCACGTGGCTCACCAGCGTGGTACCGGCGGTCACATATTGCCCCACGTGCGCCGAAACCTGCCCGAGCCGCCCGTCGGCGGGCGCGCGCACCTCGGTGTGATCGAGGTCGATCTTCGCCAATTCCACCGCAGCCTCGGCACTGGTCACCTCGGCCTTGCGCGCGGCGATTTGCAGCCGGGAAGTGGCGGTGGCCTCGCGGCTTACCTGCAGCTGTGCCTCGGCCTGGCGCACCGCCGCCTGGGCCTGGCGCAGGGCGAGGTCGGTCTGGTCGGCGCTCGACTGCGAGGTGACGCCGCGGTCGCGCAGCTTGGTCATTCGCTCTGCGTCGGTCCCGGCGGTCTGCAGGGTCGATTGCGCCGAGGCCAGCGCGGCCTCGGAGGCATGTTCGGTGGCGACGGCGGAGTTCACGCTCTGCTCGGCCACGTCCACCGCGGCGCGCGCGGCCTCAAGACTGGCCTGCGCCTGCGACAGCTTCTGGCGGTAGATCGCAGGGTCGATCCGGGCGATGAGATCGCCTTGGTGGACCTGCTGGAAGTCGCCCACCGCGACCTCTGACAGATAGCCCGAGAGCTGCGGCGCGAGCTGGGTGACCTTGCCGCGCAGATAGGCATTTTCGGTCGAGGGATGCGCCGCGGAAAACGGCGGCAGGTGCCAGGCGAAGAGCAGCAGCAGCACGCCGGCGGCGCCGATGGCGGTGGCGATGAGGGTCGGGAGGGAGAGGAGTTTCTTCATGTGTCTAGCTCGGGAGGGTCAGGAGGTTTGCAGCGCTGGCTCGGAGCGGCGCAGGCGCGCCGCCAGCCAGTCGCGGAAGAGGTGAAGCCCCAGCGCGCAGAGGGAGAGAAGCGCGACAAGGCCGGTGAGGACATAGGCGTCGTTGTAGGCCATGACGGTGGCCTGCTGCGCAGCGGTCGAGGCCAGCTGCGCCACGGCCTGCGCCTTGAGCTGCGCGCTGTCGGAGATCTGCGGCGCGAGCTGCTGAATATTGGCGGCAATGGCGTGTGTGGTGAGCGGGTCGGTGCCGGTCAACTCCTCGCGCAGCACCTGCAGGTGAAAGGCCTGCCGCACGTTTATCACCGTGCGGAACAGCCCCGAGCCGAGGATGCCTCCGGCGCTCTGCGTCACCAAGAAGACGATGACGAAGGACAGCAGGTAATTCGGACCCTTGCTGAGCGCGGCGATCAGCCCCTTCATCATCGCGGGGGCCATGAACAGCATCGAGGCGAAGGCAATCAGCGCCTGGCTCAGCATCATCTGCTCGGGCCGGGTCTGCAGCGTGGAGCCGCCATCCATAAAGGCCCCGAGCGCGATCAGCGCCAGCGCCACGGCGTGATAAGCGGGCTCGCGCCCGGGCGTCATCCAGCCGACGCACGCCAGCGCGCCGAAGACGGTGGCCAGGCAGATCACCGTAAAGAGCCCGGTCATCTGCGCATTGCCCAATCCCAGCGCCTGGAACATGCCCGGCGCGCCGCTGCTCTGCTCGGAGAGCAGCAGCCGGAACAGGAAGAGCGTGAAGGCGAGGTGCAGCATCGCCGGGCTGAGCAGCCAGCGGATGTCGATCAGCGGCGCCTCGCGGTGCAGCTCGATCACCACAGCTGCAGTCAGCGCAGCCAGCGAGGCGGCAAGCAGCAAGCCCAGCCAGTGCAGGTCGGTCCACCAGTGGATTGGCCCGAGGATGAAGCCAGTCACCAGCCCGCCGAGTCCGAAAGCGATCAGCCCGAAGCTGAGCAGGTCGGCGCGCTGGATCACCTTGGCCCGCGGTGCCGGGGTCAGCGGCAGCAGATAGACCAGCATCAGGCAGATCATCGACAGCCCCAGGGTGGTCATATGGATGCCTGCTAGTCCGCCATCGCCGATAAGCACCGGCGAGACGATACGCGCCAGCGAGGCGCCGGAGGTGAGCAGCACCAACGCAACCGGCAGACCGAGCCGCAGCTTCCACTGCTGCGCCAGCGGCTCGAGGATGTAGAGAAAGGCCAGCGTAGAGAGCGGCGCCGCGGCGACGCCCGAGAGGAACTGCAGCACCACCGCCGAGCGCAGGTCAACGACCCAGACCGAGGCGAAGGCGACGAGGACATAGGTGGCGATGCCGATCTCGGCAAAGCGCCGCAGCCCGTACTGGGTGCGCAGCTTGATCAGCAGGATGGTCAGCGAGGCGCGGGGGATCATGTAGGCCGCCATCAACCAGCTGGCCTGGGCCGTGGTGATCCCGAGGTCGCCGGCGATCTGCGGCATGTTGGCCGAGATGAAGCCCTGGCCGAGCCCTTGGGTGATCCCCAGCATCACCGAGGCCACCACATAGGGCAGGGCGCGTGCCAGCGGCATGCCCGGTGCCGGTGCCGGGGTCTCGGGCTTCGGCGGTTCGGCAAGGGGCGTTTGTGTAGTGGTGTCGGTCATTGCGAGGACAGCTTCGTTGCGTTGAGCGCGATCCGTTCGAGCGTGCGGCGGGTGGCGTCCTGGTCGTCGGCCGAAATGCCTTCCATCAGATCGTCGCGTACGCGCTCCAGGAAACAGGTGATCCGGCTCGATCGGGCCTTGTCGGTGAGATGCAGCGCCCGCTTGCGGGCGTCGCCATCGAGGGCGCGTCGCTCGATGAAGCCTGCGGCCTCCAGAGCATCGATCTGGCGTTTGAGGGCCGGCGCCTCGATGCGCAGCGCGCAGGCCAGCTCGGCCTGCGTCGCGCCTTCGCGCCGGGCCAGTTCGCTCACCACGCGGGCCCGCGAGAGGGTCAGGCCGACCTCCTGCGCGCTGGCATCATAATGGGTGCGCAGCTCGCGCATCGCTTCGAGCATCGCTTCGAGAAGACGGGTCTGGGTCTGCGGATTGGACATGGGAGAGGGACTCGGGTTGCTTAACTTGCAAAGTACTTAACATGGTAAGTATCTCTCGCAAGGCGGACGGATGCACGGGGGGCTATGCGCACATGCACAGCCGGGGCCGGGCAGGGCCAGGCGCGCAGGCCGCTCCCATTGCGCCTCGCAGGACCGGCAACCTTCATATAGAGGAGGCAGGGCAGGCTCCTTTTCAGCCGAGCGGTAGCCCGGATGGACCCATGGCTTGCAAGTCTTGCATGAAATGCGGGCGGCCGGGCTTGCGCCCGACCCCAATTAGGCATATAGGCGCGCCCACGAGAACGCCGCAGGCGGGGTCGGGCACTTCGGGGGAGACATCCCCGAGCGTCCACCGGTTGTCCAACAGGATGAGCCCCCGCTGAGGATTTATGAAACCGGAAAGGAAAACGGACATGGCTCTTCCCGAGTTCACCATGCGCCAGCTGCTTGAAGCAGGCGTGCACTTCGGCCACCAGACGCAGCGCTGGAACCCCCGCATGGGCGAGTTCATCTACGGTGCGCGCAACGGCATCCACATCATGGACCTCACCCAGACCGTCCCGATGCTGGACGCGGCTCTGAACGCGATCCGTGAGACCGTCGCCAAGGGCGGTTCGGTGCTCTTCGTCGGCACCAAGCGCCAGGCGCAGCAGCCGATCGCGGAAGCGGCCGAGAAGTGCGCACAATTCTACATGAACCACCGCTGGCTGGGCGGCACGCTCACCAACTGGCAGACCGTTTCGCAGTCGATCCAGCGCCTGAAGACCATCGACGAGCGCATGGAAGCCGGTGCAGAAGGCCTCACCAAGAAAGAGCGCCTCGGCATGGAGCGTGACCAGACGAAGCTTCAGGCTTCGCTCGGCGGCATCCGCGAAATGGGCGGCCTGCCCGACATGCTCTTCGTCATCGACGTGAAGAAAGAAGCGCTGGCCGTGGCCGAAGCCAACAAGCTGGGCATCCCGGTTGTCGCCATCGTCGACACCAACTGCTCGCCCGACGGCGTCGACTACATCATCCCCGGCAACGATGACGCGGCCCGCGCCATCTCGCTCTACTGCGACCTCGTCGCCCGCGCAGCCCTGGACGGCATGACCGGCCAGATGGAAGCCGCAGGCGTCGACCTTGGCGCCCTCGAAGACGCGCCGGCCGAAGAGCTGCTCGCCGAAGCAAACGCCGGCAAGTAAGCCGATCGCGCCCGCCGCGCCCTGCGGGGCGGGCGCAGACGTCGCTCTTGCGACAGGGACTGCACCGGCGCATCGGCGCCCAGATGTGCACTGTCGCGAAAGCGTCACGAAGTCATGACAGGAGCGGGTGGCCCGGGGCAGGGCCGCCCCACCGCATTTGAGATGAGGAGAGCCGACATGGCGATCACTGCTGCACAGGTGAAAGAACTGCGCGAGATGACCGGCGCAGGCATGATGGATGCCAAGAAGGCGCTGACCGAGACCGATGGCGACATGGACGCCGCGATCGACTGGCTGCGCACCAAGGGCCTCGCGAAAGCCGCCAAGAAGTCGGGCCGCACCGCTGCTGAAGGCCTCGTCGCCGTGCGCGTCGAAGGTGGCGTGGGTGTTGCCGTCGAGGTGAACGCCGAAACCGACTTCGTTGCCAAGAACGCCGAGTTCCAGGCCATGGTGAACGACATCGCCGGCGCCGCCCTGGCCGTGGACAGCGTGGAAGCGCTGAACGACGCGACCATCGAGGGCAAGAAGGTGTCGGACGTCATCACCGACAAGATCGCCACCATCGGCGAGAACATGACCCTGCGCCGGATGGCCAAGATCGAAGGCGAAGTCGTCTCGACCTATGTGCACAACGCCGCCGCAGCGGGCCTCGGCCAGATCGGCGTGCTGGTTGCCATGACCGGCGGCAGCGACGACTTCGGTCGTCAGGTCGCGATGCACATCGCCGCCTCGAACCCGGCCTCGCTGAACGAAGCCGAGCTCGACCCGGCGATCGTCGAGAAAGAGCGCCAGGTTCAGATCGACATCGCACGCGAGTCGGGCAAGCCCGACGCCGTGATCGAGAAGATGATCGTCGGCCGCATGAACAAGTTCCTCGCGGAAATCACCCTGCTGGGTCAGCCCTTCGTGGTGAACCCCGACCTGACCGTCGAGCAGGCCGCCAAGGAAGCCGGCGCCACCATCACCGGCTTCATTCGCCTGCAGGTGGGTGAAGGCATCGAGAAGGTGGAAGAGGATTTCGCGGCAGAGGTGGCCAAGGCCGCCCAGGGCTGATCGCCCTCCGCATCCCGATCTTGAAAGGGGCGCCTTCGGGCGTCCCTTTTTCTTTTCGGGAGGGGGTGGAACGTGACGGCGCGGCGCGCGTGTTGCGCGGCTGGCGCGGAGACTTGCGAAGGGCCAAAACGGTCACGGAGCCGCCCCGGGGGACGGCTCCGCTACCTGTTTTCCCCGACACCCCAAAACAAATGGGGATGAGGCAGGGGTGCCGAAGCAGGAGTGCCAAGACGCACCCGAACCAAAATTGTCCGGAGGCGAGTCGGCTCCGGTGAAAACCGGGAAACTGGCAGAGCCTCGAAATCGCGAGGAGTGACAGTCTCGAGTTCCATGGCCAAAGCCACCACTCACGGAACGACCCGAGTGTGCAACGTCCATTGTTCAAGGGGAAGGGGCCGAACGGGAGGATGTACGAATTACATCGAAATCCGGAGGGATTTACGCCACATATTCGGGTTTCCGAAATGCCGAGATAAGAAAAGCCTAATCTGCGGCGATCGCGAACACGCTGATCGATGAAAGCGGCGCCTTTCGATTCGGCGTTGCCACGAAGTTAACTTGACGCATAGTATATAACGAGGATGAACATTTCATCAATAAATGTCGCCTTCCCGACAGATTGCGCCGATTTCCTGGGCACATCTGTGTCTTTTTCGCGGCGCAAACGTCAAGGATGATCGTCCGCAGGAGCTCCGGAGCCGGTGCAATGTCCTGTCTCGCCTTTTTCTTGCCAATCATGCCGGGCGAGGCAGTGGCCGCATTGGGGCAGGGCCGGGACAATCGCATGTCCCGGCTGATCCGCTTAGCGTTCGAGGTGCGACACCAGCGCATCCATCGCGAGCGTGTAGCCGCGCGGCCCGAAGCCGCAGATCACGCCGAGCGCAACCTTGGCGATGTAGCTCACATGGCGAAACTCCTCGCGCGCATGCACATTCGACAGGTGCAGCTCGATGGTCGGCACCTCGGCGGAGCTGATGGCGTCCATCAGCGCCAGCGAGGTGTGGGTGTAGGCGCCGGCATTGAGGATGATGCCGTCCTTGGTACCGCGGGCGGCGTGGATCGCATCGATCAGCGCGCCTTCGTGGTTGCTCTGCGCGAAATCAAGCGCCACGCCGAGCGCTTCGGCATGGGAGCGGCACATCGCCTCGACGTCGGCGATGGTGGTGCGGCCATAGACCTCGGGCTGGCGCAGGCCGAGCAGGTTGAGGTTGGGGCCATTGAGGATGAGCAGCGAATGCATTGGAAAGTCTCCAGATCGTTCCCGACCAGATAGCTCAGGCGCGAGCGTCTTGTCCAGAAAGCCCGCTCATCGAGGCCCATTGGGCCGATGGCGGCGCAGAAGAACACCCGCGGCAAGCGCAACGGCGAGCGCGGCGAGAAGAAGGGTGACGTCGCTCGACAGCTCGGCAATCTGCGGGATGAAGGGCGCGAAGCTGGCGCCGAGCGCCATGTAGCCCAAAGTCCAGACAATTTCGCCGGCGAGATCGGCAAGAAGGAAGCGCGGCCAGACCAGCCCGCCGGCACCGGCAACCACATTCATCGCCGGCCCGAGCGGTGCAATCAGCCAGCGTGTCAGGAACACAGCCATGGGACCACGGGTTTCCAGCAAGGACAGAGCGCGCCGGAGGGTCGGATCCTCGCGCCGGGCAAGCTGAGGCCCGAAGAGCCGCCCGAGCAAGAAGCCGAGTTGGTCGCCGAGGAGCGCGGCGCAGAGTACTGTTGTCATCGTGGCAAGCACCGGCAGTTCTCCGGCCGCGGCAAGGGTTCCGGCGACAAGCACCATCAAGGAGCCCGGGAGCATCGGCACGCCCAGCGAAGCGAGCATGACCGTGCCGGCAAGGATCGGCAGTCCGAGTTCCGGCAGCAAGGCAAGCACGCTGTCGCTGAAACCGCTTTCGGTGACGCTCATTTCTTCTGCGCCTTGATGAGCGCGGTGACTTCGGTGAGCAGCGCCGAGACAGGCTCGCCACGCTGCTCGGCGATTTCCTCGAGGCTGCGCGGCACGCCGGGCTGCGGCGCGAGGCCAAGTGCCGGGCCAAGGCTGTGGCGTGGCAGATGGTGTGAACGCTCGAGGTAGCCGAGGGTCATCCAGGCCTCGGGTGTCACGTTGCGATGCGCGGGATCGGCCCAGTAGAGCGCGTGCTGCACGGTGCGGACGCCAACAACCGTCGCGGCGACAAGCGCGAGGGCGATGACGGCGATCAGGACGCCGCGGACGGTTTTGCTTGGCTGCATCATGTGCGCAGGATGCGAAGACTTCGACGCGCCGTCAAAGAGATATCAACAAGACTTCGCTGATCCGCGAATGCATTTATTAAACATAATCATGCTTATACGATATACGTGTGTAAGCGCCAAGTTAGAATGTCCCACATGAGCAAAGCTGAAGTGTCACACTCCCCTGAATGGGCAGGATTGGAGTG
>NZ_JAAGOV010000066.1:0-26900 GCF_010500785.1 Salipiger sp. PrR003
TCTGTCGTCGGTCATCGTCATCTCCGTCTCAGGTTTCAGGTGTCGCAACCCAAACCTACTCCGAAGATCGACGATGAACGCCAGCCTCGCGATCAGCGACGCTCGCGGCTTCCTACACCACGACGCGGGGCACTATCGTCTCGGAGTACCTAGACAGCGAGCGGGGAAGCGACGGCGCGGGACGCACTACGAGGTTGCTCCGGCTGGCTTGGTCGCGAGCAGTGCTCGCTCAAGAGCAGCTATTCGATCTTTCGTCAGGGAGACCGCATCCGGATATCGAACATCAGGGATATCTCCTCTAAGAACGCGGCGCGCGTCGAAGGACTGCGCTTGGCGGTAGCTGGCGAGGTCGTCCCACCGCACTGGCACGGCGACCGGCGCCTCTGGACGTGCCCGCAGCGAAAAAGGGGTTATGGCGGTTGCGCCGCGCTCATTGCGCAGCCAATCAATGAAAATCTTACCCGCCCGACGGGACTTCGACATGCTTGCAACGAACCTTTTGGGCTCTCGCTCAGCAAGCATCGTCGCGAACACGCGCGAATACAATTTCGCGGTATCCCAAGCAGCCACCCGACGAAGAGGGACTATTACATGTACGCCTTTACCGCCCGAGAGAAGCGGCCACGACGGGAGGCCGAGGTCCTCTAACCTACCGCGGATATCAAGGGCTGCCGAGGTCACAGCGCTGAAGTCCAGTGCCTCGTCCGGGTCGAGATCGAACACCATGCGATCTGGGCGCTCCAACCTATCGCGTCGGCTACCCCAGATATGGAATTCAAGCGTGCCCATCTGCACAGCGGCAACCAAGCCTGCAGTATTGGAGACATACATGTAGCGCGTGTCTCGGCCCGGGGCCTCTTCAACTAGCATCGACTTGATTTGTTTTGGGAATCCCTTGCCCGTATGTTTCTGAAAAAAGCGCTCACCCTTGAGACCCTCGGGCATACGGAGGAGCGAGAGAGGGCGATTGGCCGCGAAAGGAAGAATGCGCTCCGAAATCGCAGCGTAGTATTCAGCCACCTCGCCCTTTGTCACCTGCGCTTCAGGGTAAACCATTCGTCCGGCGCTGCTGACGCGTACCCCTACCACGTTGACCTCGCCAGCCACGCTCGGGTGATCATTGTCGAGCAGGACTTCCCGGGCGGGTTTGTCTTCTCTCAAGCCAATGTATCGCGAGTGCCGAAGTAGCCCGTTCGGGGTCCGCTCGGCATATTGCACTTCGGCGACCAGACGAGGCGTTATCCATTGGGCTCCCTTGGTTTCGCTGCCATTAACTTCTGCTGCGGGTGTCTTGCGAGCGAGCGGCCGCATCGCGACCATCAGTGCCTCCATTTCGTCATTATCGAACCCGGTCCCGACCTTACCGACATAGCGGAGTCCGCCCTCCTCCGCGGTTCCAAGAAGAAGCGACGAGAAAGGCCGCCCACGCTTATTGCTCTCCTGCCACCCAATGACGACGAACTCATCCCGTCGCTCGCATTTCATCTTGAGCCAAGCCTGCGTTCGCGTTCCGCGATAGGGAGCATGCTTGAGCTTCGAAATCAGCCCTTCGCCTCCCGCTGAGCAAATATCTCTGAAAATGCGCGCGGGTTCCCTCTCGATAATAGGCGAGAGCTGCGCCAGACCGAGCGGGGGCAGATTTCGCCAGACGCCTTCAAGTGCAGAGCGCCGATCCGCGAGCGTCTGCTCCGTCAGACTCCGGCCATCCAGCTCAAGCAGGTCAAATGCAAAGAAGCGGTACGGGCCGCCGAATTTCAGAGCCTTTTGCAATGATGAGAACCCCTGCAGGCCCGCGCCAGCCACGATCTCTCCATCAATCAGCGCGCTGTCACAGTTCACGTCGTCGAATGCAGCGAGCAGGCTCTCGAACCGCCCCGTCCAGTCGTTCCCGGAGCGCGTGTAGATCTTGGTTCCGCCCTTCCCAAGCATGACCAAGCCGCGGTACCCATCGAACTTGAGCTCGTGCCACCAAGCGCTTCCCTGTGGAAACTCATCACACAGAGTGGCCAGCTGCGGCTTGCGGAAGCTCGGGCGCGTCCCGCCATGCGAAGAAGGCGGCTCCACTTCACGTGAGATTCCTGCCAAAGTTCGACGGCTGGATACACTACGCCGATACCGCGCCACCGGATCCCGGCGGCCCGCAGCCTCGTCTTCGTCCTTCGTGAGAAGCCAGTTCTCTCGCTTATCCCGCGTCTTCATACGCAGCAGATGCCATGCTCCTGATAGCCGGACGCCATGCAGACGGAATTTCAGATGCCCTTTCCTGAGCCCCGCAGAGATCGGAGCGAGGGGCTCCCAATGTCCTATGTCCCATAGCATCACGGTTCCGGCGCCATAGTTTCCTGGCGGAATAGTTCCCTCGAAATCGAGATAAGAGATCGGATGGTCTTCCGTGCGTACAGCCAGACGCTTATCACTTGGCTGCAGAGAGGGTCCTCGAGTCACGGCCCAGCTGAGAAGAACGCCCTCATGCTCAAGCCTCAGGTCGAAATGGGTCCGGGTGGCGGCATGTTTCTGGATACTGTAGCGCAGGGCGAGCGCGGGAGAATGGTCACCCAGCGAGGGTTCTGGTGTGTTGCTGAAGTCTCGGCGCTCCAGATACCGCTCGAGCCCTCCCATCTCAGGCCGACTTCTTTGAACTTGATCCGCGTTTGGACGGGGTGCGTTTGTTCGAAGACTTTGTGCGCGAGCCAGACTTGTCGCGGTCCAGACTTTGCTTGAGAGCCGACATCAGATCGATGACGTTGCCCTCATCCGAACCGCCCGGCCGGTCGCCCCCAGTCTTTGCGCGGGGTGTCGACTTGCTGCGCCGCTTGCGCTCGATCAGGTCACGCAAACCAGCGTCATAGCGGTCTTCGAATGCGGCGGCATTGAAAGCGTCAGTTTTTCGGTCGATGAGCTCCATGGCGACCGAGAGGAGTTCCTTGTCGGCTGGATCGTCTTCAATACCGGAGAAGAGTGGATCGGCCTCCCGAATTTCATCTGCATAATGTAGGGTCTCGAGCAACAGCCCGTCGCCACAGGGCTTCAAGGCACAAAGGTGCTCCTTGCCCCGCATCGTGAGTTGCCCGAGCCCTATCTTTTCGGACTGCCGTAGGGCATCCCGAACAACCCGATACGCATCTTCGGCCAGATCATCTGTGGGCACAACGTAATAGGGCTTGTCGAAGTACAGCGGCGGGATCTCAGTGGCGCCGACGAACTGCACAAGTTCCAAGGTTTTCTTGGTTTCGAGCTTGATGGCGTCGATTTCCTCCGGCTGCAGCAGGAGATACTCGTCGTCTCCGTACTCAAAGCCTTTCAGAATGTCTTCTTTCTTGACAGGACCGATACCGGCCACAGTCTTTTCGTATCGAACCGGCTTGCCGCTGGGGCCATGGATTTGCCGGAAGCTCACACGAGCACCCGACTTTGTTGCCGAATGAATTTCCACGGGTATTGAAACCAGCGAAAGCCGAAGTTGTCCTTTCCAGACTGCGCGCGAAGCCATGGGTCGCTCCTTCTGATGACATCCATCAACGCGGAAAGGTCCGAATTGGTTCTACCCTTTCGTCGTTCACCCGCGAAGGATAAGAGAAGCCCCGCAGCCTTGCTGAGTGCGGGGCAGTTCACTCAGCATTAACGGTCCCAAACGCGAACAGCATGGCACGCCTCGAGGAAGTCGGCGGCAGCTGCGGGCTTCTTCAGCGTCATCACGCCCTCCGCTTCGGAGTGGACGCCTGCCGCCTCGAAAAGTGGAGCAGCTTGAGGCGTGAGGGCGATGAACTTGCAGTGGCCATAAGCATCTGCGACGAACTGCTTTCCCGGCAGCATCTCGGCGAGTTCTCGTGCGCCCTCATCGCTGACCACGATGGCGACAGCATCGTAGAGTACTGAGGGCCCGCCATCGATCTTTTGGTTCGCCGGCAGCATATCTCCCTCGGAAGTTTTCACGCCCCCCACTTTCGGAGCTATGACCTCGACCATGCCGCCTTCGGCCTCGACCGCATCAACAAGCGCATCGTAGATCGCTCGGTCCATGCCGTCACTCACCAAGATTCCCAACTTCCGCCCTTTGAAGCTGTCAGGCCCGTTCTTGAGTATCGACAGCTTGTCCGACGCCTTGAGATCAACGGGCTCGCGGGCCGGCTTTGCAGGCTCTGGCAGATCGTGCCCGAGACCGTCCGCTACCTTCCCAGCAAGATCCTCATTGATCACCCGGAGATGGGCCAGGATGCGCAGGCGAATGTCCTCCACGACGCATTTCGAGAGTTCGAAGGTGAGCCCATTCGCGATGTGATCCTGCTCCACCGGCGTTTGGCTTATGTAGAATTGCCGTGCCTGGCTGTAATGGTCGGCAAAGCTCTCGGGACGGAGCCGCCGCTTCGTGCCCTCAAGATCTTCGGGGTAACTGGTGAATCCGCCTTTGACATCGGCGCGCGGCCCACCCTTCGCCCAGCTGTTCGGCTCATAGTTTGCTCGGCCCGAGGGATTGTGCATCGCCATGTGCCCATCCTGCTGGAAGTGGTGCATCGGACACCGAGGCGCATTGATGGGAATGTGGGTGAAATTGGGTCCACCAAGACGTTTCGTCTGGGTGTCGAGATAACTGAAGTTGCGGCCCTGCAGGAGAGGATCATTGGTGAAATCGATCCCGGGCACGATGTTCTGCGTGCAGAAAGCCACCTGCTCGGTTTCAGCAAAGAAGTTGTCGACCGTTCGGTCGAGTACCATCCGGCCGACGATGCGGATCGGACAGTCTTCCTCCGGGATCAGCTTGGTAGCATCAAGCACGTCGAAATCAAAACGGTCGGCGAACTCCTCATCGAAGATCTGGACCCCCAGTTCCCACTCCGGGAAGTCTCCATTCTGGATCGCGTCCCAAAGATCACGACGGTGGAAATCGGGGTCTGCACCGTTGATTTTGACAGCTTCATCCCAGACCACCGATTGCAGTCCAAGCTTGGGCTTCCAGTGGAATTTGACGAAATGGCTCTCACCGGCCGCGTTTACAAAGCGGAAGGTGTGAACCCCGAAGCCTTCCATAAAACGGAAAGAGCGCGGAATGGCTCGGTCGGACATCACCCACATGATCATATGCATCGACTCGGGCATCAGCGAGATGAAGTCCCAAAAATTGTCGTGCGCGGATTGGGCCTGAGGGAAGCCACGATCAGGTTCGGCCTTCACAGAGTGGATAAGGTCAGGGAATTTAATCGGGTCCTGGATGAAGAACACGGGGATGTTGTTGCCAACCAGGTCCCAGTTTCCTTCGTCGGTATACATTTTCACTGCAAAGCCGCGTACATCTCGTGCCACGTCGAATGAACCTTTGTTCCCGGCGACCGTGGAAAAGCGGACGAATACCGGGGTCTTCTTGCCGCTTTCCTGGAAGGGGCTTGCCAGCGTGAGTTCAGGGATGGAATCAGTGCATTCGAAAAATCCGTGAGCTCCATAGCCGCGCGCATGCACCACGCGCTCAGGGATCCGCTCATGATCGAAGTGGAATATCTTCTCACGGAAGTGGAAGTCTTCCATGAGTGTGGGCCCCCGCTCCCCGCCGCGCAGCGTGTTCTGGTCATCAGAAATCGGCGTTCCCTGCGCGGTGGTCATCCGCGGTGCCTCCGGAATGGATTGATGCAGCTCACCGCCGTTGCCCACCTCAGCAGGCGGCGCCTCGTTCTCGGCGGACTTCTGAGTATCAGCAGTAGCTTCGTAGAGCTTGCGATCGTCTGACATGGAGCATTCCTCGTCTGATACGGAAAGTTGGTACACGCCATGCGCTTGCAGCAGCATCGGGAGCCACACTGGCGTTGCACTCCGTCTTAACAAGCAGCGTCTCCAGGGGTTCCCGAGATTGTCTTATGGGCACCTCGATTTTTTACTGAAGTCGCCGCGGAGGGGATCGGCGGCTTGAAGCGGCCCTGTGACCACCATCCTCTGTCCCGCTATTCCGAGAGGCTGGGTTGTTCTGCTGCGGCTCTTGCCGCGAGGCAGCGCGCGCGACCCCTTTCGCTGCCCTGGATCAAGCGGGGTTCGGGTTCAGGCGGCGGAGTTGGCCGAGGCGGCGCATGTTGTAGACGAGGTTCTTCATCCCGATCTTTGCCTTGGCGCGCAGCAGGCCGATCGTGCACACCAACGTGCCGCCCATGTCATTGGATTGCGCGCCGAAGACATGTTCGACCCTGGACCGCACGGTGGATTTCGTCCGGTTGCTGCCCTTGGCCTGGGCACCAAGCGGCTTTCCGCGCCGACCCTTGCGGTGGATGTGGCTCTTCAGGCCCCGGGCCAGCAGCTTCCTTTCCATCTCTTCGGAGCGGTAGGCGGCATCGGCCCAGACCCCGGCGGCGGTATTGCCCTGCATCAGCAGTTGATCCACCGCCTTGCTGTCGTGGAGGGCGGCGTCGCTGACGTGATACCGCCGGATCAGCTTGTGCTTGCGGTCCACGTTGACGTGGTTCTTGTAGCCGAAGTGACTCTTGCCATGCTTCTTCGTCCAGCGCGCATCCGTGTCTTTTTGCGACCGCTTGGCGGGCTTGTCCGCCCAGTCTTCTGGAGACTCGCCCTGCTTGATAGCCGCGTTCTCGTCGCGCGTGTTGCGGCTGACCGGCACCCGCACGATGGACGCATCCAGGATCTGCCCGCCCCGCGCGATGTAGCCCTGTCGCGCGAGATGCCCGTCGAACTGGCGGAACAGCGCTTCCACCATGCCGGCCTGCACGAGCGCCTCGCGGTAGAGCCAGACGGTCTTGGCGTCAGGCACCCGGCCCTCCAGCCCCAGGTCGAGAAACCGCATGAAGGACAGCCGGTCGCGGACCTGGTACTCGATCTGGTCGTCGGAAAGGTTGTAGAGCGCCGCCAGCACCAGCGTCTTGAACATCAGCACGGCGTCCATGGGCCGGCGTCCGGCGCGCGACTTCCGCTCCGCCTCCGGCTTGCGCCACACCTGCTCCAGTGCCGGACGGAAGTCCTCCCAAGGCACGACAGCATCGAGTTCGACCAAAGGATCCTTCTTGGCGTCAAGGCTTGCGTAGCGCTCTGAAAGATCAAAGAAACCCATCTGCGCCATCGTCATGCCCCAACCGCCGAACGCCTCACACGTTATACCCAGTTCGCGGCGCAGCGGCAATTCTTAGAGGTGCCCTTATACGTGGCGGCAATAGCTCCAAATCAGTGGGAATTTGAAAAAGGGGTGGAGCTACGCTTCGTGAAACCGCATTTGGGACGCGGACGCCGCATACTCAGCAATTGCGTAGCCTACTTCTTTGCCCTGGCCGGACCGAGCGACGCGTAATAGGCCGCGAGATCGTTGATGTCCTGATCCGTGAGGTTGCGTGCCGCCGCCTGCATGAGTGGCGCGCGCGGCGTCTCGGGCACCGGCCCGTCGCGGTAGAGACGCAGCCAGGTGACCAGCCAGTGACCGTCCTGCCCGGCGATGCGCGGCGTGTCCGCGCGCTTGGGCGACAGACCGTCGCCGCCGCCCTCGTGGCAGGAGGCGCAGCTCGCGATGTCCTCGTGCTCGTCGCCCCGCTGCGCCAGCTCACGGCCGCGCTCGGCATTACCGAAGTCCAGCGCCCGTCCCTGCCACGCGCCGCTCATACCGGCGTAGCGTTCGGCGATGCCTGCCCGCGTCTCGGCGCTCAGGGGCATGGCGAGAGGTTCCATGAAGCCGCTCTCCCGGTGCCCCTCGGCATAGGCCTCAAGCACCAGCGTCAGCCATTCTTCCGACTGGCCGGCCAGCTTCGGCGCTGTGCCATCGCGGCCCAGACCGTCCTCGCCATGGCAACGCGCGCAGGCCAGCTCCTGCGGGATGGCCCCGGACAGGCCGCCGAAGCGCACGCCGTCGCTCTGATATCCCTCGGTACGGCCGAAGGCGGCGTCCTCGTAAGCGGCGCGGTCGAAGCTGTCGTAGCGTGAGAGGAAGGCCGCCAGCGCCCAGGGTTCGTCGTCGCGGCCCTCGCCCGGCCAGCTCGGCATGCCGGTGTACTTGAAGCCGTGGCGGGCGATCCACCAGAACTCCGCAGGCTCGAAGTCCTCGGAGGTCAGCATCGGAGGTTCGGGACGCATGCCCTGCACCACCGGGTTGCGCGCAATGCCCGGCGCGCCGTGGCAGGTCTGGCAGCCGGTGGCGAAATGACCCGCGCCGAGGCGGACCAGCGCCGGATCATCGAGATCGACGTGCTGAGGCACCTCCACCCGGTTCGCTCGCACCCGCACCGCGTTGCGCAGATACTGGTGCAAGGTCTCGCCAACCCCCGGCAGATGCGGCACCGAGGCCGCGATATTATAGGGTGCAAACCAGAAGAACCCGGCCCCGCCCACGGCCAGTGCCGCAACACCGCCGATAATCCAGCGCTTCAGCCTCATGCCTGCGCCTCCTTCAGTTCGAGTGCCTGCCCCAGTCTGCGCAGCGCCGCGACGAGGTAGATCGCGCCCCCAGCCCCGGCCATCAGCGCGCCCGCCACCTGCTGCTCTTGCAGCGCCGAAAGACCAAGGTGCCCGGCGCAGATATCCCCGTAGAGCGTGCGCGGCGCGAGGCCGATCAGCGCGCCCAGCAAGGTCATATGCATGGTCGTCGCCAGCAGCACCACCGCGCCGCCAAAGCCGCCCGCCGCGCGCACCGCCCCCCAGAGCATCAGCCCCGCCAGCAGAAAGCTCGCCTGCTCCAGCACAAGGCCCATCGCGGTCAGACGCGCCCAAAGGTGCATGCCCGGCAGGTGCCAGAGCCAGACCACCAACATCTCGGCCACCGCACCAAGCGCCAGCGCCATCGCGCCCGACGGCAGCCGCAGGTTCGGGGCCCAGAGCGCCGGAACCACGGCGGTCACGCCAAGGTGGAGCACCATATGCAGCACCATCGAGCCGGTCGCCAGATCTGGCAGCGGGCCGATCCAAAGGCCCGCCAGCAGCGCCAGCGCGAGGAGGCGGCGCGGGCTCAGCATTGGCCCAGCACCATGCCGGGGATCACCGTGAAGAGGATGGCCACCGCCGAAAGCACGCACAGCAGCAGCGCCACGTGGCCGACGAAACGGTCCCGCGCCCGTTCCGAGCTTTCAGTGATTTCCTCGAAGATCACGAAGACGCCGCCGTAGCGGCGCACCGCCAGCACCGCCAGCCCGATGATCGCGGCGATGCAAAGCGCGCCCAGCCCGGCAATGATCCAGCGTGGTTCGGTCAGCGGTGTGCCGCGCCCCAGCTTGGCGCACCAGATCGCCGCGACCCAGTAGCTCAGCAGGAAATGCGCCGCCCAGATCGAGGGCGCGGCGACAAGGATCCACACCGAGCCCTGATCGATGACGCGCGGCGCCTCGCCGGGCGGGACGATCTTCTTATTGTCGCGGGACCGGGCCATCACGCCACCCCCATGAGCATCGGGAACAGCGCCAGCAGCGCAAAGATCACCACAGCGGTCAGCGCGACGAAATGGGTGAAGAGCGTCAGGTTGGCGCTGTCGGCGTGATAGCGCGGCGTGCAATGACCGCACCAGATCCGCGCCGCCACGTAGAGGCGCATCACCGCGTCAAGCAGCAGGTGCACCCCGATCCACAGGATCAGGATCCAGACAGTGGCATCAAAGGAGGTCTCGGTGGGGTCCAGCCCGGCGCTCCATGCCGCCCAGCCCCATGCGCCCAGCCCCAGCGCCCCAAGCGGCACGCCCGCGACCAGCAGGCCCATCGCCTGCCCGGTGCTGCCGCCCGCCAGCCGCGTCCGCGCCAGCAGCGCCGTCCCCCAGCCCGCCAGCAACAGCGCGAGGCCGACCAGCAGCCAGCCAAAGCCCGGCAGGTTCACCGCGCTCGGCAGGAAGTCCGGCAGCGCGGTCCAATAAAAGAAGTAGCTGAACACCAGCCCCATGAAGGCGGTCATGTCGCCGGTCATGGTGATGAACACCGCCCACCAGCCGGGCGAGTTGTTGCCTTGCGCATAGGTCGGCAGCACCAGCCCGCGCCCCGCAGCCTTTTCGGGGACCTCCGGGATCTGCGACGTGCCGGTCCACAGCCACCACAGGGTGAAGCCGACAAATCCGGCGCCAAAGATCAGCGTCAACGCCCAGAGATGGAATGTGGCAAGGATGAACACCGCGCCAAGACAGCCCGCCGCGCCAAGGGTCAGATAGCTCGGCCCGCCAACGCGCTGAACATAAAGCGGACGGGCGTCGAGGATATCGGTGATGATCAGCTCGCGCTTGCCCTCCTTGGCGTCGGGCAGGAACCACTCGCCGCGGTCGATCTCGTCCAGCAGGCCCTTCTGCTCCCAAAGCGGGTAGCGGGTGTGGATATAAGGGATCGAGCGCACGCCCCACGGCTTGTCCGGCACCTCGGCGCCCCACTCCATCGTGCCCGCGTTCCACAGGTTGCGCTCGACCAGCGGCGCCTTGCCGCGCGGCCAGAGCACGTTGACCGCCAGCACCACGAAGCCCGCCGCGAAGACGAAAGCGCCCACGGTCGAGACCATGTTGAGCACCGCCCAGCCATCGGTGACGTCATAGGTCCAGACCCGCCGCGGCATGCCCATCACCCCGGTCCAGTGCATCGGCAGGAAGGCAAGGTTGAAGCCGCCGAACATCAGCCAGAAGCTCCAGCGCCCCAGCCGGTCGGACATCTTCTTTTGCGTGACGAACGGGTACCAGTAGTGCACCCCGGCAAAGAGCGGGAAGAGCATGCCGCCGATCAGCGTGTAATGCAGGTGCGCCACGACGAAGTGGGTGTCATGCGCCTGCCAGTCGAAAGGCACCAGCGCCACCATCACCCCCGTGAGCCCGCCGAAGACGAAGATGGCCAGCGCACCGCCGGCAAAGAGCATCGGCACCGAGCGGCGCACCTTGCTGACCAGCATGGTCGCGATGAAGCAGAAGATCTGGATGCCAGTGGGCAGCGCCACCGCCTCGGAAGCCGCCGAGAAGAACGAGAGCGAGATCTCAGGCAGGCCAGTGGTGAACATATGATGGACCCAAAGCCCGAAGCTCAGGAAGGCGACACCCACCGCCGAGAGCACGATCCACGAATGGCCGAGCATGGGCCTCCCTGCGAAGGTCGGTAGGATGGTCGCGATGAGCGCGATCGAGGGCAGAAAGACGATGTAGACCTCGGGATGGCCGAAGATCCAGAAGAGGTGCTGCCAGAGCAGCGGATCGCCGCCCCGGTCGGGATCGAAGAAGGCCCAGTCGAAGGCGCGCTCCATTTCCAGCAGCAGATCGCCGGCGATCAGCGGCGGGAAGGCAAAGAGGATCATCCCCGCCACCACCAGCACGTACCAGCAATAGAGCGGGATGAGGTTTAACCGCATGCCCGGCGGGCGCGACTTCAGCACGCCGACGATCAACTCGACCGCGGCAGCGATCGACGACACCTCGATGAACGACAGCCCGAGCAGCCAGATGTCGGCCCCCAGCCCGCTGTAGTCTGTGTTGGACGACAGCGGCGTGTACATGAACCACCCGCCCTGCGGCGCCACGCCGAAGAACACCGAGCCGCAGACAAACACCCCGCCGATCAGGAAGCACCAGTACCCGAAGGCGGAAAGCCGCGGGAACGGCAGGTCGCGCGCCCCGAGGATCGCGGGCAGGATCAGGATCGCCACCGCCTCGAAGATCGGCACCGCAAAGAGGAACATCATCGCCGTGCCGTGCAGGGTGAACAGCTGGTTGTAGAGGCTCTGCGACAGCAGATCGTTGTTCGGCACCGCCAGCTGCGCGCGGATCAGCAACGCAAGAAACCCGGCGAAGGTGAAAAAGGCGAAAGAGGTCAGCAGGTACCATTTGCCCACCGATGAGTTGTTCACCGCCGAGATGCGCCGCCAGCCGGTCGGGGTCTCCCAGACCTTCATCAGCCGGGCGCGCTGCGCCTCGTCGCGCGCCTTGTCGTAGGGCTCGGCCGGGGGCAGCTTGGAGAGGTCGATCTCTTGGGTCATGCGCGGCTCAGTCCAAACTCATCAGGAAGGTCACGAGCGCGTCGCGCCGCTCGCCTTGCAGGCCCGGATAGGCGGGCATGTCGATCTCGGGTTTCATCTCGTGGGTGTCGGTGATCCAGCGCGCCATATTGTCCGGCGTCATCTCGTAGATGCCCGCCCCCAGCTTGTCGCGCGCAGCCAGATGCGTCAGGTCTGGTCCGACCGGCCCCTGTGCATCGGTGCCGCGGATGGTGTGGCACGCGCCGCAGCCTTCCTCTTCGAACACCGCATAGCCGGGATCGCCTTCGGCCACCTGCGCCGGCTGCGCCTCATGCGCCAGCCACGCGTCAAACGCCTCGGGCTCCATGACAACGGCATCAAAGCGCATCAGCGCATGGGCACCGCCGCAGAACTCGGCGCAGAGCCCGCCCCAGTTGCCCAGTTCGCGCGGGGTCAGCGCCAGCGTCGTCTCGCGTCCGGGGATCATGTCCATCTTACCCCCCAGCGCAGGCACCCAGAACGAATGGATCACGTCGTCGGCGGTAAGGCGGAACAGGGCCCGCTCGCCGAGCGGCAGGCGGATCTCGTTGGCGGTGGTCACCGGGCCTTCGGGGGTGTCATAGATCACCCGCCACCACCAGCGCTCGCCATCGACCTGCACAGTCAGCGCGCCGTCATCGGCAGTGATGTCCTTGAGGATCAGCAGGCCCCAGACCAACAACCCGCCAACCACCAGCACCGGCAGCGCGACGCCGCCCCAGATGATGAACCGGCGGGCCTCCTGCTCGCGCTCGGGTTTGGCCTCGGCGCGGTGGGCGTAGGTCGCGGCGCCGATCACCAGCGTCCAGATCACTGCCGCGCCTGCCAGCAAGACCCAGAACAGCGTCTCGACCGAACGGGCCTCCTCGCCAGCGCCGGTGAGCCAATTGTGGCGTCCCGAGCAGCCCGCAAGCATCAAAACAAGGGAGAAGAGGATAGAGGATCTCTTAACGTACAGCAGCAAATCCTGAAGTGTTCGGAATGCGAATACGCTTACGCCGTAGCAAATCCACGTGGCAGGAAGGGGTCGCCAGAACAGTCTCAAGCTTCCTCGCTCCATCCCATCTTCTTCTCGACATACCTGAGGGAAACCAGAACGATGATCACAATAACGGTCGTCATTGCCGCCAGCGGCATTTGACCGGCACCACACCCTAAGCCGACCGCTCCAGCCAGCCACAACGATGCCCCAGTTGTAACGTTCCTGACCTTCCCACCCGAGGTGAAGATCAGGCCCGCCGCCAGGAAGGCGACGCCGGCGGTGACAGCTTCGATCATGCGTAAAGGATCGTTGCGTTGCTCTGATGAGCCGCCAAAGTCCATGGCAGCGAGCTCGAGACCCAGAATGACAAAGAGGCAAGCCGCAACGGAGACAAGTATGTGGGTTCTTAAGCCCGCAGGCTTCTCGCGCCGCTCCCTTTCTAACCCTATCAGGCCGGCCAAAAAAATTGCAGCAACCAGTCGGGAAAATGCCGCAGCTGCAGGTATTATGGAGAACGTGTTTCGAAACTCTGCTGCAATTTCATTTAGCATTTGCTAACCTTTTAACATAGGCCTGTTTTTTCTTGGACGCTTCTCATTCCCGGACCAGTGCCAGCGACCAGCCAGGAAAATATGGCCGGGTATATTTCCAAGTGTATATGCTCATATTTAACCTGCCATAACCTTGTAAATTCCTAGCCTCCTCTCGAGTAGATTGATTGCGAATTGAGAGGAAACATTTCATGGCCTCCTCTCCCGAAGTTGACCCATAATGATCAAAGCGTGGCAACCGGAACATTCATGGCGGCCATCCCATGGCGCCCCCTTGCCAAAATTTCAAGAATGAAAGGAAATTTAACTTCGATTTGCACATATATTTACATTGCAGAATTGAAAATTTCCAGAATAAATACAACCCTCTCTCAAGCAGTATAACTTCGTCTATCTTTCCTGCGCTTTACTCCTAAGTAGCTCGTTGCGGATTTGAATCCAGACCAAGAGGGTGAACGCGCAAGTTCCACCCAAAAAGTTTCCAAGAGCGGCCGGTATCAAGTACTTGATCCCCGCCGTAAAGAAGGATCGCTCCCCTCCGAATACTAAAACTGCAGCTTCGGTCGATCCCGCCACGACATGCGTGAAGTCAGCAATCGAAATCACATAAGTCACTAGGATCACGAGCAGGGGCTGTGAGGTGCCGGAGGTCGGTCGCATCCAAACCAGCGCTGCCATGAGCCACCCGGCGCCAACGCCACGTAGCAAGGTTTCCAGGAATCCAAAGTTCAAAGCATGGCGCGATATTTCCAGAGACTGCTTCCAGACTTCTGGTTGAAGATCCCGAGTCAGCCACAATATGCCGCCAAAAGTCATTGCGCCGGCGATATTCGTTATTAGGACCACGCTCCAAAGACGCAGAAGTTTCAACCAAACTGGAGGTGAAGGCTCATCGAGGACCGGACAGACTGCCTTGATCGTGTTTTCCGTAAACAGCTGCAGTTGGCCGAGAACAACAAGAAGAAAGCCAAAAGTATAACCGAGACACGATATGAGTGG
Organism: Salipiger sp. PrR003; assembly: GCF_010500785.1. Classification (NCBI taxonomy): domain Bacteria; kingdom Pseudomonadati; phylum Pseudomonadota; class Alphaproteobacteria; order Rhodobacterales; family Roseobacteraceae; genus Salipiger; species Salipiger sp. PrR003. The sequence goes on from NZ_JAAGOV010000066.1 coordinate 14,437, forward strand.
CCGCCAAGGCTCAGGAGGCAAATGTGTCTCGATTGTCGCACGGACCAGAATAGAGAAACCGAGAGCCAGCCCCGCGACAAATCCCGACATGGCGAGCGCTTCTAACGGTCGATGCAGTTCGTTCCCGCCCTCGCGTCGGACGGCTTCAAAAATTGCGACCGCCCGCATTGGCTCCTGATCCGCGACAGCGCTCTGTTCGCGGTTCGTGAGGGCGCCGTCGTGATCCTCATTTTGTGGTTTTCGACCGATTTCTACAGCCCTCCCTCAAAAATGCGTCATCCAATCGTGCGCCGAGTTGCCTATCTTCAGTCCGCTGGTGGCGAAAACTGCGGAACCAAAAGTTTGGCGCTTAATTTATACTGAAACCCGTCAAAAAGGAGACATTGATGAAAGCACCGTCTAAATCATAAATCCGGCACTGTCATAACTCTGGCCGGCCCGGTTTGGGTATAACGCTCGGCTCCTTTTCTACTTTCCAACTTTTGTCACGTGCTTTTATTCGGCGTGAAATCAGAAAGGAGACTGGCCAAGCCAAAAGGAGCGCAACACCCGCAGCGCCGACGATCCACCAAAAGCTAAAAACTCCAAAGCTAAGCAATACAATGATAAACGCGCCACTAATCACGGTCCAACTCATCATAGTCAGGTAAAGCGCGAGACGATCCATCTTGTTCTCCATTCAGTGAGCGTGAAAGTAGGAATGCCGAAAAAAGGGAGGGAGCCAACTACTGCCAACCCTTCAAAGTTGTTCCGGAGTACAATCAGTTCCGAATATTTTTCTGCGCCGTTGTCGAAAATGTAGTCGGTGCGTCTAGCTTTACGGCAGGTCGCTCCTCGGGACGACCCGAGCTGATGTCGTATTTGGCGTAACCGACAAAGGTGATGCCGGCGATGATTCCTGCGGCGCAAATGCCAATGAGAAAAGACGCCATTCTAACTTCCTCCTTTCTCGATTTCCTTCAACCAGAGCTCATGGTGTTCTTTTGCCCAGTTGCGGTCCACCTTGCCGGACCACATCGCCCAGAATGCACCCTGCATACCAACTGTGCCGATATAGATGTGGCCGATGAAGATCGCGATCATGAACAGCGCCACGATTGCATGGCTCAGCATCACCCAACTCATGGCGTCAACATCTAGGAACCAGAACGGAAAGAGAAGCAGAACACCCGTGCCGACCATCAGCAGACCGCCCAGCACCGCAGACCAGTAGACCAGCTTCTGCCCGGCGTTGAACTTGCGGGCGGGCGGGTTGTCGGAACTGTCGGAGAAGAAGCCACCACCCCTACGCAGCCATTCGAAATCGAGCCGCGTGGGCACGTTGCGCCAGGCCCAGAGGAGGACCATCACCAGAATTCCGAGAGCGAACGACGGGAAGAAAATCGCGTGCCCCCAGGTCGCGAACCACCCGGCATCGCCGAGGATTTCGTCGCCAAAGGGCAGTATCAGAGTACGTCCATAGGCGAGGATGATTCCGGTGAGAGCTAGCATAAGAAACGAGATGGATGTCATCCAGTGGTTAGCCCGCTCTATAAAGCCGAAGCGTTTGACGGACCGCCCCGAGATCCCCTCGGCGATAGGTACGCGCCCGCGGATTGCAAGGATGAGCGCCAGAACGAATGCGAAGCCGAGGATCAGGTAAGCACCGAGATGGGTGGCTATATCGGCGATCCCGTGGCGCCAGTCCCGGCCTGCGGGTCGTTCGAAGAGGGCCGCGTTGAGGTAGGGCAACGAAGTCGACCCGACAATCTCTCGGGGCGCGCCGAGAAGGCTGACGGTATCGCCGGTGGGGCGCAACCATGTCTCCGTTAGCATTCCGGTCGGCTCATCGATCGGCCTGCCGATTAGCAAGATCCCGTCATCGATCTTAAAGCCCTGCTGCGCACCTTCTGGCGAAGGGCCCGACCGATCGCGCTGCGCCTGTAGCAGCGTGCGTCGCCGCAGGACCTGGCTTGCCAAGATACCCGCGCCGCTCTCGGCGGTCGCCGTCCAACCCACCTCGGGCACGGTCCGGGCATCACTGTCGAACACCTCCCAGGTCTGCGCCACAAGGACAACCAGCAAGAGCACGGCGGCGATCGCACCCCCGACACGGTAGGCGGTGAAATCGCTTCCGCGCACGCGCGGCCGTCCGTCGGACTGACGTTCCGGGTTCATGACTCCTCTCCTGGATAATAGGCGGTCTTCCATCCCCAGGCACCTGCCCCGAAGCCGCGGTGGATGACCCGTTGGCGGAAGATCTCGCCGATCTCGTCGCCGTCGCCTGCGAGCAGGGCCCGCGTCGAGCAGACCTCAGCACAAAGAGGCAGCTTGCCCTCCGCGATCCGGTTGCGTCCATATTTCGCGTATTCCGCCTCCGAGCCATTCTCTTCCGGCCCGCCCGCGCAATAGGTGCACTTGTCCATCTTGCCGCGGGTACCGAACAGAGTCTCCTTGGGAAATTGCGGTGCGCCGAAGGGACAGGCGTAGAAGCAGTACCCGCAACCTATACAGGTATCCTTGTCGTGAAGGACGACGCCGATATCGGTCTGATAAAGGGTCGAGACCGGGCAGACAGCGACGCAGGGCGCGTCGGTGCAATGCATGCAGGACACCGCGATGGACTTTTCGCCGGGTAGGCCATCATTGATCGTCACAACGCGCCGCCGAACCATGCCCCACGGCACGTCGTGCTCGTTTTTGCAGGCGGTTGCGCAGGCGTTACATTCGATGCAGCGATCGGTGTCACAGAGGAATTTCGCGCGTGCCATGCTTCAACCTTTCTCTATCCTGCAAAGTGTCGCCTTCGTCTCCTGCATCTGGGTGACGACGTCGTATCCGTAGGTCTGCACGGTGTTGGAGGCTTCGCCGATCACATAGGGGCGCGCCCCTTCGGGGTAGCGCTCGGAGATATCCTCGCCCATCCACATGCCCGCGAAATGGAACGGCACGAAGACCGTCCCCGGCCCGACACGAGAAGTCACCATCGACTGCACGCGTATGCGGCCCTCGGGCGTTGCGACCCAGACAGGTTCGCCGTCACCGATACCCGCCGCCGCGGCGTCCGCGGGATTGATCTCGGCGAACATCTGCTGCTGAAACTCCGCGAGCCACTTGTTCGACCTGGTCTCGTCGCCGCCCCCTTCGAACTCGACGAGGCGCCCTGAGGTGAGCGCAAGGGGAAAGTCTTTTGCGTAGTCGTGCTCTTGGATCGAGCGATAAAGCGATGGCAATCGCCACACTTTGCGGTCCTCGAAGGTCTGATACTTCGGAAGCAGATCGCGGCGCGGCGTGTAAAGCGGTTCGCGGTGCAACGGCACCTGATCCGGGAAATTCCACACGATCGCCCGGGCCTTGCCGTTGCCAAACGGTGCGAGGCCGTGTTCGATAGAAACCCGCTGGAGCCCACCGGAGAGGTCGGTCTTCCAGTTCACGCGGGCGATCTTCTCAGCCAACGGCTGATCATCCGGCGCCTCGTCTTGCGGGTTGGCTGCAAGATAGGCTTCGATGGCCGTGACCGCGTTGTCTGGGTAGCTTGGGAAGCGCGTACGCAAGTTGCCCCGCTCACCACCCTCGCCGTTCTGCCGCTCAGTCCCGTCCTGCCAGGATTCCTCTATGCTCGTACCCTCCCCCTCGCTTGAAGACGAGCGCACGGCGTCTTCCAGCGCCTGCATAGCGGTGGCAGCCTCTTCCTCGGTCATGCCGAACATCTCGTGACGAAACCGGTCCGTCGCGACAGCAACGATCATCAGCTTCTCGCGATCGCTCAATTCGTGCGCCCAACCAAGCGCCTCCAACATGTTGACGGTGACTTCCGGGTAGCCATCCTCGATGTCGGAGCCGACGGGGAAACTGTTTTCCGCCAGAAGGTTGGCACCCTCGTGTTCGACGCCCCAGCGGGCGCGGAAGGGCAAACCGCCCTCGGCCACGGGCTTCGACTGGTCATAGAGCAAGGGAGTGCCGGGGTGCGCCAATTGGGGCCGGCCCCACGACGGCCAAGGTAGACAGTAATAATCTCCTTCGACATTGCCCGACATTCCCTTCAGCGTCAGGCCATCGAACCGGGCCTGCTGGGCCATGTGCTGTTTCAGGCGCTCGGGGCTCTGGCCGGTGTAGCCGATCGTCCAGGTGCCCCGGTTCACTTCGCGCAGCAGGTCCTCTGGCGACGGCGCGCCATTCTCGACTGCAACGTGCTTGAACAACTCGTCCGCAAAGCCCAGGGCCCCCGCCAGCAGATACATGATTTCGTAGTCGCTTCGGGCCTCAAACATCGGGTCTATGACTTTCTCGCGCCACTGGATGGATCGGTTGGAGTTCGTCACTGACCCCGCCATTTCCATCGTGGTGCCGGAGGGAAGGAGGTAGATTCCGTCCGTTCGCTCGTTTTCGATAGCCGTTTGTGTGGGAAAGGGATCGACCACAACGCAAAGCTCTGCGGCCTCGAGAGCCGCCTTGCGGTCGGGGCCGCGAGTCTGGCTGTTTGAGGCGTGGCCCCAGAAAAACACGGCCTTGAGCGGTGCGGGCTGGTCGACACCCTCGGTGTCGAGAATGCCATCTGCCCACCGACTCACGGGAATGCCTGGTGCTTCCATCATCTCCTTCGAGGCGAAGCGCCCACGCAGCCAGTCATACTGCACATCCCACACCCGTGCCCAGTGACGCCAAGCCCCCTCGGTCAGGCCGTAGTAGGCCGGCAGCGTATCGGCAAGAACTCCTAGATCGGTCGCGCCCTGCACGTTGTCATGTCCACGGAAGATATTCGCTCCGCCACCCGACTTTCCGATATTGCCAAGGATCAACTGCAGGATCGAGGCCGCTCGGGTCTTGTTGTTGCCGATCGTCGACTGCGTCAGGCCCATGCACCAGATCAGCGTTCCGGGCCGGTTCTCGGCGAGAATGCGCGCTACCTTTTCCAGCTGTTCAGGTGGGATGCCGGAGACTTTTTCGACCTCGTCCGGGGTCCAGGTCATGATCTCCTCTAGGACGCGATCCATGCCGAAAACCCGGGTCTCGAGAAATTCACGGTCTTCCCAGCCGTTGCTGAGGATGATCCGCGCCAGCCCCCACAGGAACCCCACATCCGCCCCTGGCCGGATCCGCACGTACTCGTCCGCGTGCGCGGCGGTGCGTGTGAAACGGGGATCGACGACGATCAGCGGCGCGCCGTTCTCCTTTCCGCCCAATACATGGAGCATGGAAACCGGATGCGCCTCGGCGGGGTTACCACCGATGATGATGATCGATTTCGAATTGCGGATATCGTTGTACGTGTTGGTCATGGCGCCATACCCGTAGGTGTTCGCCACCCCCGCCACAGTGGTGGAGTGGCAGATCCGCGCCTGATGATCCACATTGTTGGTGCCCCAAAATGCGGCGAATTTGCGGAAAAGGTAAGCGGCCTCATTAGAAAACTTGGCTGAGCCGAGCCATTCGACGCTGTCGGGACCGTAGTTCTTGCGGATGTCCAGAAGCTTCCCGCCGATCTCCTCGATCGCCTGGTCCCAACTGATCCGCGTCCACTCTCCGGCAACCTTCTTCAGCGGATACTTGGTGCGCCGGTCACCGATCGCGATCTCTCGCGTCGATGCACCCTTGGCACAATGGGTGCCTTGGTTGATCGGACTTTCGAAGGCAGGTTCCTGACCGATCCATACCCCGTTTGACACTTCTGCCCAGATCGAGCAGCCCACTGAACAGAACGGGCAGACTGTCTTGTGGTAGCTGTAGTCCGCGCTAGCAGGCGGAGCGGTCTGCGCCTTTACTGTCCCGGCCGCCCCGGCAAATCCGGTCAGGCCAATCCCCGTGAGACCCGAGTTCCTGAGAAAGGTCCGTCGATCCAGACCGGAGGTCCCCCTTGGTGCCGACGCCATCGGGGCGAACGCGTCTCGCAATTCCCTCCTGCCGCCTATTGTTTTTCTGCGGAGCATATGCCTCTCCCTCGACCGTGCTACATGCGCGCCAGCGCGTAATAGGTGCGGATGTGATCGGTCTCCCCGAAGACGACGTCGCGCTTGGTTGCGGGACGTTGCTGCGTCGGCTCTGCCGTCTCTCCAGGCTGAGGGGCCGCAGCCAGTATCACGCTGCCGCCGAGGAATGCGCGGCGGCTCACCTTCCAGTCTCCTGCCCGGCCGTCGACGGAGTCTTCCCGTCGCTGCGTCATGACGCGTCTCCCATCTCACATCGAGCCCACAAGAACAGGCTTGGGCGGGGAATGTTCCTGATAAGCGCGGAATTTCCTGGCCGTGATGGTGTTGACCAAAGCGCTGCTGGAACATCGCGGCTCTGCCGCGGTTCATCTCACCGTGACCATCGCGGCCGCTCTCGCGATCCCGGGCTTGAAAGCCCATGTGCCCACCGAAACAGAAAGGCAGTCAAATGTCCGAAAATGTGAGCGCCTTTGCGATCACCTGCTCGCTCCGCCGCTCGGGAGAGGGAAAACCCGGCTCGACGGACCGTATGGTTGAAGACCTTTTCAAAGAGCTTCGCGATCTGGGGGTCAGCTGCGACAGTGCACATGCAGCGGATTTCAACATCATGCCGGGTGTGAGCTCGGACGAGGGCCCAGATGATGACTGGCCATGGTTGCGGGATAGGCTTTTGTCCGCAGATATCTTCGTGTTAGGTACGCCGGTTTGGCTCGGGCAACCTTCGAGTATTGCAAAGAGGGTGCTCGAGCGAATGGATGCCTTCCTTGGCGAGGCCGACGAGCTTGGTCGCATGCCAGCGCTCGGAAAGGTGGGCCTCGCCTGTGTCGTCGGCAACGAGGATGGCGCTCATGCCTGCCATGCGGCGCTGTTCCAAGCGCTGATCGATGTGGGATTCACCATACCGGGCAATGCCGGATGCTACTGGGTCGGAGAGGCGATGGGATCCGTCGACTATGCAGATCATCCGGCCCCGCCGGAGAAAATCGCACAGTCTCTGAAGCTTGCCGCAAGTAACGCGCAAAATCTGGCTCGATATTTCAGGAACTCTAACTTCACGGGCGTTGCCTGAGCGCCTTCGCGGGGGAATTGTCACGCCTCATGACCTCCGCGAGCAAACGCGGCTTCCACGCCAGTACGAGATTCCTAACCTACCTCGAGAGTAGTGCCCCGGCGCTTCTCTAATCGCCTTGGTCAACCTCTAATCCGTCTGCGTCTGGTCCTGCGTACCGCAGGCTGCATTGGCTATGCCCGACCCTGATCACGTATTGGATCAAGTCGTATTTCGGCCCTCACCGGATCATCCTTTGTCCGTTGACTTCCGATGTGGCCACCAGACCGGGCGGCATTCATGGTCTTCGAGCTTCCGTCCGATATAGCTTTCGATGCGTCTGCGCCGCCGCTCGAGCCCTTCCAAGTCAGGAGTTTGAGCCGCCAACCACCAGTGAGGTGCCGCCTCGGCGTCCTGCTCGGCGTGGGCCTTGCTCTGGGCCTTTGAGCTCGGCTTCTCTTCTTGGCCCTGACGGCCCTGCCCTTTGGACATGTCGTTTCCTCGCATTCCCCGGTCAGATCCGGGTGAGCAAGGAAACAGGCCAACCCTGAAATTGTTCCGGGTCAGAACAGACCGTGTATCCGCTTTCCGGAAAGGGCCAGAAGATGATGAGAGCCTGCGCCCTTGGTGCCGCCCCGGAGCGCTGGGACATGGAAATTGTTGGGCCGACACGTCTGGGGCGCGGCCTTCGAAACCGCGGGGTCAGGCCCGCAGGCCACCAACGTTCCGCAGCACTCGCAAACGGATCACCAAGCGGTCTTCACACGCCCGAGGTTCTTTCTTCTGCCTGCGTTTCCTGACTTTCAGATCGCGGAATCTGATGAAACCTCAACTGGAAGCGCAGCCCTTCTGCCAGAAAATCGAAAGTTGCCTCGCCATCGAGCTGGTAGGCAACATAATCGCGGACAAAGCTGATGCCGAAACCGTCGACGACAGGCACCTCCGGCGCCGGACCCGCCCGCTCTCTCCAGCACAGGCAGACCCGCTCATCATGGTCCCGTCGCCAGCTTACCTCCACGGTGCCGTCATCCGCCGAGAGCGCCCCAAACTTCAAGGTGAGAGCTCAAGGATCGTTGCGACAGGCTCCGCTATCTCAGTTTCGCCATTTCCTCTCTGAAGGCTTCTGCCGGGGTTCTCCAGCCGAGGCATTTTCGCGGTGTCGCATTCAATCTCTCACTGATCTGCTTCATCTGGGGTCTCGAAAGCGAAGCGATTGGGGTGTCGCGGGGTAGCACCCGGCGGGCGCGTCCGTTTAGGTTCTCCACCGAGCCTTTTTGCCAAGGCGCCTGCGGATCGCAAAACCAAGCGGTTGTCCCGATGCCGGCCTCGAGCTTTCTCCAGTCGCGAAACTCGAAGCCGCGGTCGAAGGTGATCGACTTGCGCGCAGCCTGGGGCAGCGGGGTCATCACGTTCATCAAGCTGTTCATGAAGTGCTTGCAACTGCGATCGTTGTTGCGGAACAAGACCGCGAAGCGGGTCTTTCTCTCGACCAGCGTTGCGACGTTCATCGAGCCTTGTGCGCGCTCGAAGATCATCAGATCACCTTCCCAATCACCAAATGTTTCCCGTGCTTTAACGTATTCTGGTCGCTGATGGATCGAGCGTTCGGGAGGAAAGACCTGGTTGCGGGATCGCCGTGCATACCGGGGCCTGCGTTTCTGGCGCCGCCTCGGCAAATGTCGCGCCAACTCTTCGGCACGACCCTCGGGGCCGTAGACCCAGGCATAGATGGTTTCGTGGCTGATGCGGGTCTCGTGACCCTCAAAGGCAAGACGCCCCGCAACTTGCTCCGGAGACCAACCTTCCTTCAACCGGTCGATCACGGCCTCGCGCAAGGCAGGAAGCCTGATGAGCTTGCGTCGCCTTACGCGACGCGCGGTCGCTGATTTTTGCGCCACGACACCATAGTAGCCGTTCAGCTCCGGAAGCTCGTCAGCGACAAAACCATTGCGCTTGATCTCTCGGTAGACGCTGGATCTGTGACGGCCGAGTTCAGCGGCAATCCTACTGACTGGCAGCTTTGCGTTCAGCATGTCTTCGATACTGCGCCGTTCACGAAGGTCTAACTCTGTATGCGCCATCATCCGTTCTCCTTACTTTCCAGCAAGATAGGGGAATTGTCGCAACGGAGTTTAGAATGTGCCAGGCGTTCGCCTGGAGTTCGTGTAATACAAGCGCAAGCACGGTGCACGTGTCCTGATCAAGCGCGATTGGATCGCCATGCAGCGCGAGCCTATCGGTGTCGAAAAGATGCGGCTCCAGCGCCTCCTGCACCAAATCGCGGATGTCGCACGCTCCTCTGTCCGTCAACAGGCGGTGCTGGACGCGGAGATAGGCCCGCAGTTGTGACAGGAAGGACAGGTGCGGGTCAGCGGCATCTGATCTCAGCAACGATTTTTCGGCAAGACCCTCGATTGCGGCGAACACATTTTTCATCCGGTGTGCGAGTTCCTGTATCAGCATAGCCTGTTCGCGCTGCTTACGGTGCCTTTGCGTGATGTCTTCGACGATCAGCAGGATCATCTGAAGATGGTCCAGACGTCGTCCCTGCATCCGTAGCACCCGAATTCCGCGTCCGGGGAATTCCCGCTCCGCCTCCCAAGGCCTGAGTGGCTGTCCCTCGGGAAGGACTTCGTGGAGCCGTTCGAGAAAATCCGGGCTATCCCACTGTCCCTCTCCGACGTCGGGAAGTCGTTTCCCGAGAACGTCTTGCTGCTGCAGATTGTAAGCCGTGGTGAAGGCGGGGTTGCAAGCCAGCACACCGAGCGCGCTATCGAGAACCATGAGCGGAAGCGGGATCGTCTCGACGATGTGCGCTGCGAGGGACCGCGGGTCGTCCCCTGCTACCTGTTTGGTGGCACCCGCCGACACCTGTCCTGGGTACGTCTTTTCCGTTTCACGCTTCATATTGTGCCCCCTTCCAAATCAGTGTGGCCCGCTGAAAATATACTTTCCGATTGGACATTCAGAGTTGTGGCGCGATCATGTGGGTGCGAGACTGCGAGTGTGACCAGTCGTACTGCGACGGTCCCTCGTCCTTCGATTACCATGGTCTCCGGCGCACGTGAGACCAACTTCTATTTTGAGGCCGAAGGAGCGATCTGATGTATGCATTGCCGCGCCATATTCTGGTACTTGAAGACGATTATTTTCAGGCAGAACGAATGGCGATTGCCATTTCCAAAAGAGGCGACAAGGTTGTCGGCCCCTTTTCCTCGAGTGCGCAGGCCATGCCGCATATTGTTCGCGCGGACGCGGCGATCCTGGACATCAGGCTCAAGGGCGATCTTTGTTTCACAGTGGCGGATCGATGCAAGCAGATGCTCCAACCCTTTGTTTTCATCACTGCGTTTGAAATTCGCGACGTCCCTCTGCGCTTCGCCTTCGACAAATTTTTCCAGAAGCCCTGCGATACTGACGTGATCCTCGATGATCTTTGCGACCGGTGGGGTTCGCGGCAAACTGTTACCGAAGGGTCCATAGAGGCCGTCCTGCCATTTCTCCTGAGGCGCGCCAGGAAGCTCATGCCCGACCAAGCCTCCTCGGAAAGACTGGTTGAGGCGGCACTGAAGGTCGCCATCGCCGCAGTCGCCGAAGATGAACTGCCGGTGGACGTTGTTTCCTGGCTCTTCGACCTGCTCGAGGACGAATTCCTTCTTCGGGGGCGGGACCACCTGCTCTGATTTCCAAGGAGCGGGAGGCCCTGGTGGGCAACCCCGCACCTTCCTCTTCTGCAAGTGCGCAATCCTAATCATAGGCAAGCCCACCCAACGCTGACCAACCCTCGTTCAGTTCGTCCAGCCGCAATATGTCATCTCCGGACAGGGAAAAATCGAAGAGCGCGAAATTCTCCACAACATGGTCAGCACTGGAAGATTTCGGGATCGGCACGGTGCCGCGCTGAAGATTCCAGCGCAACAGAACCTGCGCGGGGGACCTGTTCTTGGTGGCCGCGATATCCCGCAGCACTGGATCATCCAGGCGCTGTCCGCAGGTCAGTGGCGAGTATGCCATTATCAGGATCCCCAATGCCTGATGATGCGCCTGCAAGGCGCTGCTGTGGCCGAAAGGGCTCCATTCGATCTGGTTCACTGCCGGGACTTCGCCCGTTGCCTCGATCAGCGTTTCGATCTGCGCCACAGAATAGTTGGAGACTCCGATGTCACGCACCAACCCCTCATCGCGTATGGCAGCCAGCCCTTCCCAGAGCCGCTCGCCGACGCCATTCGGCGGCGGTCGGTGGATTAGGGTGAGATCGGCATGATCGAGGCGCAGGACGTTCAAGTCGTTCTCGACAGCCTCCCGCGGATTGTCTGCTTCCTCTATCTTGGTCACGACATATACCTGATCCCGGCGCGCCGCCGCGCCGCGAAGCGCATCTCCGATCCCTGGCTGGCTGCCGTAGTCCCGGGCGGTGTCTATCATCGCGTAATCTGCACGGAGCGCATCGTCCACGACCCGCGCCACATCCTCGCCAATGCCCCAGGTTCCAAGCCCGATAAGTGGCATCGTCCGGCCGGTGCGCAACTCCCGCCGCGCGGAGGGCGCAATCGTCGTCATCGTGCCAGAGCGGTCCTCGTCCCGCGCCTCCACGCGGCCCGGCTGCTTCATCGTGCCCTTCGCAGAGGCGTTGAGATCCAAGCGGTGATGGCCCGCCGGGTCAATCTGCTGGGCGCGCTGGTCGATGCCGCCCGACGCCGGATGACGATGCTCGCGGCTCTTGTCACTCGGGCGCGCGGTCATGCTGGCCACCCACCGCCCGCAGTTTTCCCGTCCCGAGAAACACAACACCGGGAACTTTCCGGAACATTTTCCGCAGGCTGATGTTCTTCCAGTTGCGTGTTCCAGCCTGGGCCGCGGAAAGGACGGTTTGCGATGCTTCGCCACCTTTTCCTGCAAATGCTCACGGGTATCGGGCTCGCCTCCCTGTTCATATGCTTCACCCTTTGGTTGACTTGTCTCGAGGCCGAGCCACTCATGCGAGAAGCTGCCCGCACGCCGGTCCAACTGGTGGCGATTTGGCTGGGTGAGACGATGCCATTTGCCCTCGGCTTCGTAGCGACGAGCCTCTGCCTCGGGCGCGCCCCGCCCCCCGGCGGCGGCACCAACAACACCCTCGCCACTGATAACTCGCGCTGGGGCACCCGATCCGGCGGCAGCTCGGGCGGAATATCAGGGCTCTCTTCCGGTGGCGTCTCGGGCTGCGGCAGGTCGTCGGGACCCGGCGGTTCGTACTCGGGACCGCCGGGCGGTTCGGGTACCTCGTCCGGCCGCGACGGCGGGATGTTGGGTGGCACCTTGCCGGGAGGGGCTGGCGGCGAGTCCGGTACTCCCGAGCGCAGGAGGCGATCGGCGGACGAAGGATGGTGCGTCGTGTTGAGGTTGTTCATGGGATCCTCGAAAAGTTGCGGCTGTCTTGAAACAGGCATGACGTGTGGCGCGACATCGCAGTTGAGTGCTGAGCGACATCGCAGGTGGATGACGGTGACGTTTTTTGACGGTGCCGGTTT
>NZ_JAAGOV010000067.1:0-25433 GCF_010500785.1 Salipiger sp. PrR003
CGCGAGGTGAGCTTCGTCATCGAAGGCCCGCGCGCCGCCGAGCTGATGACCATCGGATGCGCCCGCGACATCGACGCGATCCCGGTCGGCTCCGCCCGCCGCACGCTCTTCGACGGCGCCACCGTGATCCTCTGGCGCGACGCCGAAACCCGCTTCCGCATCGACGTGTGGAACAGCTTCGCTCCGCACCTGCTCCACCTCCTGAAGGTCGGAGCACGCGAACTTGCCGCTGAAAGTGTCTGATGCGATGCGCCTTTTGCCAGAGTGATGGCTCAAGAAGAGGCGCACAAGGATGGGGTTGCGCAGAGCAGGACCTTCCTTCTGACCGTGGTCTTCCCGGCCAGCCCGGGGGAGTATGCGTCAGAGCACATGGGCTGCCCCCCCCCCCGCCGAGCACAATGGAAAAGGCCCGCCGCGACATCCGCGGCGGGCCTTTGCTTTTCATGGCGCGGCGGGCAGGGCGCCCGCCGACCGCGGCTTACCAGGAGGTCAGCACGGTGCCGTGGTACTTCTCTTCGATGAAGGCCTTGATCTCGGGGCTGTGGTAGGCGTCGATCAGCGGCTTCACCCAGGGCTGCTCCTCGTCGCCCTTACGCACCACGATGATGTTCACGTAGGGGTTGTCGGCGCTTTCCATGGCGATCGAGTCTTCCTTCGGGTTCAGGCCCGAGGCAATCGCGTAGTTGGTGTTGATCAGCGCGGCATCGAGGTCGGCCAGCGAGCGCGGCAGCTGCGCCGCGTCGAGCTCCTGGAAGCGCATGTCCTTGGGGTTCTCGACCACGTCGAGCACGGTCGGCACGAGGCCGGTGCCCTCGGCGAGCTTGATTAGACCGAGCTGTTGCAGCACCAGAAGCGCGCGGCCGCCGTTGGTGGGATCGTTGGGGATGCCCATGGAGCCGCCCTCGGGGAAGTCGTCCAGCGCGGTGACTTTGTCCGAGTAGACGCCCATCGGGGTGGTGATGGTTGTCGCCACCGGCGCCAATTCGAAGCCGCGGTCTTTCATCTGGTTGTCGAGGTAGGGCTCGTGCTGGAACGAGTTGGCCTCGATGTCGCCGTCGGCCAGTGCCTGGTTGGGCACCACGTAGTCCGAGAATTCGACCACGTCGATGTTGAGGCCCATGGGCGCGGCAACCTTCGCCACTTCTTCCATGATCTCGGCGTGCTCGCCCGGCGAGACACCGACCTTGATGTCTTCGGCCATCGCGGTGCCGGCCATCAGGGCCAATGCGGAGACGAGGGGGATCATACGCTTCATGGGATTTCTCCTTCCATCTGTGTTCTTATTATGGAGTCAGCGGCCGCGGTTGCGCGGCGCGCGCTTGTCGACCAGCCGGGCCAGACCCTCGCCGAGGGATTGCACGAGCTGGACCAGCACGATGAGGATCACGACCACCGCCAGCATCACCTCGGGCATGAAGCGCTGGTAGCCGTAGCGGATGCCAAGATCGCCGAGGCCTTCGCCACCGACGGCACCGACCATGGCTGAGTAGCCGATGAGGCTGACGAGGGCGAGCGTCAGGCCAAGGGTAATGCCGGGCAGCGCCTCGGGCACCAGCACCTTGCGGATGATCTGGAAGGGCGTGGCGCCCATGGCCCTGGCCGCCTCGATGAGGCCGCTGTCGACCTCGCGGATGGCGTTTTCGACGAGCCGCGCGATGAAGGGCACGGCGGCGATGGTCAGCGGCACGACGGCGGCAGTGGTGCCGATCGAAGTGCCGGCAATCATCCGGGTGAAGGGGATGATTGCCACCACGAGGATGATGAAGGGAACCGAGCGCGTCGCGTTGACAAGGAGGCCGAGCACCTTGTTCACCCAGGGCGAGGACAGCAGCTCGCCGCGTTGCGAGACGGCCAGATAGACGCCGATGGGCAGGCCGAAGAGTGTGCCGAGCGCGCCCGAGATGGCGACCATGTAGAGGGTCTGAAGCGTGGCTTCGATCAGCAGGTTGATGAGGTTAGCCGACATAGCCCAGCACCTCCGTGAGCAGCTCGTGGCGTTGAAGAAAGGCGCGGGCTTCTGCGCCGCGGTCCGCGTCGACCGAGACCAGCAGGTTGCCGAAGGGATGCGGGCCGATCTCCTCGATCGCGCCGGCCAGGATGTTGACCGGGATGCCCAATTCGGAGGTGAGCTTGGCGAGCATCGGGTCGGTGGCGTGTTGCCCGGCAAAGGTGATGCGGATCACCTCCTGGCTGTCGCCTTGCGGGCGCTCGGCGACCAGCTTGCCGGCGATGAAGCTCGGCAAGGTGATGCCGGTGATCCCCGACAGGAACGAGCGGGTCGTCGGGTGCTGGGGCGCGGCGAAGACCTCGTAGGTCGATCCCGCCTCGACGATGCGGCCGCCGTCGATCACCGCCACGTGGCTGGCAATGTCGCGCACCACGGCCATTTCGTGGGTGATCAGCAGGATGGTGAGGCCAAGGTCGCGGTTGATGTCGGCCAGCAGTTTCAGCACGGTCTGGGTGGTCTCGGGGTCGAGCGCCGAGGTGGCCTCGTCCGAGAGCAGGACCTTGGGCTGGGTGGCGAGGGCGCGGGCGATGCCGACGCGCTGTTTCTGGCCGCCCGAGAGTTCCGCCGGATAGCGGCTGCTGAGCTGCTCGAGGCCGACGCGGGCGATGAGGTCATCGACGCGGCGCTTGATCTCGGCGCCGGGCACGCCCGCGATCTCGAGCGGCAGGGCGACGTTGCCGTAGACCGTGCGAGAGCTCAGCAGGTTGAAGTGCTGGAAGATCATCCCGACGTCGCGCCGAATGCGCCGCAGCGCCGCGCCGCTGGCGCGGCCGACGTCATGACCGGCGACGGTGACCGCGCCGGAGGTCGGCTGTTCCAGGCCGTTGACCATGCGCAGCAGCGTGGATTTGCCGGCGCCGGAGCGCCCGATGATCCCGGTGATCGTGCCGGGGGCGACGTCGAGGCTGATATCCTCGAGCGCCATGACCTTGCCGGAGCCCTTCTTGTCGAAGGACTTTCCCAGCTTGTCGAAGGTGATCGCGGCACCTGATGTCTGTACGTCGGCCATCCGAGTCTCTTGTTTCCGTCCGGCCTCCTCCCGCGGCGCGATAGACCGGATATGGGCCGGGGACGCAAGCCCTACCGGGCACTTGCGGGCGCAGGGGTACTGTGCGGCGGAGTGTGTCATGCCTGCAGGGCTGGGAGGGTGTTCCGGCTTGTGGCAAGGCACGCGGGGGCTGTTCGCCGGGTGGCGGGGCGGGCCGGAGGATGTTCTTTTTGCAAGAGGACAGACGCGTACATGCCTCACCCGGCGCCTGGTCGGTCCCGGGTGAGGATGTGCAGGGCGGCGCTACCCTTGGCTGCGCGCCGCGAGCCAGGCCTGCCAGGTCGCCTCGTTGCCGGCGAAGGCGTTCAAATCCACCGGCCCGCGCACCCCGGGCACCAGCCCGGTGCCGGTGTATTGCCAGAAGCTCCAGCGCTCGTCGGGATAGCGCTCCGAGGGGTGTGCAGTGACCGAGCGCAGCCAGAACTCGGTGCCGCGCAGGCTGCCGAGATCGTTGCGGGCGTAGAAGTCCGGCGTCGTGTAGATCACCGGGGCGGTGCCATAGTGACGCTCGACGATCCGCGAGAACTCGCGGATGCTGGCGCGCACCTCGCTCGCGGGCGGTCGGATGCGGCAGGTGGGCGAGAGGTGGTTCCACTCCATGTCGAGGATCGGCGGCAGGTCGCCGCGCCGTTTGGGCACGTTGGCGATGAACCACGCGGCCTGCTCGTGCGCCGGGCGGCAGAAGTAGTAGAAGTGATAGGCACCGACAGGCACGCCCGCGGAGCGGGCCCCCGCGGCGTTCTGCCCGAAGGCCGGGTCGATGTGATCGCCACCCTCGGTCGCCTTGAGGTAGCCGAAGCGGATACCCGCGCCGCGCGCCGCGTGCCAGTCGATCACGCCCTGATAGCGCGCGGCGTCGAGCCCGTGCACAGGGTAGCGGGCCGGGCTGATTGCGCCCCAGTCATGCGGCTTGGTGTCGCCGAAGCGGTGGGGGATGCCGGAGGCGCGGTTCTCTCGCACGTAGAGCGCCTGGGTTTCGCTTGGGGAGAGGGTCACGGTGCGTGGCGCCGAACTGCCGCAACCACCCAGGGTTGCCGCCAGTGCGACGATCAATGCGCCCGCCCTGACCCATGGTCGGGGGGATGGGGTGATCATCTTCTTGTCCTGCTCTTGCCTGGGACAAGCGTAGCCTGAAAAGTGAGTCGCGGCATCAGGGAGTTGTGCAACGCCGGGTCATCCCTAGGCAGCATCCGCGCCGCCGGTGTGGCGGCGCGCGAAAGGCGTCAGCGCTGTGCCGTTCTCCACTCCGGATGCACCCACGGCTGGGCGTTGTCGCGGGGCAGGGGCTGCTTGCCGAGGATATGATCCGAGGCCTTCTCTCCGGTCATGATCGAGGGCGCGTTGAGGTTGCCGTTGGTGATCTGCGGAAAGATCGAACTGTCGGCAACGCGCAGCCCCTCGACGCCGATCACCCGGCACTCGGGATCGACCACGGCCATCTGATCGCTCGCCGCGCCCATGCGGCAGGTGCCGCAGGGGTGGTAGGCGCTTTCGGCATGCGCGCGGATGAAATCGTTCAGCTCCTCGTCCGTCTGGAAGGAGTCTCCGGGCTGGATCTCGTGGCCACGGTAGGGGGCAAAGGCCTCCTGGCCGAAGATCTCGCGGGTGAGGCGGATGCAGGTGCGGAAATCGGCCCAGTCATCCTCATGCGACATGTAATTGAAGAAGATGCTGGGAGCGTCCTTGGGGTCGGCGGACTTCAGCGTCACCGCGCCGCGCGATTTCGAGCGCATCGGGCCGACGTGGGCCTGGAAGCCGTGTCCCTCGGCGGCTGCCTTGCCGTCGTAGCGCACGGCGATGGGCAGGAAGTGGTACTGGATGTCGGGGTATTCCACGCCCGGCTTCGAGCGCACGAAGGCGCAGCTCTCGAACTGGTTCGAGGCGCCCGGGCCCTTGCGGGTGAAGAGCCATTGCGCGCCGACATAAGCCTTGCCGAAGAGGTTCCAGTACTTGAACAGCGACACCGGCTGCGTCGCCGCCTGCTGGATGTAGAGCTCGAGGTGGTCCTGAAGGTTCTGCCCGACGCCGGGACGGTCGGCGACGACCTCGATGCCGTGTTCCCTGAGGTGCTCGGCCGGGCCGATCCCCGAGTGCATCAGCAGCTTCGGCGAGTTGATCGAGGAGGCCGCGAGGATCACTTCCTTGCCGACCGTGATCACCTCGACCTTGCCCTTGCGCTCGATCTCGAGGCCGGTGGCGCGGCCGTTCTCGATCACGACCTTGCGTGCGAGCCCGCGCACCACTTCGACATTGCCGGTGGCGATGGCGGGCTTGAGGTAGGCCTTGTAGGCCGACCAGCGCTCGCCCTTGTGGATGGTCGCGTCGAAGGGGCCGAAGCCCTCCTGCTTCTCGCCGTTGTAGTCATGGGTCGCCTCGTAGCCCGCCTGCACCCCGGCCTCGACGAAGGCGCGGGTGAGGGGATTGTCGCGCTTGCCGCGCGAGACGTGCAGCGGGCCCGAGGTGCCGCGCCAGTCCGGATCACCGCCGTGACCGCCCTCGTGCCAGCTCTCCATGCGCTTGTAGTAGGGCAGCACGTCGGCATAGGCCCAGCCCTGCGCGCCCATCTCTTCCCAAGTGTCGAAGTCCCGCGCGTGGCCGCGCACGTAGACCATGCCGTTGATCGAGGACGAGCCGCCCAGCACCTTGCCGCGCGGCGTGGCAAGGCGGCGCCCGCCAAGATGCGGCTCGGGCTCGGACTCGAAGCCCCAGTCGTAGCGCTTCATGTTCATCGGGTAGGAGAGCGCGCCGGGCATCTGGATGAAGGGCCCAGCGTCCGTGCCGCCGAATTCCACCACGATGACCTTCTTGCCCGCCTCGGCGAGCCGGTAAGCGATGGCGCAGCCTGCCGAGCCCGCGCCGACGATGACGTAGTCCGCCTGCATCACGGCCTCCTTCAGAACGGGGCTTCGGTCGGGTTCATGCCGACGTAGACCGATTTCACCTGGCTGTAATGCGCGATGGCGGC
Source organism: Salipiger sp. PrR003 (assembly GCF_010500785.1). Classification (NCBI taxonomy): domain Bacteria; kingdom Pseudomonadati; phylum Pseudomonadota; class Alphaproteobacteria; order Rhodobacterales; family Roseobacteraceae; genus Salipiger; species Salipiger sp. PrR003. The sequence goes on from NZ_JAAGOV010000067.1 coordinate 6,022, forward strand.
CTTGGAGTTCTCGCGGCCAACACCCGACATCTTGGAGCCGCCGAAGGGCGCCTCGACCGGGGTGAGGTTGTAGGCGTTGATGTAGCAGGTGCCCGCCTCGAAGCCCGCGGCCATGCGGTGCGCGCGGGTAAGATCGGCGGTGAACACACCGGCGGCAAGGCCGAACTGCGTGTCGTTCGCGCGGGCCAGTGCTTCGTCCTCGGTGGCGAATTTCAGCACCGACATGACCGGGCCGAAGATCTCCTCGCGGGCGATGGTCATCTCGTCGGTGACATCGGCAAAGAGCGTCGGCTCGATGTAGAAGCCCGCGCCGTCCAGCACCTTGCCACCCTTCACCAGCCGCGCCCCTTCTTCGACGCCCTTGGCAATGTAGCCCTCGACGATGCTGCGCTGGCGGGCCGAGACCATCGGACCGATGGTGGTGGCCTCGCCCATCGGATCGCCGATCACGGCGTTCTCCATGCGCTCGGCGACCCGGGCGACGAATGTCTCATACAGCCCCTCCTGCACGAAGACGCGGGTGCCGTTCGAGCAGATCTGGCCGGTGGAATAGAAGTTGCCATTGATCGCGGCAGCGACGGCGCTTTCGAGGTCGGCATCGTCGAAGACCACGATCGGGGACTTGCCGCCCAGTTCCATGGTGACATGGCGGATGCCGTCGGCGGCGGCGGCGTAGACCTTGCGGCCCGTGGGCACCGAGCCGGTGAGCGAGACCTTGTCGACGCGCGGATCCGTGATCAGCGACGCGCCGACGGCGCCATAGCCCTGCACGACGTTGAAGATGCCCGCAGGCGCGCCGGCTTCGATCAGGATCTCGGCGAGCTTGAGCGCCGTCAGCGGGGTCGTCTCGGAGGGCTTGAAGATCATCGCGTTGCCGCAGGCCAGCGCGGGCGCAGCCTTCCAGCTGGCGATCTGGATTGGGTAGTTCCAGGCGCCGATGCCGACGCAGACGCCGAGCGGCTCGCGGCGGGTGTAGACGAAATCGCCGCCTGCCACCGGGATGTGCTCGCCGGTCAGCGTGCCCGCAAGACCACCGAAGTATTCCAGCGCATCGGCGCCAGAGGCGGCATCGGCAATCAGCGTCTCGGACATCGGCTTGCCGGTGTCATGGGTTTCGATCTCGGACAGCTCGCGGTTGCGCTCGCGCAGCAGGTCAGCCGCCTTGCGCAGCACGCGGCCGCGCTCGGTGCCCGACAGTGCGCCCCATTCGGCCTGCGCGGCTTTTGCCGAGGCCAGCGCCTGCTCGATGATCGCCGGGGTGGCGGCGTGCAGGGTGGCGATCACCTTTCCGGTGTGGGGGTAGATCACCTCGATCTTTTCCCCTGCGGTGTCATCGACATAGGCGCCGTTGATGAAGTGGCTGCCAGCGGGTTGGTAAGCAGAGGTCATGATTACTCCTGAGGTCCTGCAAGGGGGGCCATGGGCGCCGGATCGGCGTCCGCCATGGAGATGTCGTCGTTTTCGTGGACTTCGGTGCATTCGGCGGCGATGGCGCGCAGCACGTGCTGCGCCCCCTCCGAGCCGTCGACCGCGCCGACCGCCTCTTCGGGCGGGCGCAGCATCTTGGTGTCGAGCGCGTAGCGCAGATACAGCCCGTCGATCAGGCCACCGATTCGCCGTGCCACATCCGGGGCGCGTTCACCGATTCTGGGGCGCAGCGCGTAGACCAGATTGCTGTGCAGCCGGCGCTGATAGAGATAGAGCAGCCGCCGCGCCTCTTCCGAGCGCAGCGCGAGTGCGTAAAAATTCACCCATGCCGAGATCGCCTCGCGGCGGAAGCTGCCCATGCCGAAACTGGCCTGGACGATGGCATTCACGCGGTCTTCGGGGGTGATGGCGCTCGCTAGCGCCCGGGTCACGTCTGCCTTGTAGTCCGACAGGATAGACCGCATCGCGGCGAGAAAAAGCGTGTCCTTGTCGTGGAAGTAGTGGAACGCGAGCCCCGGCGAGACCCCGGCGCGCTTGGCGATCTGGCTGGTCGTGACGTTGAGCGTGCCCGAGGCACCGATCTCGCGGATCGTCGCAGCGATCAGATCCCTGCGTCTTTCTTCCTCGGATTTGCGGGCCATGTGGGGCTCCCAGAGATTTTTGGTTGCTTTTCCGGGATAGCCTGTCATTAATTGACTCGTCAATCAATATCTCAGATTCATCACGCTAACCTCAAAAGGGGACCCTATGAAACTCGTACTGACCACCTCCGCCATCGCTCTTTGCGCAAGCGCCGCCGTTGCAGATTGCTCCAAAGTCAGGTTCTCGGATGTGGGATGGACGGACATCACCGCCACCACGGCAGCCACCACGACCGTGCTGGAGGCGATGGGCTATGACACTGAGATCAGCGTGCTTTCCGTGCCGGTGACCTACGTGTCGCTGGAAGAGGGTGACATGGATGTCTTCCTCGGCAACTGGATGCCCACGATGGAGGCCGACATTGCCCCCTACCGCGAGGCCGGCACCGTCGACACGGTGCGCGCCAACCTCGAGGGCGCGAAGTACACGCTGGCCACCAATGCCGCAGGCGCCGCACTGGGAATCAAGGATTTCGCCGACATCGCTGCCCACGCCGATGATCTGGACGAAACCATTTATGGCATTGAGCCCGGCAACGATGGCAACCGGCTGATCATGGACATGATCGAGGCGGATGCCTTCGGGCTGAAGGACTTCGACGTCAAGGAAAGCTCGGAACAGGGCATGCTGAGCCAGGTGGCACGCCTGTCGAAAAAGGATGACCCCATCGTCTTCCTCGGCTGGGAGCCGCACCCGATGAACGCGAACTTCGATCTTACCTACCTGTCGGGCGGGGATGACTGGTTCGGCCCGGATTTCGGCGGCGCCACGGTTTATACCAACACCCGCGCCGGCTATGTCGAGGAATGCCCGAACGTCGGCAAGCTGCTGACCAACCTCGAGTTCTCGCTGCAGATGGAGAACGAGATCATGGGCGCGATCCTCAATGACGGCGAGAAGTCGGACGCGGCGGCGGAAGCCTGGCTTGCTGCGAACCCGGACGTGCTCGATAGCTGGCTCGACGGCGTGACCACGCTGGACGGCGAGCCGGCGCTTCCGGCGGTGAAATCGGCCCTGGGTCTCTGATCCTGGCTGTCGCAGCTTGGCTTCGCGTTCCGGCGCGGAGCCAGACGACATCCTTCTCCTGACTGCTCATCATAAGGAGCGCAGCCTTGGATTGGCTCACTTCATACAAGATTCCCGTCGGCGACTTCGCGGCCTTCATCTTCGAGGGCATCCGTGACCACGCCGAGGGGCTGCTCGACCTGCTCTCCGTCGTTCTCGAGGCGATGATCGAGGGCATCCTCTGGGTTCTGCAGGAGCCCAACCCGTTCTTCATCATCGCCGCCTTCATGCTGATCGCCTGGCTTCTGCAGCGCAGCTGGAAGGTCTGTGCCTTCGTCGCGCTCGGCTTTCTGTTCATCCTCAACCAGGGCTACTGGGAGGAGACCACGGAGAGCCTGACGCTGGTGCTGTCGGCCTGCGTGGTCTGCATGGCGATCGGCGTGCCGGTGGGCATCGCTGCCGCGCACCGGCCCCGGCTCTACGCCGTGCTGCGCCCGGTGCTCGATTTGATGCAGACGCTGCCCACCTTCGTCTACCTTATTCCGGCGATCGTCTTCTTCGGCATCGGCATGGTGCCGGGGCTCATCGCCACGGTGATCTTCGTGCTGCCCGCGCCGATCCGCCTGACCCAGCTCGGCATCTCCTCGACGCCGCAGCAGCTGACCGAGGCCGTCCGGGCTTTCGGGGGCACCAACCGCGACGTTCTGTTCAAGGCCGAACTCCCCTATGCGCTGCCGCAGATCATGGCCGGGCTGAACCAGACCATCATGCTTGCGCTGTCGATGGTGGTGATTGCCGCTCTGGTCGGCGCTGACGGGCTCGGCGTGCCGGTGGTGCGGGCGCTCAACCAGGTGAACACCTCGCTCGGTTTCGAGAGCGGACTGGTGATCGTGGTCGTGGCCATCCTGCTCGACCGCCTGCTCAACCTCGGAGGCGACAAGAAATGACCACGGCCGTGAAGATCGACAATGTTTCCATCGTCTTCGGCGACGCGCCGGAAGAGGCGCTGCCACTGATGGACCAGGGGCTGGACCGCGCCACGATCCAGAAGAAGACCGACCAGGTGCTCGGCGTGCACGATTGCTCGCTCGACGTCGAGGAGGGTGAGATCCTCGTGCTCATGGGCCTCTCGGGCTCGGGAAAGTCGACGCTTCTGCGCGGCGTCAACGGGCTCAACCCGGTGGTGCGCGGCGGCGTGCATGTGCGTGAGGGCGCGCGCATGGTCAATGTCACCGACGCCTCCTCCGCCGACCTGCGCCGCATCCGCCGCGAGCGGGTGGCCATGGTGTTCCAGCAATTCGGCCTGCTCCCCTGGCGCTCGGTCGCCGAAAACGTCGGGCTCGGACTGGAGCTGGGCGGCATGGGCAAGGCGGCCCGCCGTGCCAAGGTGATGGAGCAGCTCGAACTGGTCGGCCTGTCGAACTGGGCCGACAACAAGGTGGGCGAGCTTTCGGGCGGGATGCAACAGCGCGTCGGCCTTGCCCGCGCCTTTGCCACCGAGGCACCGATCCTGCTGATGGACGAACCCTTCTCGGCGCTCGACCCGCTGATCCGCAGCAAGCTGCAGGACGAGCTTCTGGAACTGCAGTCTAAGCTCAAGCGGACGATCATCTTCGTCAGTCACGATCTCGACGAGGCCTTCAAGATCGGCAACCGCATCGCGATCATGGAGGGCGGTCGCATCGTGCAATGCGGCACGCCGAACCAGATCGCCAGTGATCCGGCGAACGACTACGTGGCCGAGTTCGTGGCCCATTCCAACCCGCTCAGCTTCCTGCGGGCCAAGGACGTGATGAAGCCCTCAGAAGCGCCCGCCGAGGTCGAGGTCGACGAGGAGACCCCGGTGCTCGAGTTCGCCGCCGCGATGACCGAACGCAACGCGCCGGTGGCGGTGACGCGGGGCGGCGTGCGGATTGGCACGGTGACCCCCGCAACGCTGCTGGAGCGGCTGGTGGCGCAGTAGGGCCCTCTGGGCGATGCAGCGAAAAGGCGCGGCTCTGGCTGCGCCTTTTTCAGTGTCCGGTGGTTTGGGCTCGCAGCGCGGGGTGCGGCTCAGCCCGCGTAGACCAGCAACAGGTTCACCCGTGTTTGGCGCCGCCGTGCCTCGCGCTCCAGCAGCGCCTGCCTGCGCGCGAGCTGCAGCTTTTCGAGCGCCCTCTGCCGCGCGTTGTAGAGCTGGCGCACTTTCGAGCCGCGGTTGCCGATCTGCACCGACAAATGCGTCTGGCGGCCCGGGAAGAACCCGGCCAGGTTGCTCTGCGCGGCGCGAAAGGCCGCGTCCGCCTCGATCCAAGCGCTGTAGGTTTTCAGCAAAAGTCGTCGTGATGCGGAAGCCATGCGTTCCTCCCCAGGATGAGCCTCGTCTCGACAGACCCCGAGTATAGGCGGCGCGGCGCCGCCTGTCAGCACCGCGAAGTGACGCAGGCGGAAGATGTGAATGACCGAGAGGCTCAGCTCCCGGCGCGCACCGCCCAGGGCAGGATCTCGGAGATCATCCGCCGCGAGGCCCGGTCGAAGGCGGCGACGACGGTCGTGGTCTCGTCGTCCGCCGCGGGTTCGCGCACCTCGAAGGTGCGGCTCGCCACCACCGCCGAGTCGCGCTCGCGCACCAGCCGCAGCATCAGCCGCAGGTGCACCGAGACCGGCCCCTCGGAGCCAAGGCTCTCGGCCTGGAAATCTGTCAGCTCGCCCAGCAGCGCGTAGTCGCCCTGCGCGCCAAGCGGCGCGCGGCCGACCGAGGCAAAGGCGCCGGTCTCGGCAAGGCTGCGTACCAGAAGCGTCTGCAGCATGGCGGGGGTCTCGTCGGACCAGCGCGCGCCGGGCAGGTATTGTGCCTGAAGCGGCGCGGGCCGGATCATGATGCGGTCGGTGCTCAGCGCGCCGCTGGCGATCGGCGGTTCGACCACAAGCTCGGCCCAGCCGCGCCGCGCCGCGCCCTCGATGGCGGGCGTTTGCAGCTCGTAGACATCGAGCGCTTCCGAGGCGCTGTCGAGCGCCGAGATCGCGGCGCAGCCGGAGGTGCCGAGCGCGAGGGCGAGGACGGGCAGGAGGGGTCTCGGGAACATGGGGCTACCTTCGGTATTCTGGGGCACGGTCGTCGAGGAAAAAGCGGGTCGGGTTTCGACGGAGCTGCGTGGTGAGCGCGTCGAGATTGTCGATGAGCGCGCGCGCCTCGGCGGCGAGCCGGCTGAACTGCGGCAGGGCGGTGGCGCTGAAATCGCGCAGGGCCGGGCGGGTCTCGCCGACCGCGCCCTCGAGTCCCGAAAAGGCCGCGGCGGCGGATCTGCTGGCGGCGCGCAGTTCGCTGGTGATCCCGGGGATGTCGCCCGACACCTGGGAGATCGCCGCCTCGAGCTCGGCCAGCGTGCCGCGCAGCTGCGCCGCGATCGGGCCGAGTTCGTGGGTGATCGCCCGGTCGGCGCCGTCAAAAGCCCGCTCGGCGGCCGAGAGCGCGCGGTCCCCGGTTTCTAGCGTGCCATTGATCGAGGAGAGCGTGACATTGGCGGCGGCGAAGGTCGAACGCGCCACCTCCAGCGTCTCCGAGGCCTCCCCTGCGAGCCCATCAAGCTGCCCGGAGGCCGAACTGAGATCGGCGCCCACCGTTTCGATGGTCTGCACCGCCGAGCGGGTGGCGGTGCGGATGTCCTCGAAGATGGCTCTCAGATCGGCACCGGTGCTGTCGCCGAAGCCCTGGATCACCGAGGTCGCCTCGGCGGTCGCGGTGCGCAGCTCGGCGATCAGCGCGGCACCGTCGCCGGCGAGCAACCCGTCGAGCCGCTGCGCCGCCCCGTCGACGCTGCGCGAGGTCTGCGACAGATCGGCGATGAGCCCGTCGAGGCCAGCCAATGTGCCCTGCGCCTCGGCCAGCCGGGCGCTGGCGGCGCTGCCGGTCTCGGTGAAGGTCTCGGCCAGGGTCTCTGCGCGGTCGCTCAGGCGGGCGAAGCGCGCCTCGATCTCAGAGACTGTGCCCTGTAGCTGCTCGGTCGCGGGGCCCAGCCGGCCGGTGATGTAGCTCTCAGCCGCGGCAGCGGTCCCAGTGCCTTGGGCGACAAGTGCGCGAGCCTCTTCAGACAGAGTGGTGATCGCGCGCAAGGTCTCCTGCGCGTCGGCGAGCACGCCCGCCACGTCGCCGGTCATACCCTCGACGCTCGCGTTGAAGCGGTCCATCTGGTCGGTGAAGGTCGAGACCGCACCGGTCACGCCGGAGACATCCTGCAGCGTCTGCGACAGCTCGGCTGAGGCCTGCTCGACATTGGTCAGGATGGTGACGACACGCTGCTGGTTCTCGGAGCCGAGGAGCGCGCGCAGGCTGCGTACCAGTTCCAGCGTCTCGTCGAAGATCTCGGGCGCGGATTCAGTGAGCGATTGCAGGGCCGACTGGCCGGCGTCTATACGCGGCACCTGCTCACCTGTCTGATCGGACAGCAGCCGCGCGCCGGGGCTGCCCGGGGCGATGCTGACATAGCTGACGCCGGTGACGCCCTGCGCCTCAATTGTGGCAGTGGAGTTGCTGCGCACCGGGGTGCCCGCGGTGACCTCGACGCGGACCCGAACCGTGCCGTTCTGCTCCGGCGAGAGGCCGAGGCCGACCACCTGTCCCACCGGCAGCCCGGCAAAGCGCACCTCGGAAGCGATCGACAGGCCCGAGACCGAGGGGAAGTCGATGTCGTAATAGTCAAACTGCTTGTCCAGCTCGACGTTGGCGAACCACAGCAGAAAGCCGAGCAGCCCGATAAAGCCCGCGATGGCGAAGGCTCCGACAAGCACGTAGTTGGCGCGGGTTTCCATGGTCAGTCAGCCTCGGTCTTGGTGTCGGCCCGAACCGCGTCGCGCGCGAGCCGCGCTCTTGGTCCGGTGAAATATTCCTGCACCCATGGGTGATCGACCTCCAGCATCTGGGGCAGCGTGCCGGTGACGAGCACCCGCTTCTCGGCCAGCACCGCGATACGGTCGCAGGTTGCATAGAGCGTGTCGAGATCATGGGTGACAAGAAAGACGGTCAGCCCCAGCGCGTCGCTCAGCGTTTTGATCAGCTCATCGAAGGCCGAGGCGCCGATCGGATCGAGCCCGGCGGTCGGCTCGTCAAGGAAGACGATCTCGGGGTCGAGCGCCAGGGCCCGCGCCAGCCCGGCGCGCTTGCGCATCCCGCCCGAAAGCTCCGACGGGGCGGCATCGCCTGCGCGGTAAGGCAGGCCGACGAGCGAGATCTTGAGATCCGCCAGCGCCCGCCGCAGCTCGGGTGTTAGCTCGGCGATCCGGCGCAACGGCACTTCGACATTCTCGCGCACGGTGAGCGAGGAGAAAAGCGCCCCGTCCTGGAACATCACCCCCCAGTGGTCGTCGAGCCGGGCGCGGTCTTCTGCCGAGGCGGTCAGCACCTCGGTTCCGAAGGCCTCGATCCGGCCCGCGGTCGGGCGCTCGAGCCCGGTGATGGCGCGCAACAGCACCGACTTGCCGGTACCCGAGCCGCCGACCACGCCCAGAACCTCGCCCCGGTAGACGTCAAGGTCCAGACCGTCGTGCACCACGTGGGTGCCGAACTGGGTGCGCAGCCCGCGCACGCGGATGAGCACCACTTTGTCCTGTTCCGGGCTCACAGTCCCACCTCGGCAAAGAAGATCGAGAACAGGGCGTCAGCGACGATGACCGCGAAGATGGCGGTGACCACGGCGCTCGAGGTCTGCCGCCCGAGCGATTCCGCGTCGCCCTTGACTTGCATCCCGGCGTGGCAGCCAACCACGCCGATGATCACCGCGAAGACCGGCGCCTTGATGAGCCCGACGACGACGTTGCTGATGTCGGTGTCAGAGATCAGCCGGGTGCGGAACATCGAGGGCGAGATCCCAAGCTCGATCCAGGACATCAGCGCGCCGCCGAAGAGCCCCATGATATCCGCGATCAGCCCGAGGATCGGCAGCATCAGCAACAGCGCGAGGATGCGCGGCACGAAGAGCACCGTCACCGGGTCGAGTCCGAGCGTGCGCATGGCGTCGATCTCCTGGCGCATCTTCATCGAGCCGATGGCGGCGCAAAAGGCCGACGCGGTCCGGCCTGCGACGATGATCGCCGTAAGCAGGATCCCCAGCTCGCGCAGCACAGAGATCGCAATGAGATCGACCACGAAGACCTCGGCCCCGAACTGCCGCAGCTGGGTCGCGCCCTGAAACGCGAGAACAACGCCGATCAGGAAGGCCATGAGCGACACGATCGGCACGGCCCGCAGGCCGACATCGTCGCAATGGGCGACCAGCGCCGTGAAGCGGAACTCGCGCGGGTGGATCACCGCGCGGAAGAGCCCGGCGAGGAACATCCCGAGAAACTCCAGCAGCCCGCGCAGGAAGTGCAGGCCGCCTATGACCCGGCGCCCCGTCGTCTCGAGAAGCGCCGTAAGGCCTGTCGGGGTGGCGGGCGCGGGCTCGGGCACCGGCAGGGCGCGGCGTACCGTGGCCAAAAGCAGATCGGCGGCTTCGCTCGCGCCGCGATAGCGCAGCGCGCCGCCTTGTGCCGCGACCCGGCCTTCGTAGGTGGCCAGCGCCCAGGCCCCGGCGGTGTCGATCCGCGTGACCCGGGTGAGGTCGATGACCGGGGCAGGCGGCGCCGCGAGCAACTGCGCCTGCAGGCCCGCGAGTTCGCGCACCGTCAGCGGTCCCGAAAGGCGGATGACCTGCCCGGAGCCTGATTCTTCGTCCTCGACCTGCAACCCGCTGCTGTTCATGGATGCGTGGGCTCCCCGCGTATCGTTCTCATTTTGAAAGCTTTTGCCCCGCTGCACCAGCCCATTTCGCGGCGAAGGGCAGGGCGCTTTGACGCAACCGGCGCGGCTTGGACTGTGGGGGCTTTCAACCTCATGGCGGGTGCGCGATGATTCCAATACCCGTCTAGAGTGTGTTTCCGCATGTTTTTTGTGCGCCTTGCCAGCGGAAGCGCTTTGAGTCTGATTAAACGTTTAATTGTCGGTTGACGGGTGCGAAAGCCGCTGATTAATCGTTTCACCAAAGAGGAAACGGCATGGCCAGTATCAAGGAAATCGCACAGGACATCGGGGTTTCGGCCGCCACCGTCTCGAACGCGCTCACCGGAAAGGGGCGGGTTTCAAAGGATCTGGCGGAACGCATTCAGGCCCGCGCCGAGGCGCTTGGCTACCGCCCGAGCCGCGCCGCGCGTGCGCTGAAGACCGGCCAGAGCGGCATCCTCGGGCTGGTGATGCCGGACCTCACCAACCCGCTCTTCCCGCGCATCGCGCAGAACCTGTCGATTGCTGCCGAGGCGCGCGGGCTCGGCATCCTCATCGCCGACTCGCGCGGTAGCGAGGCGCGGCAGACCGAGGCGCTGCAACAGCTCGTGGGGAGGGGGGTCGACGGCGTGGTGATCGTGCCGCAGAAGGGCACCTCGCCCGAGGCACCCGGCCTGCCGATGGTGACGATCAACACCGCGCGCGACCCGCGCAACACCGTCTCGGCCGATCATGTCGGCGGCGGTGCCCTTATCGGCGCGCATATCCGCGAGCTGGGGCACAGCCACGTGGTGCTGCTCGGCGGCGACCGGGTATCGGACGTTCAGCAGGACCGTCTGCGCGGCATGGGCGAGGGGCTCGGCCCGAGCGTCCGCATCGAGACGGTCTGGGGCGATGCCGGGCTCGCCACGCTGCCCGAGCGCGTGGGGCAGGGCGCCACGGCGATCCTTGCGACCTCGGACCTGTTGGCGCTGGCCGCCTTGTCGGAACTCGCGCGCGCAGGGATCTCGGTGCCCGGGGACGTGAGCCTTACCGGCTTCGACGATCTGCCCTTCGCCACCGCCATGCACCCGGCGCTGACCACCACCGCGCAGGACGTGAGCGCCATCGCCGAGCATGCGCTCGAGGTGCTGAGCCGTCTCATCGCCGGCGCCGCCCGCCCCGAGAGCCACGCGGTGCCCATGCGGCTGGTACCGCGCGGCTCCACCGCCTCCCCCCGACACCCAACCAAGACCAACACGGAGAGACTGCCATGAAGACCACCCTATCGCTCCTCGCGCTTGCCAGCGCCTTCGGCACCGCGGCGCATGCCGACGACAAGACCCTGACCATCTCGGTCTATTCCTTTGCCCAGGATGAATACAAAGAAGCGCTCTACGATCCCTTCGAGGCGATCTGCGGCTGCGATCTGGTCGTCGAGACCGGCAACAGCGTCGAGCGCATGGCGAAGATCGAGGCCAACGCCGCGGACCCGGTGATCGACATGGCCGTCATCTCGACGCAGGACGCCCTCGCTCTGGCCCGTAAGGATCTCATCCAGCCGCTCGACAGCGCCAAGCTGAGCAACTTCGACAAGCTCTACGACAGCGCCAAAGATCCGATCGGCGATCACATGGCGGTCGGCTACACCTTCTACGCCAGCTCCATCGTCTACCGCTCGGACCTTGTCGACATCCAGAGCTGGGGCGATTTGCTGGGCGAAGAGCTGGCCGGCCAGGTCGCGCTGCCCAACATCACCACCACCCAGGGCCCGCTCACGCTGATGATGCTGGGCAAGGCCATGGGCAAAGAGGGAGACCTCGCGCCGGTGATCTCCGAGATCGGTGCGCATTCCGACGACATCGTGACCTTCTTCTCGCGCTCGTCCGAGCTGGTGCAGCTGATGAACCAGCAAGAGGTGATCGCCGCCCCGGTGGGCCGCTTCGCCTGGGGCAGCTTCAAGGACGCGGGTCTGCCCTTCGCCTGGGCCGAGCCCGAGGAAGGCCAGGCCGGCGGCATGAACGTGATGGTCATGACCAAGGGCAACGGCAACGAGGATCTCGCTTACCAGTTCATGGACTACTGGCTCTCGACCGAGGTGCAGACCAAGATCGGCGAGATGCTGATCGACAGCCCGGCCAACAAGGAAGTCGAGCTCAGCGCGGAAGCTGCCGAGAACCTGACCTATGGCGCCGACGTCATCGAAGCGCTGAACATCATGCCCGCCGCCGAAGTGCTCGACAAGCGCGAGGGCTGGGTCGAGCAGTGGAACGCCGAGGTGATCCAGTAACCCCGCCGGGGCGGCCCCTGCCGTCCCAGCACCCCGCCGGGGGCGACGCGCTCCCCGTTGCCCCCGGCACCTGACACCGCTCCAGACAGACGGGATCCCTACCCATGTTTCGCAACACGCGCGAAGGGCTGGCGCTGGCTCTTCCGGCCGCCATCTTCTCGACGCTGCTCTTCCTCGTGCCGGTGGGCATCCTGCTCTCCGAGGCCTTCCGCTCCGGCGGAAGCTGGTCGCTGCAGGGCTACATCGACTTCTTCTCGACGCCGCTCAACCGCACCGTCTTCCTGCGTACGCTGAAGCTGGGCGTTCTGGTGGCTGGGACGGCGGCGGTGATCGGCTACGCCGCAGCTTTCTGCATCGTCAACCTCGGCCCCAAGTCGCGCGGCAAGGTCTTCGGCATGGTGGTCCTGCCGCTGATGATCTCGCCCGTCGCCCGCACCTATGCGTGGATCGTCATCCTCGGCCGCACCGGCATCGTCAACGAGACGATCACCGGGCTGGGCCTGTCGGACACGCCGCTGCGCCTGCTGTTCACCGAGACCGCCGTCTTCCTCGGCCTCTTGCAGCTCTTCCTACCGCTGATGATCATCTCGCTGGTGTCGGCCATGGAGAACATCCCGCGCGACGTGATCCCCGCTGCCCGGGTGCTTGGCGCAAGCTGGATCGCCGTCTTCTTCAAGGTGATCCTGCCGCTGACCAAGGAAGGGCTCGTCATCGGTGGCACGCTGGTCTTCACCGGCGCGCTCACCGCCTACATCACCCCGGCGATCCTTGGCGGCTCGAAGGTGCTGATGCTGGAAACGCTGCTCTATCAGCGGGTCAACGTGTCGAACGATTTCGTCTCGGCCAGCGTCATCGCCATGATCCTCATCGTCATGTCCTTCTCGGCGAACCTGCTGCTGAAGCGCATCGCCACTGCCCGGAGCTGACCTCATGCGCCATCTTGCGACCTGGTCCATCCTGGGCCTCACGCTGACCTTCCTGATCGGACCGTTCCTGATCATCATCCTCGCTGGGGCCTCGGCCACCGATTACCTTGCCTTCCCGCCCGAGGGGCTGACCCTCAAGTGGTACCTCAAGGTCTTCACCGTCGAGAGCTTCCGCGCCTCCTTTGCGCTGTCGATGGCGCTGGCGGTCTTCGGCACGTTCATGGCGCTGCTGTTGGGGGTGCCCGCGGCCTATGCGCTCAACCGCTACGACCTGCCGGGCGCCGAGACGCTGCGCACCATCGTCGCAGCGCCGATCATCGTGCCGGGCATCATCGTCGGCCTTGCGCTCTTGCGCTACATGGTGGTGCCGACGGGCGTCACCGTCACGCTGGCGCTCTTCATGGCACACACCGCGCTGGTGCTGCCCTATGCGGTGCGCGTGGTCTCCTCGTCGATGCACAACCTGCGCGCCGACATGGAAGAGGCCGCCGTTCTGCTCGGCTGTTCGCGGCTGCAGGCCTTCACCAAGGTGGTGCTGCCCAACATCCGGGGCGGGGTGCTCGCCGCCTTCATCCTCGGCTTCGTCACCTCCTTCAACCAGGTGCCGGTCTCGCTGTTCCTGTCGGGTCCCGGCGTCCGCACCCTGCCCATCGACATGCTCGCCTACATGGAGATCACCTTCGATCCCTCCGTCGCCGCGCTCTCGGCGCTCCTTGCCTTCATGTCGCTCGCCATCGTCTTCACCGCCGAACGCCTGCTGGGATTCTCTCGCTATGTCTGACGCTTTCGTCCAACTCTCCGATCTCACCCTCAGCTACGGCAAGTCGGTCGCCGTGCCGAACCTCGATCTGTCGATCCGCGAGGGCGAGCTGATCGCGCTGCTCGGGCCCTCGGGCTGCGGCAAGACCACCACCATGCGCGCCATCGCCGGGCTGCTCTCGCCCACCGGCGGGACAATCACCATCGACGGCCGCGACGTGACCCGCGTGCCCGCCAACAAGCGCGGCATCGGGCTGGTGTTCCAGAGCTACGCGCTGTTCCCCCATCTCAGCGCCTTCGAGAACGTCGCTTTCGGGTTGCGCCTGCAGAAGCTGCCCGAGGCCGAAATCAAGCAGCGCACCGAGGAAGGGCTGGCGACCGTCGGCCTCACCGGCTTCGAGAAGCGCAAGCCCGCCGAGATGTCGGGCGGCCAGCAGCAGCGCGTGGCGCTGGCGCGCTCGCTGGTGATGCGGCCCAAGGTGCTGCTGCTCGACGAGCCGCTGTCGAACCTCGACGCCCGGCTGCGGCTCGAGATGCGCACCGAATTGCAGCGGGTGCAGAAGGAGACCGGCATCACCATGGTCTTCGTGACGCACGATCAGGCCGAGGCGCTGGCGCTGGCCGATCGCATCGTGCTGATGAAGGACGGCAAGATCGAGCAGCTCGGCACGCCGTCGGATCTCTATGCGCGGCCCGCCACGGCCTTTGCCGCCGAATTCATGGGGTTCGAGAACATCTTCAGGGTCGAGGGCACCGAGGTCGTGACCGAAAGCGGTCGCCTGCCGCTGGAGGCCCGCCCGGAGAGCCCGATCCTTGCCTGGCGTCCGGACGCGGTGACCGTGGGTAGCGGCCCGCATGAGGGCCGCGTCGCCGCCTGCAGCTTTGCCGGGGCGCACCGCGAGTATGTCATCGACAGCGCGCTCGGCCCAATCAAGGCCGATGCCGCCATCGCGCTGCCCGAGGTGCCGCTGGGAGAGTCCATCCGCTTCGACCTGCCACTCTCCACCGCCCGGGGCCTCGCGGCATGAGGCTCTGGGTCGACACAGATTACGGCTTCGACGACCTCTGGGCGCTGCTGCTCTTGCGCCGCTACGGGGCGACGGTCGAGGGCATCTCGCTCGTCGCGGGCAACACGCCGCTGCCGCAGGTCATCGCCAACGCGCTCGGCGCGGCAGAGGCTTATGGCCTCAAAGCCCCGCTGCACGCCGGGGCCGAGAAGGCGCTGGTCCGCGAGGTCGAGACCGCGCAGGCGATCCTCGGCGCGAAGGGCATGGACAGCCGGGGCCGTTTCCTGCCCGATGTGGACGGCCCGCAGCCGCCTGCCGATGCCATCGAGGCGCTGGCGGGCTGGCTGATGCAGGACGGGCCGCGCCCGGTGCTGGCGCTGGGGCCGCTGACCAATATCGCGCTGCTGGTGCAGCGCTTCCCCGAGGCCGCCGCCCGCATCACCCGGCTTGTCTGGATGGGCGGCAGCAACGGGCCAGGCAACCATTCGCCGCTGGCCGAGTTCAACGCGCTCTGCGATCCCGAGGCCGCCGCCATCGTCGCCGGGGCCGGGCTGCCGCTCGAGGTGATCGACCTGATGATTTGCCGTCAGGCCACCTTTGGCCCCGAGGACATGCCGCAGACCGATCCGCTCAGCGCCGATCTGCTCGGCGGCTACCTCGACATCGGTCTCAAGCGCGGGCGCGCAGGGATGGCGATCTACGATCCCGTTGCGGCGCTGGCCATGGTGCGGCCCGAGGCCTTTGCCTTTGAACGTCAGAGCCTCACCGTTTCGACCGTGCAGGACGACACCTATGGCGCCACCCGCTTCACCGCCGACCCCGAGGGGCTGACCCGCCTGCCGACAGCGCCGCTCGACGACATCGCGCGGCTCTGCCTCGATGCGCTGACTGGAGCGGACGCATGACCTTCCCGAGCGATCTCAACGACCCCGCGCTGCGCGCCCGCGCGGTGCAGGCCGCGCGCGGCGAGGCGCCGTTCGACCTGCTGATCGAAGGCGGCACCGTGCTCGACATGATCACCGGGCGCGCGCGCAAGGCCGATGTCGGCATCATCGGCCCGCTCATCGCCAGCGTACACGCACCCGACCCGGCGCGGCCGGCGAAGGCGCGCATCGGCGCACGCGGCATGACCCTCGTGCCGGGGTTCATCGACAGCCACATGCACGTCGAAAGCTCGATGATCACCGCCGCGGAATATGCCGCCGCCGTTGTGCCGCGCGGGGTGACCACGGCGCTCTGGGATCCGCACGAGCTTGCCAATGTGTCGGGCGAGGCGGGGCTCGGCTACGCCTGCGAGTCGGCAAAGGACCTGCCGTTGCGCCTCTTGCCGCTGGTGCCGACCTGCGTGCCCTCGGCGCCGGGCTTCGAGGCCTCGGGCGGGGATTTCACCCCCGAGACCGTCGCGCGCTGGCTGGCGCGCGGCGACACCCATGGCGCTGCCGAGCTGATGACCATGCGACCGCTGCTCGAGGGCGACGCGCGCGTTGCCGGGATCGTGCAGGCCGGGCTCGAGGCGGGAAAACGGGTCTGCGGCCACGCGCGGGGGCTCACCGGCGGCGATCTTGCGGGCTTTGCCGCTGCCGGGGTCGAGACCGACCACGAGCTGACCGGCGCCGCTGATCTGATGGCCAAGCTCGAGGCAGGGTTCACCATCGAGCTGCGCGGCTCGCATGAACACCTGTTGCCCGAGTTCGCCGAGGCGCTGACCGGGTTGGGCGAACTGCCGCAGACGGTGACCCTTTGCACCGACGACATCTTCCCCGACGACCTGCTGCGCAAGGGTGGGCTCGACGGGGTGATCCGACTGCTGATCGACTGCGGCCTGCCGCCGCTCTGGGCCTATCGAGCTGCCACGCTCAACGCCGCAAGCCGGATCGGACGGCCAGACCTGGGCCTCGTCGCGCCGGGCCGCCGCGCCGACCTGGTGCTGCTGTCGGACATCGAGGCGGTGCGCGCCGAGGGGGTCGTCGCGAATGGTCTGCTCGTGGCGGAGGCCGGACGGCTGACCGCCCGACCCGAGCCCGCGCCGGTGCCGGCTGCGCTGCGCGAGACCATGCGGCTTGCGCCCGTGGCAGCCGGGGATTTCGAGGTCCCTGCCAAGGGCCCGCACGCCCGCATTGCGACGCTTTCGAAGCCGCGGTTCCCGGTCTGGGGTGAGCGCAGGGTCGCGGTCGAGGACGGCCGCCTGGTGCTGCCCGAGGACATGATCCGCATGGGCATCGTCAACCGTCATGGCGCCGGCACGCCGATGCGGGTCGCCTTCCTGGAAAACTGGGGCGACTGGCGCTGTGCCTTTGCCACCACGGTGTCGCACGACAGCCACAACCTGACGGTCTTCGGGCGCCGTTCCGAGGACATGGCCGCCGCGGCCAATGCACTGCGCGACTGCGGCGGCGGAGTTGCGGTGGCGTCGCGCGGCAAGGTGCTGCACTGCCTGCCGCTGCCGATTGCCGGACTGATCAGCGACGCGAAGCTGGCACAGGTCGCCGAGAGCTTCGCCGCACTGCGCGCGACGCTCGACGGGCTGGTCGGCTGGCAGCCGCCCTACCTGGTGTTCAAGGCGCTCTTCGGGGCGTCTCTGGTCTGCAACCCCGGGCCGCGGCTGAGCGACATGGGCTTGGTCGACCCCTTCGAGGGGCGGCTGCTGGAGAGCTGCGTGTTGGAAGACGGGTTGGCCTGAGCGCGCGTCTTAGGAGCGGGGCAGAGGAGGGGGCTCTGCTCCCCGTCCTGCGGCCGCCGCAGGAAATGCACGCGCAGGCCATAAGGGCGCGCTGCGCCAAAGCAGAAGGGCCCGCACCTCGGGGAGAGGTGCGGGCCGGTGTTTCTGGATGTCTGCCGCATCACTTCAAGTCGAAGCGATCGGCGTTCATCACCTTGGTCCAAGCGTTCACGAAAGCCGCCAGGAAGGTCTCGGTGCCATCGTCCTGGGCGTAGATCTCGGCGTAGGCGCGCAGGATCGAGTTCGAGCCGAACACCAGGTCGACGCGGGTCGCGGTCCACTTCACCTCGCCGGTCTTGCGATCGCGGATCTCGTAAAGGTCCTTGCCCGCCGGAACCCAGCTGTAGGCCATGTCCGTCAAGTTGACGAAGTAGTCCGTGGTCAGCGCGCCGGGGCGGGCCGTGAAGACGCCGTGCTTGCTGCCGCCGTGGTTGGTGTCCATGGCCCGCATGCCGCCCAACAGAACGGTCATCTCGTTCGCCGTGAGCCCCAGCAGCTGTGCCCGGTCGAGCAGCATCTCTTCCGAGGAGACCGCGTAATCCGTCTTCTTCCAGTTGCGGAAGCCGTCGGCCAGTGGCTCGAGCGGATCGAAGCTGCCTGCGTCGGTCATCTCGTCGGTGGCGTCACCGCGGCCGGGTGCAAAGGGCACCGAGATGTCGTGGCCCGCGGCCTTGGCGGCGAGTTCCACACCGACGTTGCCAGCCAGCACGATGGTGTCCGCGAGGCTTGCCCCGGCGGCTGTCGCCAGCGGTTCGAGCACGTTCAGCACGCGGGCGAGGCGGTCGGGCTCGTTGCCCTCCCAGTCCTTCTGCGGCGCGAGGCGGATGCGCGCGCCATTGGCGCCGCCACGCATGTCCGAGCCGCGGAAGGTGCGGGCGCTGTCCCAGGCGGTCGACACGAGGTCCGACACGCTCAGGCCCGAGGCCGCGATCTTCGCCTTGAGACCACCGATGTCGTAACGGGTTGTGCCCGCGGGGACAGGGTCCTGCCAGATGAGATCCTCGGCGGGCACATCGGGGCCGATGTAGCGCACCTTCGGACCCATGTCGCGGTGGGTCAGCTTGAACCAGGCGCGGGCGAAGGTGTCCGAGAAATACTCCGGATCGGCCATGAACTTCTGGCAGATCGCGTTGTAGATCGGGTCGACCTTCATCGCCATGTCGGCATCGGTCATGATCGGCATGCACTTGATCGAGGGGTCCTCGACGTCGGCGGGCATGTCTTCCTCGCGGATGTCGACGGGCATCCACTGCCAGGCCCCAGCTGGCGATTTCTTCAGTTCCCACTCGTAGCCGAAGAGCAGTTCGAACCAGCCCATGTCCCACTGGGTGGGGTTCTTGGTCCAGGCGCCCTCGATGCCCGACACCATCGTGTCGCGGCCGATGCCGCGGCCCTTGGTGTTCATCCAGCCCATGCCCTGCGCGGTCACATCGGCGGCTTCGGGATCCTCGGAGAGGTTCGCCGCATCGCCATTGCCATGCGCCTTGCCGATGGTGTGGCCACCGGCGGTCAGCGCCGCGGTTTCCTCGTCGTTCATCGCCATGCGGGCAAAGGTCTCGCGGACCATCGCGGCGGTGCGCATCGGGTCGGGCTGGCCGTTCACCCCCTCGGGGTTCACGTAGATCAGACCCATCTGCACCGCCGAGAGCGGGTTCTCGAGCGAGGCGGGATCGGCCACGTCACCGTAGCGCGTGTCGGACGGCGCAAGCCATTCCTTCTCGGCGCCCCAGTAGACGTCCTTTTCCGGGTGCCAGATGTCCTCGCGGCCAAAGGCGAAGCCGAAGGTCTTCAGGCCGGCGACCTCATAGGCGATGGTCCCGGAGAGGATCATCAGGTCGGCCCAGGAGATCTTGTTGCCGTATTTCTTCTTGATCGGCCACAGCAGGCGGCGGCCCTTGTCGGTGTTGACGTTGTCGGGCCAACT
>NZ_JAAGOV010000068.1:0-23485 GCF_010500785.1 Salipiger sp. PrR003
GGCGCTGACCCATTTCATCAACGTGGCGCGCCGGCGGACGCTGGCGGATGTGGCCTTCCCGGAGGCGGATCAATGAGTGCGGGATCGCTGTCGATCGAGGAGGCGGTTCTCGGCTATCCGCTCGAGGACCTGGCGCGCCGCAGCCGGAGCGGCGGGAGCGGCACGCGCGTTCCGGGCGCGGGGCAAGGCAGCGTACAGGCCCGATCCTTCCGGGCCTTTGCCGGAAATGCGCAGCGTTCGCCGCAGTCTGTGGTGAAGCGGATCCGGGCCGGGGGGTGTCACTCGAAGGAGGAGCTGACCCGTCAGCTCAATTACATCACCCGGGAAGACGCGGCACATGCCACCTGGAGCAACTTCGCCGGGGTAGACCGTGATCTCCGGCCGACGACGTTGTCTCGGGCTGTCGAGGACTGGTCTTCGTCCTGGCGCGGCGCGCCCCGGCGCGGGCACACCGACCACATCATCCTGAGCTTTCCGAAGGGCACTGGCATCGAGGCGGCCGAGGCGGTGGCGCGGAAGTGGGGGCAGGCGATCTTTGCCAGCGGCGACTATGGCGATCAGTGGCGCTATGTCGCTGCGGTGCACCGCGACCCGGATCACATCCATGCGCATTTTGTCGTCGACAAGGTCGGCTGCGACTGGGGCAACTTCCTGTCGATCAGCATGAAGTCGGAGCTGAACTACGACGTGATGCGCGAGTGCCATGCCGAGCTCTCGCGAGCGCATGGTATCGATATGGTAGCCTCCAACCGCCTGTCGCGAGGGATCATTGAAAACCCGCCGCGCGAGACCGAGTACCGCGCGGCGCATGACAAGACCGGCCGGGGCGACCTGGTTCCGCCGCCGCCGATGTCGGACGCGGAGAGGGCGCACCGCCGCGCGGTGGTGCAGGACTTTGCGCGGCAATATTCCAGCCTTGGTCTGCTCGCCTCGCTCTCCGGTCCCGGAAACGCGTTCATGGAAAAGCTGTCGCAGGCGTTCTTCGCGTCGGCGCAAACCCTAGAAGAAGGAGGCTCTCTCATGGCAGAGCCCGATACCCTGATGCCACCGCAAACCCACGCTGCCACGCAGGACGGGAGCTTTGATCCCGTCGCGGCCATGACGCAGGCGCGCGAGCAGTTGCTGGCCGAGGCGCGGGAGACCTGGGAGAGCATTCAGGCCATGGAGGCCGGGCCGGAGCGGGTGCGGATGGAGGCGGAGTTCTCCCGCACCAGCACCGAGCTTATGGCAGCGACACAGGCCGATCCCTTCTTCCAAGATCATGCGATGGTGGCTGAGACGCGCGACGATGTCTTTGCGCATCTCACCCCCGCCTCGCTGCAGCATGTACGGGACGGGCTCGAGGCGGAGGATCCCCGCGTGCGGCAGATCGACAGCACGTTGGACGATCTGCGCGAGGCGCTGGCCGCCGCCTTTGCGCAGGATGCGGATCTTATGGCGCAGCTTGGCACGACTCCGGAGGAGTTGGCGGAATACGCGGCGCAGGGAGACCACTCCCTGGCGCAGGCAGCGCTGTGGCAGGGTCGCGCGGAAAGTTTGGACGAAGGTGCCTCCGCGCGGCTGGCCGCGGTCTTCGAAGAGGGGCATCGGATCATCGACGGCGTGGCGGTGCCGCGGGACCTTGTCGAGCAGCTGGCGCTCGACCAGCTGCTGAGCGTGGACAAGCATCACCAGCTTGCCGACGTGCCCGCCATCGAGAGCCTCGTCGATCGGATGGCGGATACGCTCTCGGACGCGGAGCTCGCACAGATCCTCGAGGGCGACAGCACGCCTCTGCAGGAGGAAATCCGCGATCCCGCGGTTCGGGCGGCGGTCGCGGCCGAGCTGAAAAACGAAGCCGACCTCGTGGTGGGGCAGGGGGACCGCGAGCGCGAGACCGTGGAGGCCTACCAGGCCATGGCGCGAGAGCGGCAGGCCGAGCTCGCGGCCGAGCATGCCGCGGAGCGCGGCTTGGACATTGAGGACGGGCACGAACTCTAAGCAGACGGGAGGATCTCTGACGATGATCCAGAATCTAGATACGGCGTGGCGCTACCCGCTCGCCGTGATTGGCGGTCTGCTGGCCGGCGGTTACATCGGCGCCATGCTCGCCACGATCTACGGCGCGCTCGTGTTCCGCGAGAGTTTGAGCAGCCTCGATCCGCTCGAGCCGTGGTTCCTGCGCTGGAGTTGGCCCACGCTTCAGGCCAATCCGGATGCGCTGCAGGTCATCTTCCTCATCAACGGTCTGGTGGCGCTAAGCCTCGTTGCCGTGGGGGTCGCCGGGGTCTACCGCGGCCGGCTCACCAGCTACGACGACGCGCATTTCCAGTCGCGGCGGGAGATGCGGCGCAACAAGATGGTCAAGCCGATCTCCGAGGAGGGCTTCGTCTTCGGCAAGACCACGGGCGCGGAAAAGCAGGGGCTCTACATCTCCGCCACGCCGAACCGGTTTCCACATTTCATCATGGTAGCCCCGTCCGGGCGCGGCAAAGGTGTGGGCTTTGTCAGACCGAACCTTCTGCATCATGGCGGCAGTGCCATTGTGCTCGACGTGAAAGGCGAGAACTTCGAGAAAACCGCGATCCACCGCCAGAAGGGTCTCGGAAACCGCATCTGGTATTTCTCACCTTTTGACTACGTGGAGACCGAAGACGGGCCTTCGACCCGGACGCATCGCTTCAACCCGCTGGCGCGGATCGCGGCCATGTCGTCTCCGGAGCAGCAGTATACCGCGCTCAATATCCTGGCCGACCAATTCCTGGTTGTGCAGGGAGATGCGGCCAAAGGCTTCTATCAGGCCGGCAAGCGGCTCTTCGTCGCCTCCTGCCTCTTTGCCATCGAGCAGGGCAGGCCGAACCTCGGTTTTGCCAAGGAGATCTTCGGGGGCGGCGGCAAAACCGAGGAGACGTACCGCGAATACGCCGAGATGACCGACATCCCCATCGTCGCGACGATCTTTTCCGAGATGGCGGGGATGAGTCAAAAGATCACCGACAGCTACCGCTCGGTGATCAATGGTGCCGGCTTCCAGCTCTGGGACGACCCTTCGGTAGTCCGCGCGACGCTGGAGAACGACTTCGATTTGACCAGTTTCCGCCGCGAGGCGCAGACGCTCTATATCACCACGCAGTCCGAGCACCTGACCACACTGGCGCCGCTCGTGCGACTGCTCTTTGCAGAGGGCATCGCGTCGCTGCAGCGTGCCGAGCCGGGCCCCGACGAGCCCTACACGGTCATGTTCCTGATGGACGAGTTCGACCAGCTCGGGCGCCAGCCGCTCGTGGAGAACAGCATCAAGACCATCCGCTCCTTCGGGGGGCGCTTCTTCATCATCACCCAGTCGATCGCCGGTCTCGACAACCCGTCGCTCTATGGCGAGGCCGGACGCCGCGCGCTCATGGCTGGCGCCGGGGTGAAAATATTCATGACCCCGCAGGAGGACCTTACGGCGACGGTCCTGTCGGACATGCTGGGCAAACACACCGTGGTGTCGAAGACCGAAAGCCAGAGCCGCCTTCGCGAACTCGACGACAGCGCCAATATCAGTCGCCGCAGCGAAGAGAGGGCGCTGCTTTCACCGGGCAAGCTGCTGCAGTTCCCGATCGACGAGGCGCTGATCCTGCCAGAGGGCCAGTATCCCATCAAGGCGCACCGGATCACGTCCTACGAGGACCACCATTTCGGGCCGATTGAGGCGGCGCGTCACGGGCACGCGCTGCCCTATCCGCCGCTGACCGCCAGGCCGAAGCGCAAGGTCGCGAGCCTGGCGCAGATTACGCATGCGGAGGAGACGGTCGAGACCTGCGAGCACTACGGTGCGCGGTTTGCCGAGATGCGGGCGCGGGCGGAGACCAAGCGGAGCAAGGGCGGGAAAAGCGGGGCAGCGTCCCGCCGGCGACCCAAGCGGGCAGGCGCCACGGATTTGGCGAAATTTGAGGATGCTGATGGGGGCGTGCAGCAGGAGGAGAGCGCGAAGGTCTAGGAAGCCCTTTCCACGGGCGGCCCATCCTCCTGTCCTCACCGCCCACCCCCGGACCTGAAAAACGATCTTTGGCCCTGAAAAACTGTACCTGCTGCGGGTGTGGCATGAATTCTGTCACCGGGTCCGCGAGTTCGAGGCCGGAAGCCACGGCCCGCGAACTCCGCTTCTCAGCCGATGAAGGCTGAGCCCGGTGACAGGGCTCATGGCCGCCTGCGAACACCTTCCGCATCCGCTCGGTGAGGTTTGGCGATTACTCCTCGCTCTCAACTGCCGGGTAGGCGCTCGCGGCCACCCCTGCCGGCCTTGGCGGCACGTCGATCCAGGCTTCCCCGCTGGCCACGACGCAAGCGAGCCCATCAGGGTGCACGGCAAGGATCGTCCAGGTTCCCTTCTCAGCTGCGCGCCAGACCTCCAGCATGCGCGTCGCAGACTGAAGTCCACGCCCGACAAGCGCTTCGTCGTAGGTGCTTTCGAGCGTCCCGGTGATGGTCTCGTGGAGCCCGCAGACCATCTGCGCCGATGCCGGTGGTCCGGCGGCAGCCAGTCCAAACGTCAGGCTGAGACTTATCAGACGTTTCCACATGATCTTCTCCTTCCCTTTCCCGGGGTCGGACAACTCAAGGGCAACGACCCCAGCTCCAAGTTGCGTCATATATATGGTGTCTGAGCACTGAGATTACACCGAAACCTGCCGAAGATTTGATTTCTCTCGACCTGAGGGGCGGACGGCAGGGCCGTTCTTGAGCGGGCGAGGACTGCGCCCAGGTTGCGCTTCTCCAGCCTGGAAAAAATGTCGTTGCACGGCGGGGAGGGGATCACAGCGCGCCACCGAGTTTGCGTCCCACATGCGCGCGTCGCGCTCGCCAGCGCCACACGCCAAAGTTGATTTCGCAGGCAGTTAGGTTGCTCTAAAAGAACAGGAATTGATCGGGGCGCTCGCAGAGGTGCCGAAGTCATTGGGTAGGAGCAAAGGTACGATATGACCGTGAGAATGTTGTCGGACGCCGCGCTGAGACGCCGAATAGGGCGCTGCCGCGAACTCGACGAGCTCGTGTCGAACCGATACGAGCGAAATGCCACACGATTGCATGACTTTTATTAGATGATCGCCGCCGGTGAAATCTTTGACGACCTCGACGTCGGGTGGCGGGAATGGAAGCTCGGGCGGCACGGCCACTGGTTGCAAACTATAGACGACATGAAGACGACATACCTCGGTGAGCTCAAGCGACGTCGTTTCCGGTCATTGGATGACATGCAGCTCAGCGCGCTGTGCGCGCGCCGCGAGAGTGAAGCAACCGGACTGATGGAAGACGATGCGGGTCTTCTCTCATCGGCCGAGGTGGAAGCTTATGCGGAGGTAAGTGATCTCGACCTTGCCATCGAACTCGCGAGGCGGGCTGATTTGTCGGCTGACGATACGATCGCGGAATATAGAGAGCGGCTCTCGATCGGGCTGAGCAATTCGGTGAGGTCGAAAGGGGGCGAACAGGCAAGGTCTTGAAAGTTTTGGGTCTGCAGGTCGATGAAGACTCGAAGGGCAGTGGCCGGCTCAAACCGTTCATTTCTGATGTCGCGCGGGCCCCGATATCCGGTTTGGTTGCATCGCGGGGGTACGGTGAGTAGTTTGGCGATACCAGAAACAGGTTAGGTCGGTGCGGTTGGCCCGGCCCCCGCGAACGGGTCCTTTCGCGCATCGGCGCTCCGATTGCCGCGTCCCATGGTCCAAGCGCCTGCGCATGTTGTGCAGGCGAGCTCAGAGGACATGTGCATGCAGCAACAAATCTCGGTGGTGACCCTTGGAGTTTCCGATCTCAAAAGGTCCAAAAAGTTCTATGGCGATGGCTTCGGCTGGACCCCGGTATTCGAGAACGCGGAGATCGTTTTCTACCAGATGAACGGCCTCGTGTTCGGGACATGGTTGAAGGCATCGCTCGAAGAGGATGCCAGGGCCAGCGATCTGCCCGCCGCGGGTGCCATGTCGCTCGCCCACAATGTGCGCGAGGAAGGGGATGTGCAGAGCGTCATGAAAACGCTCGTGGCTGCGGGGGCGACCGTTCTTCGAGAGGCCGATGCGCCGCCCTACGGGGGCGTCCGCGGCTACGTCGCGGACCCCGATGGCCACATCTGGGAAATCGCGTGGAATCCAGCCTGGCCGATCGACGAAGAGGGTCGCGTCGTCTTCGGGGTGTAGCGACGCCTGGGGCTGGTGGGAGGGACATATCGCGCGGCGCGCCCTCATCCGAGTTCACGTCCCCGCAAGCGAACTCGGGGCGGGCGATAGCATTCGGCTGATGCTGGCCCGAAGCAATACATCTCCCGCCAGAACTAACCCCGCCTTTTCGGTCGGGGTTAGTTCCGAAATCGATATGCTTACTTAGCGATTGCCAAGGCCTCGAGATCACCACCAGCAGCAAGGTGATCCTCGACCCATTTCGGCTTTCGACCTCGGCCAGTCCACGTTTGGGCCGAGTTCTCGGGGTGTGCGTACTTGGGCGTGCCTTTCGAGCCTTTGGTGCTGCCGGCCTCCATCAATTCCGAGAGGGAATACCCGGCTTCCTTTGCAAGAGCCTCGGCGGCTGCTCGAGCCTCGGCTTTCTTGCGGGCATCATAGTCGGCGAGAGCTTTGTCAACTTTCTTGCTCAGCGCCGTCAGGTCTTCTTTTGACATTGAGAGTAGATCGAGTTGCAGGGTCATCGGTTTCTCCAGATTGGGATCGGCCCTATGTCGTCGGAATGAAAGATGACTGCAAGTCGCGATAATGTGACTGTGATCGCAAGGGCTGGATTGCGCTTGATGCTGCCATCCGATCTTGGCGGCCTTTGGGTGAAAATAAGGCGCCAACAGGGGCAAATAAGAACGGCGCCTTTTAGAAGTCGAATGGCAAATTAATCAGCTGAAGGAAAGATAAACATAGGGAGAGCTCCTTATTCCGGACATATTTGAGCGCTGACGAAAAGCCGAATTCCAAGGGCCCCTGATGAAGAGAGAGGGGCGCCGCAGATCGGGTGGGAATTGTTAGCCAGGCTTCCCTGCAAAGAAAACTGGTCATCGAAATCGCACGCGAAGCTATCGAGCTCTTTATGGATCGGTGGGTGACTGAGCAGGCGCCTCTTCCAATGTCCAGTGCGGTGGTGGCCCTGGAAAAGCATCCAATGGCTTTGACGATCACAGGCGAGGCAAGAAACTGAGAGGGAGAGCAAATTTCCGGTGTGTTCTCAGGATAGGAAGTCCAAATTTTGGCGGAATGTTGAGCAGAACAGCTGGTGTGCCAAGCGCGAGCAAAATGCGTTTTGCTTCGGGTGATCACGATCGCTGGCTGCCTGCTTCCTTTCGGCTAAAAAGGCTAGGTCAAATGCTCCCCATTTTTCATCCGCTTCACGGCCGCCTGATCCACAAGACTTTGTGCCCCTGTTTCCTAAGAGTTGAGAGGCCATGATTATTCGACAACTTGAGGATGAACGGACTCGACGGAATCAAATGAATCACGCAGCGTCATCGAGGTCCGTGAGTGGACGAACGTGCCCGAGGAGGCCTCGAACAAACCTCCGGAATTTCCCCGGAGCCGAGGAGGAGGGCGACACTTTAATGACATCGCTTTTCATTACCAGTTGCCCCGGTTTGGAGAATGTTTCCAATTCCGGGGCATTTGGTTCCGCCGGGATAGTAGAGTGTGTTCCGAAACTTGGGGCGCGGCTTCCGTGGTCTCGGTCAGTCCAAGGCCGTGAAGGCAGGCGGGATTGAGCCGTGGCGGAACGCGGTTGACGCGATGCCCGCGGCTCCTCACGTCAAGCCGCGGTTGGGGCTGCAAAGGCGCTAAAAGACCATTCAAGGTGCGAAGAGGAACGGGTGTAGGGCTCTTGATGCAAATACCAGGGCACTAGCAAGGGGGACGTTGAGCGCGCTTCGATCCGTGAGTGGTGGCTTATCTGAGCATCGGGGATAGGATCCGCCCAGCGGAGGCCGACGAGGCGCGCTCATGATCATTAAAGCTAAATCCTCAAGATCATGCAACCGCCTTGCACGTGGCTAAACAGTTGTTTCCAAACCCAACATGTTCATTCAGCACATCGTTATCGCGCGGTGAGCGAGGTAACCCACCGCACAAGGGGTGGGCCCGGAAAAGGTCGCACAAATCGAGCGCATAGCAAATTAACTCTCATGTGACCGTCCGGCAGGCCCGGAGCACCCCGGCCCGGTGCCCTCATATTCACGGTCTCCGGTGAGTGCGGTGATCCCGGCAATGCCAAGCATCGGTTGCAGAATGCAGCGTCGGAACTGGCGACGGTCCCGGAACGCTGAAGGTTCACCGCACTCGGGTAGCAGCATAGCACAGCATAGGGGGTCACGCATCGACCTATGGTTGCTAGCGCAGCCCGCCGTCTACTAGCGTCGCTGTTTGAGCTGTGCCTTTAGTTCCGCGGCTTTGCGGATGCGAACCCAGGCCAAGCAGCCGAAGGGCAGGCTGCCGGCGGTGATGGAGAGTTCAAAAGCGGCAAGGAGCAAACTGTCGGTCGAAACGGCCGCTAACATGCATGCGAACGCCAGGTAAAAAGTGACCGCTGCGATCAGAAAGTCTAGCTTTTGCCAAAGGGATAGAGTTTCGACGCTCACGTCTTCAACCATTTACCGCCATCCCACCGCCACCTCTTTCATCGAACTCATCCTCAAGACGAAAGTGCTGTAAGGTCAAGATGTATGTCCTTCGCAGCAATCATCCCTGAGTGGCGGGATCATCGAATTCTCGTAGCGAGCATGGGTTCGGCACGTCGAATCGCCTTGGCCGTGATAGCCTCGCACTTGAGCGCGACCGGGTCGCTGAGCAGTGAGGACGGATCTAACCACACTGCAGCGACATGATGTCTGTAATGACACCCGGTATCGGGTAGGTCGTGCTCACTCGCGCTCTCGCCGAGAAGGCTCCTCGAATTTCCTGCGACATTGGGGAGGGGTCCTTGGAGAAGGACAGGCTTTGCAATTGTTGCGATCTGGCTGGTGTAATTTCGACGCCGCTGACGGTGTGATCCCGGGTGGACGGCAGTCACTGCGGTGTTGGTCGGGTTAATCCTCATCTTCGCTATCTTGTTCGCGAGTTCCGAGTTCAAGACGGTCGCGCCATGAGGTTGGCTGGCAAATGGCGTGCGGCACCATCGGCTGGGGCTGGCTGCTCTGGCGTGCCTACTTGCCAGGATGCGCGCGGCAGAAAGATCTTCGGATCTCCCGCCGACCGTCCTTGCCCAAGCTGGATCACCAGAACGACGCTATGGGCGCAGTAGCGGCGGACCTCGTTGGAGCTCTGCTGAGCCCTGCGCCGCGGGAGAGACCACCGAGGCAGTCAGTTCACTACGCGATAATAGCGTTTAGGTCGTGGCCGACTTATTGGACGCGGAGCTCAGTGTCGGAATGGCCGATACATCGACGTCGCGGGTCGCATGCCAGGCATCATAGGCTCCCTGCATCCTGATCCAGACCAGTGGCGCGGTGCCGAACAACTTGCCAAGCCGCACGGCGACTTCCGGGCTGACGGGTTTCCGTTCGGCCAGCAGGTCATGCAGGTGCTGACGCGATATGCCCAGCAGCCGTGCGATTTCGGATTTGGATTTGCCGGTCGCGGGGATCACATCCTCGCGGAGCAGTTCGCCCGGATGCGTCGGGCAGCGGTTGGGGTTGCGGCTCATCCTCGCCTCCTAGTGATATTGCTCGTAGTCCAGCACATAGGCGTCGCCGTCGCGGAACTCGAAGGTGATGCACCATGGGCCGTTCACATGGACGGTGTAGCGCGTTGGAGTGTGACCTCGCAGACTGTGAAAGTCGAAGCCCGGCAGATTCATGTCCTCGGGAGCCGTGGCGGCGTCGAGGGCATCCAGTCGCCGCAGGATGCGGCTGTGCATGCGCGCGTCGATCTTCGACTTGCCGGTCTCCCAAAGAGCCTTCAGCTGCTTGTGTGCGAAAGTCTTGATCATGGCTTTATGTAAGCCGATAGGCGACATGTGTAAAGTGTTGGTTTACTCATGCATGGTCGCGAAAGCTCGATACTTCGGTGCCTCACGGGTGGCAACGACCCACGGCTTTGCCAACTTTTGAGCCATGCGAGGTGCGCTTTTGCGTAATTCTCGCGTTTCCCGATTTTGACGCAGCGACACAAGAAAACTCACGCGCAATTCGAGCGCCTAGCTGTTCGCGTCGTGAGATCGCCCATCAGGCGCTCACGACGCTCAGGGCTGAATTCGCGCCAGGGATCGAAAAGCTGCCATCGGCGTTTGCGGTGACCTCTTGACCATTGCCGAGTACATAGCGTTCTTGCCTTCCGGAAGATTGCCGGAAGATCGTAATCGTTGACCCGTCACCAGCTTCACACTCAATGATTTGAATGTTCTTCCAGTCCTCTGACATCGTTCCCTCCAGATCATCTTAGGGCTCGATCGATCTCTCACCTGTAGGTCTTGCGGCCTCGGTTCTAAGCATGGTGGCGAGCAGACATATTTCAACAGTGGAATGAAATACACAGTACCATTGGCCAGATCTTGCCACCGAGCTCTCGTTGCTGGCAGCCAGACGCATTTGCCCACTTCCACCTCGGTAATCGCTTGGGGCGACATAT
The DNA here is from genome assembly GCF_010500785.1 of Salipiger sp. PrR003. Taxonomy (NCBI): domain Bacteria; kingdom Pseudomonadati; phylum Pseudomonadota; class Alphaproteobacteria; order Rhodobacterales; family Roseobacteraceae; genus Salipiger; species Salipiger sp. PrR003. The sequence goes on from NZ_JAAGOV010000068.1 coordinate 10,566, forward strand.
TTTTCTGGCCATTGGAAAGCCGAAAAGACCGCGCGGTTGGTGCATCGCCCACGTCAACCGGCGCAGGTCCAAAACCCGCGATAGATCGCTTCGGGACCAGGGTCGAGCCGGAAGGTGAGTTCGCTGTCGGAGCGTAGTACGTCCACCGGCTCGACCGTCATCTCCAAACCGTCTGTCCCGTAGTGCCCCTCACCGAGACCCTCGAGTTGCAGGATGATGCCGTTGAGGCGGGTTACTGCCGTGCTGCCATCTGCGGCGGCGATCAGCACCGGCTCCTCGGTGCGGGTGCGGCGAAAGGCGCAGGTCTCGCCCTCGGGCATCGCATCCCCTGCCTCCTCAGCGTTCAGCGGGGCAGGATCGAGCGTCGACAGGAGCGTGTTGCTAAGCGCGTCCTGCAGCGTGCCCTGCCGTACGGGCGGGTCTTCGTAGATCGAGGTCACCATGTTGCCGGCAGCGACATCGGCGATCAGCGCGCGCATCTCGGCGATCTCCTTCTTCTGGGCCGTGGCGATGCCGCCAGCGAGTTTACGCACCCTTGCGTCCTCGATGCCGGCCCGCTCGGAGGTCATGATGGCGATCGAATGGTGGGGGATCATCGCCCGCATGTAGCTTTCACCATTTACGGTCACCTGGCTGCGCACCAGCCAGAGCGCGCCGGCGAAGACGACGATGCTGCCCGCGAAGATGGCGATATTGACTGCCCGACTGGGATACATCGCCGCCATGAAGGCGAGCATCACGAACGCCATGGTCGCGCCCATGACGATCGCCATATAGACGCGGGTCTCGCTGAAGAAGACGTGCTCGAATGCGTAGGTGTTGAGATACATCAGCCCGAACATGATCACCGTTGAGGCGAGGATCATAAGGGCGAAGCGGGAGTAGGTCATCGGAATCTCCTTGTCGCTGAGATGGCTCAAGTTTCCACCGGGTAGCCCTGCGCCTGCCAGGCGCCGAAGCTGCCAGGCACATTGGTGATCTGCGAAAACCCGGCGCGATGCAGCAGGCTCGCGGCGATGCTGGCGCGAAAGCCGCTCTGGCAATAGGTGGCGTAGTCGGCATCCCGGTCGAGTTGGTCCAGCTCGCCTTCGAGCGTACCGAGGAAGGCGTGGCGCGCCTTGGGGATGTGGCCGCTCTGCCATTCCTCATTCTTGCGTACGTCGAGCGGAAGCACATCGCTCTTCTGAAGCTCTTGCACCGTCAACTGGTGAATGTGTTCGAGCGGTCGGCCGCCTTCGCGCCACGCACCGATGCCGCCCGCGAGATAACCCGCGAAGCGCGTATATCCGACCCGCCAAAGCAACTGGACCGCCTCGGCCGCCTGTTCGTCGGTCTCGGTGACGAGCGCAATGGGGGCCTCGGGGTCGAGCAGCCAGCCGGCCCAGACCGAAAGCTCGGGCTGAAGGCCGATGTTCAGCGCGCCCTTGATGAAGCCGCCGCCGAAGGCGAACATGTCGCGCACGTCCAAAAGCTCTACGTCTCCCGCCTCGAGCAGCGCCTCGAAAGCGTCAGGCGTCTTGCCAACGCAGCGAGGCAGCCCGTGCATGATCTCGGGCCCTGCGGCGTTGACCTTTTTCAGACGCGGGTAGTGCGTTGGCACGGGTGGTGCGTCCTGCGTCATCTCCGCCTTGAAGGACTCAAGATCGGTGATCTGCACATACTTGTTGTGCGCCTTCTCGTAGCCGATCGTGGTGGACATGCGGTCGCCGATGTCCGGCCCGCAGGCTGAGCCCGCGCCGTGGCAGGGGTAGACGATGACCCCCTCGGGCAGCGCCATGTAAAACTCCTGCGTGGTGCGGAACAGCGCCTCGGTCAGTTCGTCGGTCTTGTCGTCGCCCAGCAGGTCCGGCCGGCCCACCGAGTCCACGAAGAAGGCATCGCCGCTGAGCACACCCCAGGGGTCGTCGCGGTCCTCCTCGAACAGGAGAAACGAGACATGCTCGGGCGTGTGGCCGGGCGTGTGGCGAACTTCCAGACGTAGCTTGCCGAACTTGAAGCTGTCAGCGTCGCGGATACCGGTATGCGGGAAATCGTATTCAGCGTCGCCCTCGACGCTGACGCAAAGCGCGGGCGCGCCGTCCAGCCGTGCCACCAACTCGCGGGCGCCAGAAAGGAAGTCGGCGTGGATATGGGTCTCAAACACATGGGTGATCGTCAGGCCGAGCGCCTTGGCGCGTTCGATGTAGATCTCGCAATCCGGTCTGGGATCAACGACGGCTGCCGTCCCGCTGCCGGTATCACCCAAGAGGTAGGAGCATTGGGCGACACCTTCGGCGAGGATCTGTTCGAAACGCATGGTCATGGCATCTTCCTCCGGTGGTTGAGCGGGCCCTGCGGTTCTGCAGCGCCTCATTGCAGGAAGAATGCGTTCAGGTGGCTTTGCGTTCCGATTTTTGAATATGATTCTGGACCTTCGGGGGAAATCTACAGGGCGTTACTCGAACGCGATCGCTGGGAAGACGGAAGGAGTTGAACGCAGAGACCGGGGCCGCTTTGGAAAAGGCGGTTGAACAGGCGCGGCAGGAAGGTTGAGACAGAGAGTCTCCCTCGCAATGTCGACCACCGTGGAATAGCCTGTCATGGGTAGTGTCATGAGCAGGCTCCTGGCGCGCTGGGTGAGCGCAGTCAGCCTCTAGGATGATGCGGAATTCGATATCGGATTCGATTCCGATGTCCTTAAATGCATGAATATGAGGCGCCGGGCTTGTTCACCTTATCGGCTACGGTCTGAGCACTGCCCTCGAGGCGCTTCGCTTTTTGCGCTCAGCGAACTTGGCGCTGGATGCGCGAACAGTGTCGAGTTTGCCCCTCAGGCCGCATACCATCGCGTCCCTTTTGACCTCGTCGGTGGGTGTGAAGGGGCCTCTCCCGCCGTAAAGGCGAAATTCACTTCTGGTTCCGGACCATCCCTACGACCGAGCCAGCCAGCGCTGCAATTCCTCCGAGGACCACCGCTGCGATCCCGAGCGGGAAGAAAATGGTCCGGGAAGCGACAAAGTTTCCGGTGATGTCATCGCTGGAGACGAATTGATCGGCCGCGAGCATCCCGATACCGGCAGCTACCAGGATAAGACCCCAAAGGAAGATGATTTTCTCCATACACCTAAGCTCATGCTCGTCGTAGCAAGCCAGTTGGCGAACGTATCAAGAACCGACTTCTGAGAAATAACTGTCGGTGGCTGGTTTAGTCTCAACTTCCGCTAAGTCACCATTAGCGCTAACGCACATGCTGCGTACAAAGATGCACAAATCCGCGGCTTTCATCGCCAGCTTAGAGTGGAGGAGACCCTCGTGGATCACCGAATTGAGATCAGCCCGCAGTCCCCGGCAGAAATATCTCCGCAATCCCCCTTCTCCCATCCTCCCTTCCCAGTTGGATCACCACATCGATGCTGTGGGCGCAGTAGCGGCGCACCTCTTCGAAGCTCATGTTGAGCCCGGTGCCGAGCACCATCATCGCCAGCCGATCGATGGCCTTGAGGGCGGTGTCAGCGTGGATGGTGGTGAAGGACCCGCCGTGGCCGGTGTTGATGGCCTCGAGGAAGGTGAGGGCTTCAAAGCCGCGGAGCTCACCGAGAATGATCCTGTCGGGGCGCATCCGCAGGCTGGATTCCAGGAGCTTTGCGGGGGATTTCTCCGAGCCGGGCATCCGGTCCGATTTCATGGAGACGGTGTTGGCGTGGGCCGGGAAGAGCTCGAAGGCGTCCTCGATGGTGACCAGGCGTTCGCGCGGGCCCACCATGTCGAGGAGCGCGCGGGCGAAGGTGGTTTTTCCGGTGGAGGTGCCGCCGGAGATCACCACGTTGAGCCGATCCTCGATGCAGAGCTGCATGGCTTCGGTCACCAGGCCCGCGCCGGTCAACTCGCGCACCTGCTGCGCCCGGTCGCGACGGCGCTTGTCGAGATCGACGAGCTGACCATGCAGAAGCATCATGTCCCCGATCTCGAGCTTGGACTGCGAATACCGCCGGAAGCAGATCGAGGGCGCGCCTTCGATCACCGGCGCCGCCACGACCTGCGCCCGCAGTGGCGCACCGCCATGCGTGATCTTGCCCGACACGATCGGTTTTTTCGCCGAGAGTGGCACGTCGACCTCCGAGGCGATCGCCTTGGCAAGGTCCGCGGCCTGGGCCGGCGCGAAGCTCAGCCCTTCGGCCCGATGCATGTGGCTGTCCCCTTGTCGCTCGACCCAGACCCAGCCATCGGGATTGATCGCCACCTCCACCACGTGAGGGTCCCCAAGATAGGGGCCCAGGGGTGCAAGATAGCTTGCAAGGAAGGACGCGCGCGGCGGAGCCTTGTTCATCAAAAGAACTCCAGGTCGCGATCGACCATGACTGTGATGGCGCTGCCTTGAAGGGCGGTGATGATCGGGGGCAGGGTGGCGTAGTCAGCCGCCGCCGAGCTGGTGGCGTCGCCGAGATCCTCGGTGATATCGCGGGCAATGTCGGAGGTGGTGTCATCGTCGATCTGGGCCGCGGCGATGCTGGGACCAGCGCCGATGAGCGAGATCAGCGCGGCATTGCCAAAGCGCGTGCCGAAGCGCGTGGCGACCTGTCCGCTGATGCCGGAGCGGCCCATCTGATCCCCGCCAAAGGCCGAGATCTGCACAGATTGGCCGCCCGGTGTCACGAGACGGGTCCAGCCGATGAGAATGCGGCCCTGGCCGATGTCGATGTCCGAGCTGTAGGACCCGAAAAGGCGCGAGCCGGAGGGGATCAGCACCTGGCTCTGATCGAAGGACCAGACCGGGTAGTTGACCACGGCCGAGACGGCGCCGGGCAGGGAGGAGTCGACGGCGTTCTCAAGGCTCGCCTGGATCATCGTGCCCTGCAGGACCGTGTAGGACGGATTGGCAATTTCCGTCGCCTGCTCGGTCGGCGTGGCACCAGTGCTGCCGCCGGCACCGCCGGTGACAAAGGCGCGCAGCGCGCTGTCGCGGGATTGCCCGCGCGGGCTCAGTTGGCCGGCTGTGTCCCCGGGTCCGCCGCTCGCAGGTCCCGCGCTGCCTGAGCTTGCGCCACTGTCGTAGATCACCGCTTCGGACTCGACGCGGGCCTGCAGTTCTTCCTGCTGCTGGCGCCGACGTTCGGCCAGCTCGGCCTCGCGCTCAGCTTGTCGCCGCCGCTCAGCTTCGGCGTCCTGGGCCTCCTGTGCGGCGTCATTGCTGGCGGTGGTGATCTCGGTCTGCAGCGCCAGGTTCTCGCGGCGCAAGGACTCCAGCGCCTCTTCCTGCTGGATCATGCGCTCTTCATTGGCCGCCTGCAGCGATTTCAGCTGATTGGCGAACTCCTCGCGCATCTGCTGCGCCATTTGCGCATTCTGCTCCTGCGTTTCCTGCAGGGCGCGGGAGAGGTCTGCGACAACGGCGCTGTCTTCGCTGCCCGCGCGACCGGACAGATCGGCGAGGCTACTTTGCAGCTGCTGCACCTGTTCCTGTAGGGAGGCGTTGCGCTCTTCGAGCGCGCTGCGCTGACTGTCGAGCTGGTCCTGGATGAGGCCGAAGTCGAACCCCTCGTCCTCGGGCTCAGGTGCAGCGGCAGGCGCGATATTGCCGAAGCCGCTGCCAGTTGCCCCGTCCTGGAATTCGGTGACGTTGGAGGTTTCCACGGGCGCGCTCTCGTCTTCGCCCGCGACCATGGCGTAGGCCAGCACCACGAGCAGGCAGCCCGCGATAATGCCGGAAACCAGCGTGCCGGCGAGCGAGTTCAACCGCAGCGCCGCGCGGCGGCGCTTGCGTTCAACGCGGTAGGCTTTCTCCTGCGGTGCGCCGCCACCTTCGAAGTCAGTCTCCTCGAAAGCCTGATCGTCGGTACCCTTCTGCTCGGCCATCTCAGAACTCCTTCCCGGCAAGGCTGCGGAGGATGAAGGGATCCACGGTCTTGCCGCCCGGCACGCGGCGGATGCAGATCACCTCGTCGCCGATCCGGATGGTGAAGGCGTCTGCCACACCGCCGACGCGCACGATCCGGCCGCGGGTCTGCGAGTTCACCGTCAGCTCATAGCCCTCGCCGTCCACTGCGAAGATCGAAGGGCGGACCCCCTGGCGGAACTCGAAATACGTCGCGTGCCCGTCGTTCCAGACTGCCACGGGCCGGGCTTGCCCGCTGCCGGCGTATTCGTAGCCGGTGTCGCGGGTGCCGATGGCCTTGGGGGTGCTGGATGCGCGGGCCGGCTGGTCTTCGGGGTAGTTGACCGCGACGCGGTAGGTCGGGGTCTTGCTGCGGCCTTCGGTCAGGACGAAGGCGATGGCGCGGCGCGAGGTGTAGATGGTCATATTGCTGTGGGCGCTGGCGATGACCGGTTTTACCGAGACCGTGTTGCGGTTCGACAGAACCTCGACATCGAAGGCCTCGGAATCCCCGAGAAGCACTTGCTCGATCCGTTCGCCGCGGCCGAGCTCGAGCGCGGTGTTGGTCCGCAGGTTGGTATCCACGCGGATCACGTCGGAGGGGTTGTACCAGACCGAGCGCACGCGGGCGTCCTGACCCATGGTTTGCGGCGCGCGTTCGGCCAGCGCCGGCAGGGGCAGGAGGAGAAGGGCGAAAAGCGTGAGGGCGTTGGCGTATCGCATGGTCAGCCTCCCAGCGTCTCGGCCGAGACATTGAAACTGGTCACCGTAAAGCCAAGCGGGTTTTCCCAGACCCGCTCGAGGGCGCGTTCCTCGCGCGGCTGGAACTCGAAACCGATGACCGCGACGAAGGGGCGGGTGACGCTGTCCTGCCGCGGCGTGCGCAGGGTCTTCTCATAGCGGACCTGAGCGACCGTTGGCTCGAGGAAGGTGATGGTCTTCACCCGCACGGTGACCTCCGCCCCCTGCCCATAGAGGCGGGGCGGGTAGGTCTCGTTGACGCTGTCATTGCTCCAGAGCGCGACGAGCGAGCGCCGGGCGCCGCCTGCTGAGCGGCGCTGCACGCTTTCGAGCCGTTCCTGGATGCCGGCCATGAGGAAGGACTCGCGGTCTGACACGTAGGAGACCAGCAGGCTTTCCTTCACTGCCTGCTCATCCTCGATGCCGGTGGGTTGAACCTGCATGATGCGCTCGGCTGCACCCGTGTCCCGGTCCACCAGTACGGTGAAGACCTCGGTTGTCTTGAGCGGCATCATCGTCGCGATGGAGAGGGCCATGAGGACCGAGACGCCGGTGGAGACACCGGCGACGATCCAGGCGCGCTTTTCGCTGCGGCGCGGGGCCATGATGATATCCGTATCGAAGCTGTGTTCTTTCACCAAAAACCTCCTTCGCAGGCCGATTACTTGCCGCCCTTGGCGACGGATTTCTGCGCCAGGGACACCGCGAGCCGGGCTGCTGCGGCCGCGCTGCCAGGCGCGCCGCCCGCGGCGCTTGCGATCGCGGTGCCGACCGCATGGCCTTCCCGGCGGGCGCCGGAGCTAATCCCGTATTTGGGTTCCTTGCGCCCGGTCATGCCCTCGGCCATGCCGCGGGCGCCGGCCACGGCGCCATAGCTGTGTGACTTGGCCTGCTGGTAGGTGCCGGTGGCGGCCTGCCCGAGGCCGATGGCGGTCGAGCCGAGAGATTGGGCAATGGTCGGGACCATGAACATGAGCCCGGTGCCGAGCATCATGACCACCACGAAGCCGATGATGTCGCCAATGGTCTCGGCACCGCCAAGATCTGAGGTGAGCATCTCGCTGGTGGCAATGGTGAAGCCGGCCATGGCCGCGGTCAGCAAGGGCACGAAGGCGAACCCCAGGGCCAACTTTACGTAGGCCTCGAAGATTGGCGCCGATTGCTTGAAGAGCGTGCAGGCAATCGCCAGCGGCCCGACAACAATCAGCACCGCAATCATCAGTTTCGCGGCGCAGATGACGACGATGGAGATGGTCGCCATCAGGGCTGCAATGAGGAACATGAGTAGGCTGGCAAGGGCGCCGGAGATATAGGAGCCGTTCTCGGAAACCGTCTGGCCCAAGTCGAGGGCTTTGACGAAGAGTGTATCGAGGCCGTCATAGAGGTCCGTCACAATCGCACCCGTGGTCGCCTCAAGAATGGTGCCGCCCAATTGGCTCGGCGTCTCTGTCAGCACCCCATAGATCGCGTCGAAGTTGGCAAAGGAGGACAGGAAGATCGCGACCAGGACGATCCGCATGATGAGGCTGAGCCCATTGCGGAGTGTCATCGGGACAGCCTGGATGGCGAGGTTGATCCCTGTCATCGCCAGGAGGAGCACCGCGCCGACGCGGAACACCGGGATGACCGAGCCCGCCACTTCGTTGTAGGCGGCGGCACCAACAGACGCGGCCGTCGTGTCCACAGCCGAAAGAGCATCCGCAATGATCGCCATCACGGGGCATCCCTGCAGCTGTCGTTTCGGAAGGTGCGATAGGCGCGGTACACGTCATTCTTGTTCGCGATATTGTATTCACGCAGTTTCGCCATCTCGGTCTCGGAAATGTCCTCCGGCATCACGCCAAGGAACTCGACCGAGAACTCCTCGAAGGAGCGCGCGGCCTGCGGGCAGGTGCAGGTCTGCTCTTCGAGGCGCTGCGACATGTTGAATGTTTCGTACGCGGTGCGCGCCGTGCCGAAGTTGAACCCCGGCTTGGCGAGCAGCCCAACCTTCGGCGGCTCCCGGCGGCAGAGCGCCTCGTCGCCTTCGAAGAAATACATGCTGCGGCTCTGCATTTCCTGCATGATCGCCAGGAGCTTATCTGCATCTTCGGCCTCGACCGCCGCGATGGCCGCGGCGCTGAGCTCCGGTGCCGAGGCGGCGCTGTAGTCCACGGCCCAGGCCGCACCGCCCGCACCTGCCAGGACGAGGCCCGCCGCCAGGCCCGTGATCATCTTCGCAAACATATGGGTCTCCTCTTTCAAATCGCGTTTGGGCGCCGCTCAGTCGGCGGTGCCCGAGTAATCAAAAAAGCTGCGCTCCTTGGCCTGCTCGGCGGCCCAGTTCACGCCGGTCTGGCCCTGCGCGAGGCCGGCGGCAGCATTGAGCCGCCACATCTGGCCGAGCATGAAGTTGGTTTCGGCCGCCATGCGGGTGTTGAGATCGACGCTCTCCTTGAGCGTCTCCTGGTTGGCGATCTCATCCACCAGCCCGTTGACCCGCTCGAGACTGGATTCCGCCTCTTCGTAGGAGAGCTGCGCCGCGGCAATCGCCGTCGCGCTGGTGCCGGCGGTCTGGGCGATGACCTTGTCTTGGGGGTTTTCCGAGGACGACAGCTGCGAGAGCCGATCGGAGGTCAGCCCGGCCGAGGCCAGCGTCTCGCGCATCTGCTCGGCGGCGTGCTTTTCGCCCATTGTGACGTCGCCATCGAGCAGGTTGTCCAAAAGCGCGTCGAAGTCCCCCATGGCCAGGTCGTCGGCGAAGCCGCTGAGATCGGTGATCTTGGCGGCGCGATCCCGCAGGTCTTCGGCGCTGTTGTAGAGCGTGGCGATGTCATTGAAGCCGGTCAGCGAGTCCCCGATGAACTCGAGGCTGGTGATCTGCTCCATTTGCAGCTCTATCTGCTTCTTCAGCTGCTGGATTTGCTCGATCTGGTTCTCGGCATCCTGCAGCGCCTGCTGCAGCTGTTCGACGTTCTTTGCGAGGTTCGAGCCGTCGATGACCGGCACGCCCTGCGCAAGACCGGGCGCGGGCGGCGCGAGGGCCGCGGCGCTGGCGCTGCCGAGGCAGATGGCAAAGCGGCGCAGGGCCTTGCGAGCGGTCCTCTCACTCATCGCGATACTCCCAGAAGTTCGTGACCTGCAGGCCCTGGGCGGCGTCTGACATGCCGCGGGCGGCTTCTACTTTCACCTGCGCGGCGCGCAGGCGCAGGGTCAGCGCCATGAGACGGGCGCGCTCGGCCATCATGTAGGTGTTGTGATCGACGGCCTGCTTTTCGGTCTCGGGCCTGGCCTGCTGCAGGAGGCCATAGATGCGCTGCATCGCTTGATTGATCTGGCTGTTCACCTCGCCGGCGTAGCCCATGGAGGCATCCGACCAGTTGCCCCATTGCGCCGAGGCGCCATCGACCCCGGTGAGCGTGCCGGTCTGATCCTTGCCGGTGATGAGCGACAGGTAGCCATCATAGTAGCCGCGGATCCGGCGGACGTAGTTCTGCGTCTCGTCGAAGGGTGGCACGCCGCCGTATTTGTCGACATTGCCGGGCCCGGCGTTATAGGCGGCAAGGGCAAAATCGATCCGCCCGTAGGACTTGAGCTGGGCCAGGATGTAGCGCGCCCCGCCGTCGAGGTTCTGCCAGGGATCGCGCGGATCGACGCCAAGATCGGCGGCGGTGCCGGGCATGAGCTGGCAAAAGCCCATGGCGCCCACATGGGAGACCGCGGCGTTGTTGAAGCGGCTTTCCTGCTTGATGAGCGACTGGAAAAGGATGCGCCAGGTCAGCGGGGTCAGGCCCGCGGCGCCGACACCGGCATGGGTTTCGTATTTCGCGGCCGTTTCGATGATCATCTGCTCGACGCCGGCATCGTCACCAAAGAGCCGCTGCGCATCGGCGCTGCTTTCCTCCGTCACTGGGTAGGTCTCGCTCGCGCTCGGAAAACCGCCCGCGCCGTCTTCTAAGCCCGAGACATCGGTGGTGCCCGTCGTCTGGTCAAGGAAGCGTGCATAGGCCTCCAGCTGCTCCTGGTGCAGATCCTGCTGCGCTTCGCGGCGGCCCAGCTTTTCCTGCTGCTTGGCAAAGTCACGCTCGCCCTCGGAGAGGCGCGAGATCGCATTGGCGAGGTTCGAGCCATCGACGATCGGCACCCCCTGCGCCAGGGCGCTGGGGGCGGGGATTGCGGCGAGCATCAGCCCTGCCACGCCCAGTCCCGCCGCCCCGGTCCGCGATGCGGCTGATTTCGGCATGCGCTCAGAGCGGGGAGAACTGGCAATCATCCACGCCCTCCGCAGCAAAACTCATTTGGGAAGGGGAGGCGGCGCCCCGGCTCACCACGGCGCCGCGCGTTGCCGTGGCCGGAATGACCCCGTAGCTGCCCTCGGTCCGAAACGTGCCGGCGCAGGGCGACTTGCGCCCGGTCGAGACACCGGCGGCGCAGCCAGCGAGGGCCAGCATCAGCGCGGCGGTGGAGAGGAGCTTTGTCATGCCATGTCCTTCCAGAAATCAGACTTGCGGCGCCATTCGAAGGGCGCGCGGTCTTCGCCTTTCGCCCCGCCGCCGAGCACGGTGACGAGATCCGGGCCGAGGCCGGAGAGGTCGAAATTGACGAAGAGGCTGTCGCCGGCGGAGCGCAGCAGTGCGAGGCGCAGCCCGCCGGTGCTTTGCGAGACAAACTCCGCCTCGCGGTCATTGAGCTTGAGGATGCGATAGTCTTCGGGATGGGCCGCCGGGTTCGGAAACAGGATCTGCGTCGAGACCATCTCGGAGATGATTGACCCAACACTCGACTGCGCGAGATGCCCGGGGGTCTGGGTCAGCATCATCACCACGCAGTTCTTCTTGCGCATGGTGACCAGCCATTCCTGCAGACGCTTCACGAACATCTCGTCGTTCAGCATTTTCCAGGCCTCGTCGATGACGAGGATGGTGGGGCGGCGGTCCTCGATGACCCGCTCGATCCGCCGAAAGAGATAGGCCAGAAGCGCGGTGCGCTCGGTGCCGAGATCGAGAAGCTCGCTCATATCGATGCCGACGACATCCTCGCCGATTTGAATGCCGGTCTCGGCTTCTTCGTCGAAGAGCCAGCCAAATCGGCCCGCCGCGGTCCACTCGCGCACCCGGGCGACGAGATCACCATCGTCGTCGGTTTGATTCACCGCCGAGGCCAGGGCCGAGAAGCTGCGCAGCTCGGGCTCGGCCGCCACCACGCGGCGGATGGCGTCGTTCAATGCCACGGTCTGGAACGTCTCGAGCGGACGGCCGCTGCGCGAGAGAATGTCGGCAGTCCAATCGGTGAGCCAGGCCGCGCCGCGGCTGTCGGTCTCGGTGAGGAAAGGATTGAAGCCCGTGGGCTGGCCGATGCGGACGGTGCTGTAGGTGCCGCCCATGGCGCGCACCGCCATCTCGAGGCCGAGGTCCTTGTCGAAGACCACGATGCGGGCGCCGACGCGGCGGGCCTGCGCCATCAAAAACGCGGTGCCGAGCGTCTTGCCCGAGCCCGGGCGCCCCAGCACCAGTGTATGCCCGCCGGAGGGCTCGGCGGTGCGGGACCCCGGCTCGTGGAAATTGAACCGGTACTGGCACGACGACACCGAGGGCAAAACCGTGATGGTCTCGCCCCAGGGCGACTGGTTCTTGTCGCGTCCGGGCGCGCCGGCGTGGAAGGCGGCAAAATCGGCAAAGTTGGTCGAGGTGGTCAGCGCCGCGCGATGCCGGTAGCGCCAATTGCCCGGCGCCTGGCTGAAGAACATGGCGCGGGCGGCGAAGCTCTCGCGCACCAGCGTGGCGCCCGACTCCTGCCCGGCACGCCAGACCTCGGAGGCGGCCTCTTCCAGAGCCTTTTCACTGCCAGCGGTGACCATGACGGTGAGCTGGTGCTTGCCCAGCACGCCGCGCCCGGAGGCGATGTCATCGAGAAGCTCGTAAAGCCCCGCGCGCAGCGACTGCGCAGCATCCTCAGTTGCCCCCATCTGCCGGGCGGTGCGGGAGATCTTTTCCTCGGCCTCGTTGTTGCGGATTGGCGTGAAGCTGTTGGTGACGACGATGTCGTAAGGCAGCTCCAGCGCATCGAGCACGGTTGGCAGCGACTTGTTCGGCCAGGCCTTCAGCCCGAAGATCGCGCCGAAGCGGCGGCTCATGCCGTTGTCGATGGCGAAGCGCTTTCCCTTGAAGAGGTATTGGGCGTTGGTCATGGAGGCCGAGAGGAACTGGCCCGGCTGCCCGTGCATCGGTTGGAATTCCTGACCCTGGATCGTGCCGAGATAGCCGAGCCAATCGCCGTCCGAGACGCGTAGGCGGCGGAACCCCACGGCGTGATACATTGCCTGCAGCAGGCCCATGGCCTCGGCCATGCG
>NZ_JAAGOV010000069.1:0-22236 GCF_010500785.1 Salipiger sp. PrR003
TCCAAAACGACCGTTTTTGGCACTGCCGTTTCTTCAAAGCTGACCTTGGCGTAATAGCAGCGAAAGCTCACTTCGTCCGCGGTTGGTGAATTCAGCACCAGGTTGGCGAACCGCTAGGTTTCTCGAAACGGTCGTCGGTACTGACCGCAGCGATCGTCCCCTCCGAGCCCAAAGCGGAAGCGCCAGTTTCTCGCTGCGCGCGCACGCAGCGGAACGGTTGCCGCGGTGCCCCGGAAAGCTATGCGGCTGCGCAGCGAAGGCTTCGGACACTCATGCTCAGCGCAGAGAAAGCCCAAGGGGGGAGGCCCGCGTGTCCGAGACAGGTGGGCACGACGCCGTGTTATCGCGCCTGACGGATCAGTTAAGCTGCCAGATTAGACCATCATGGGGCGGTTCTGCTCGGATGGCTCTCGTGAGATCAGTCAGATAAATCGTTTTTTATCAACGATATAAAGGCCATCTCGCGTCACTGTGTGCTTGGAAGATGCAAGTAATGAAATCTTAATTTCCTTTTTTACACATTTATGTGTAAGAATCACTCCTGGCGCTGGAGGAGCTGCGCCATCGGAGGAGGAACATCATGAATTTCAGAACCACACTTACGGCCTTGTCCCTTGTTGGTGTTATCGCCACGGGTGCGCATGCGGAGAACAAGGAACTGCTACTGGGCACGATGGCCGTACCAGGCACCACGGTCGAAAAGGCGGCGCATCTGTTTGCGGAAAAGGTTGCCGCCGAGATGCCCGAGCAGCTGTCGGTCATCGTCAATGACTCGCTCCTTAAAGGCGCCCAACTGGCACCATCCGTTCGCGATGGCGTCGTGGATGCGGTGGTCGCCGTGCATCCCTACCTGTCGGGATCCGAGCCGGTGATGGGGCTTCAGAACCTGCCCGGCGTCATCCGGACGGCGGAGGAATACCAGGATGTGCTTACCGCCTTTTGGCGCGAAGACTTGCGGACGCTGTGGAACGACAACTGGAATTCCCATGTCGTCGCCGAAGGTGCATGGGCAGCGCATAATCTCTTCACCACCAAGCCTGTCGAGACACCCGAAGACTTCAAGGGGCTCAAAATCCGCGTGCACAATGCTGAAACGGCCCGGTTCATCAGCCAACTCGGCGCTCTGCCGACGCCGCTGGATGCATCCGAAATGGCGGCGGGGCTGGAACGTGGCGTGATTGATGGGCTGTTCACCCCGTCGTGCTATGCCTTCAAGCAGGAGCTCTTCCGGTCCGCCTCGCATATCGGCAACTGGCAGATCGGTCCGATCCAGGGCTGGGCGATCCTGATCAACAACGATAAGTGGAATGCTCTCAGCGCGGATGAACAGGCTGCCCTGAGCGCCGCAGGTGAGGCCGTCGAGGCCGAGATGTGGGCGAACTTTGCCGCCAACACCGCCGAATGCGTGGATGGGATGACGGCTGAAGGGGCGACGTATTTCGAGGCGTCCGAAGATGACATGGCGGCCATCTTTACCGATGCGAACACGCAGCCCGTCTTTGATGACTGGAAGTCCCGCATGGCCGACAAGGGCTTTGACGGTGACAAAACGCTTGATCAAGCGATGAGCGCCAAGGCGGGCGAATAAGCCCCTTTCCCCGAGGAGAACACTATGTCGTCAACCGCATCCATTGCGGCGGACCAGTCCCCTGTGCCCGCGGAAACCGCGGGCGCAGCCGGCGGCTGGCAGGTCGCGGGGCTTCCCGGCGCGCTCTGTATCGCAGCCCTTCTGGTCATCTCGGTCTTCGAGATCGTCTCGCGCTACGGGTTCAACGCGCCTACCTTCTGGGCGACCGAGATCTCGACCTATGTGGGCGTGGCGGCGGTGTTCCTGTCGCTGGCCTATGCCGAGGTGCGGGGCGAACATGTCCGCGTCGAGGCCTTCCTGGAGCAGCTGTCCGAAGCCCGGCGCGCCCCGATCCTTCGGCTGGCCAATTGGCTGGGTGTGGTGTTTATCGCCTTCTGCACGGTCGAGATGACGCGCTACATGGTGGCGGATTACACGGCCGGAACCCGCAATTGGGGCCTGATGTCGACGCTGCTGTGGATCCCGCAGGTGCCGGTTGTTTTGGGGCTGGCCGGGTTCACCGCCATCCTGTCCTGGCGGGCATCCCAAGGCGGCGCAGTGGCGGTCCTAATCGTCGCGGTGGCTACCGTGGCGGGCTACTATGCAGGCCGTAAGGGGTTCGTGGTCGCCGGGCATATGGTGCCGTGGAGCCTGCTGATCGTCACGGGCGCGGCTTCGGTTTCCGCCTTTATCTCGACTGGCTGGCGCAGCGGGGCGCTGCTGGCCAGCGTGCTGGTCCTTGCCTGTGCCGCGATGATGCTGGCCGCCGGGGGCGGACAGACCGGCGCGGGCATCGTGATCCTGATCTTCGTGTTCGTCTTTCTTGCCATGGGGATGCAGGTTGCCGTAGCGCTTGGTCTCGTCGGCGCGCTTGGCCTGATCTTCCTGCCGCCGATCCCGCAGACGGTCGTTGTAGCCGAGCGGGTCTGGAACGGTGTGAATTCCTTTACTTATACGGCAGTGCCGATGTTTGTCCTGATGGGCAGCCTTCTGATGCGGGCGGGCATTTCGCGCAGCCTGTTCGACGGTCTGGTTGTCTGGATGGGCCGCATTCCGGGCGGGCTGGCGCAGGCGACGCTGACGGCCAGCGGGTTGTTCGCAGCGCTCTCCGGATCGTCGATTGCCACCGCGGCCACGATCGGCAAGGCTGCGGGGCAGGAGATGCTGGATCGCGGCTACAAACCGTCGCTGGCGCTCGGCTCCATTGCCGGGGGCGGGACGCTTGGCATTCTCATCCCGCCGTCCGTGCCGATGATCATCTTTGCGGCCATGGTTGGCGTTTCGGTGACGAAGCTCTTTGTGGCGGGCATCGTGCCTGGCCTGATGGTTCTGGCCAGCATGATGGTGGCCGTCTGGATCTGGTGCCTGCTGAAGCCCGAGGCAGGCCACACCGGCCGCGCCTATTCCATGGCCGAGAAGGCCCGCGCCTTCGTGCAGTTCGGCCCATTCCTTGGCCTGATCGTGATCGTCATCGCCTCGCTCTACTTCGGGATCGTCACGGCGACCGAGGCAGGCGCGCTTGGCGCGGCTCTCGCGCTGATCCTTGCGGGGTTCTCAGGGAAGCTGTCGTTCGACATGATCCGGGGGGCGCTGCTGGAAACCGCTGCGCTGACCGGCGGGATCCTGTTCATCGTGATCGGGGCTGGCATGCTGAGCTGGCTGGTCGACTACCTGCGCATTGCGACGATGATGGTCGAGGCGGTCGAAGGCAGCGGCATGTCCATCGTGTCGATCTTGCTGATGCTGATGGTCGTCTACCTGATCCTCGGCATGTTCATCGACCCGATTTCGATGATGCTGATGACCGTGACGATCACCTATCCGATCGTTCTGCACGCCGGGTATGACGCGCTGTGGTTCGGTATTGCCCTGATGATGATGATCGAGGTCGGGCTGATCACTCCGCCGGTCGGCATCATCCTGTTCGTGCTGCGCGGATTGTTCCCGCAGGCCTCGTTCCGCGAGATCTCGCTTGGGTCTCTCGTCTTTGTCGGCGTCATCCTGGCAAATGTCATCCTGATCGCCGTGTTCCCACAGATCGTCGCCTGGCTTCCGGGCCTGATGAACTGAGACAACCATACAGGGGAGGAGGAATTCCCATGCCAAACAACGATCTACCCCCGCAGATTGCCGCCCGTGTGGCCGAATTGACGGCGACCTTCTCGGCACCGGATGCCTGCGCGGCGCAGCTGCTGTGCGACCGGCATCCCGCGGATCGCGTGGCCTATCGCATCGTCGGAGAAGGCACACCGGTCGACCTGACCTTTGGAGTGTTGAAGGCCCGGTCTGAACGCTTGGCCAGCGGGCTATCCAAGCTGGGTTACGGCCCGGGCGACCGGATCGCGACACTGATGTCCAAGGGCGAGGATTACCTTGTCACCCTGCTGGCCGTCTGGCGGCTGGGGGCGGTCTATGTGCCGCTGTTCACCGCCTTCGCGCGCGGTGCAATCGAAATGCGACTTGAGGCCAGCGGCGCGCGGCTGGTGATCTGTGACGCGGCGCAGCGGTCCAAGCTGGATGGACTGGCCGGTGCGGCCCTGCCTGATCTGAAGGTTGGTCAGTTTGGCGAGCCCGGGGCTGACCTGTCCATGCAGGATATCGAGGCCAATGGCGACGATGCCTACCCCGCCCATGTCGCGGGCGGCGATTGCGCGGTGATTGAGGTCTATACTTCGGGCACGACCGGCAAACCAAAGGGCGTCGTTGTGCCGTTGCGCGCTTGGGCCGGGTTCCAGGCCTATGGCGAATTCGGCCTTGGCCTGACGCAGGAGGATGTGTTCTGGAACGCTGCGGATCCGGGCTGGGCCTATGGGCTGTATTTCGGGGTGATCGCGTCGCTGACCAACGGCGTGACGGCGATCATGCACACGGAAAAGTTCAGCGCCGATGGCACGTTGGCCGTGTTGCGCGATCAGGGCGTCACGAATTTCACCGCTGCACCGACCGTCTATCGCAGCCTCAAGGCGCATGGGGTCGGGGCGGGGTCCATCCGTCTGAAAAATGCCTCCAGCGCCGGCGAACCACTGACGCCGGATGTAAATGAATGGGCGCCGGACGCGCTTGGCGTCGAGGTGCATGACCACTTCGGCCAGACCGAGGCAGGGATGCTGGTCAACAACCATCACCACCCCGATCTGACGCGCCCGATCAAACCGGGGTCGATGGGGCGGTCGCTGCCCGGTTGGGACATGACCGTGGTGGACGCAGAGACCCACGAGGAGCTTGGCCCTGATCGGCCCGGCTTGCTGGCCGCGCGTCTGTCGAACAGCCCATTTGCGTGGTTTTCGGGCTACCGCAGTGCGCCGGAAAAGAACGTGGAGCGGCTGACGCCCTGTGGCCGCTGGTATCTGACAGGTGATCTGGCCCAATACGATGCCGAGGGAGCGTTCCGGTTCTCGTCGCGCGATGACGACGTCATCATCATGGCGGGCTACCGGATCGGGCCTTTTGACATCGAATCCGTGATCTCAACCCACCCGGCCGTGCGCGAGGTCGCCGTGGTCGCCGTGCCCGACAACATCCGCGGCGAGGTGCTGGAGGCCGTTGTCGTCCTGAACGCAGGCGCCGCGCCATCAGATGAGCTGTCGGACGAGATCAAGCAGAAGGTTCGCACGGATTATGCCACCTATGCCTATCCGCGCCGCGTGCATTACCGCGATGACCTGCCCAAGACACCCTCGGGCAAGATCCAGCGTTTTCTGATCCGACAGGATTTGCGTCGTGCGCTGGAGGTGTCGGAATGAAGCTGGAAGGTCTTGCCGGGATCGTGACCGGTGCCGCATCGGGCCTTGGTCGGGCCACCGCCGAACGGCTGGCGGCGGAAGGTGCGCAGCTGGTCCTGATGGACATGAACGCAGAGGGGCTGGAGAGTGTCCGCGCCACGCTTCCCGGCACCCATGTCGCGGCCCCGGCCGACATCCGCGACGCGGATCAGGTCCGCGCGGCGGTGGATGCCGGGGCTAAGGCCTTTGGTGCCCTGCGGTTCGTGGTGAACTGTGCCGGCATCCCGTCGGCGGCCAAGATCGTGTCGCGCGGGGTCGCGCATGATCTGGACCTCTGGAACCGCGTGATCGGCATCAACCTGACCGGATCGTTCAACGTGCTGCGGCTTGCGGTCGAGAGGATGGTCGACAATGATCCGGACGCCGATGGCCAGCGCGGCGTAATCGTCAACACCAGCTCCATCGCGGCTTTCGACGGACTGAAGGGCCAGGCGGCCTATACCGCCAGCAAGGCTGCGGTGGCGGGGATGACCCTGCCGATTGCAAGGGATCTGGCCGATCATGGCATCCGCTGCCTCGCCATCGCACCTGGCGTGTTTGAAACCGAACTGACTGCCAGCGTCCCCGACAAGGGCCGCGAGGCGATGGAGCGGAACTTCCTGTTCCCGCGCCGCACCGGCCGACCGGCTGAATTTGCCGACATGGTGCTGACGCTGATCACGAACCCCTACCTGAATGGCGAATGCATCCGCATCGACGGCGGCACGCGGTTTGCCCCATAGGCTATCGGAGACCTCATGATGACCCAAGATGTCTATATTCTCGGCACAGCCAGAACCCCGATCGGGGGCCTGCTGGGCGAACTTTCAGGCCTCAGCGCCACCGCTCTGGGTGCGCATTCCGCCCGCGCGACGGTCGAGCGTTCCGGCCTTGGCCCCGAGACAGTCGAGCAATGTTTCATGGGCTGCGTCCTCCCCGCAGGGTTGGGGCAGGCCCCGGCACGACAGGTTGCCCTGTCCGCGGGCCTGCCCCGGTCGACGCAGGCCACCACGGTGAACAAAATGTGCGGATCGGGGATGCAGGCCGCGATCCTCGCCCATGACCGGATCAGGGCGGGCGGTGCCTCTGTCATCCTCGCAGGCGGGATGGAGAGCATGTCCAACGCGCCACACCTGCTGCCGCGTCAGCGGCAGGGAATCAAGTTCGGAAACGGGACAATCATCGATTCCATGTCGCGGGACGGGCTGGAAGACGCCTATGAGTCCGGCGCGCTCATGGGGCAATTCGCGGATCGATCTGCCGTGGCGCATCAGGTCAGCCGGGAAGAGCTGGATGACTTTGCAGTGATGTCGCTTGAACGCGCCATGGCCGGGGTCTCGGGCGATGAAATCGCCCCGGTCGAGGTTTCCACGCGCCGCGGCACCCAAGTGATCAGCACCGACGAACAGCCGCGCCATGCTGACATCGCCAGGATCCCGCAGTTGAAACCAGCTTTCGGCGCCGAGGGACGCACGACGGCGGCGAATGCCTCGTCGATTTCGGACGGGGCATCGACCATGATCCTTGCGGCGGCGGAGGCCGTGCCCGCACAGGCCCCGCGCGTGCGTATCGCAGGCCACGGCTGCTACGCGGCCGATCCCGACCAGTTCTGTTCCGCACCGGGCTTTGCCATGGCGGACCTGCTGGCCGGCATCGGCTGGGCGGCCGATGACGTCGACCTTTACGAGGTGAACGAAGCCTTTGCCGTCGTTCCCATCCTCGCTGCCCGCCATATTGGCGTGTCGCTGGACAAGATGAACATTCGGGGCGGCGCCTGCGCCCTTGGTCATCCGATCGGGGCCAGTGGGGCACGGATCGTGACAACTCTTGTGAATGCCTTGATCGCGCGCGGGGGCGGACGGGGCATGGCCTCGATCTGCCTTGGCGGCGGCGAGGCGCTTGCCATGGCACTGGAGGTGACCGGATGACCCAGACCCAAACTCAGGAAAAGGCGCAGAACCTGACCCGCATCTGCCGGGTCGAGAACGGGATCGCCTGGATCACCATGGACCGGCCGGAAAAGGCCAATGCGGTCAGCACCGCCCTGTTGACCGATATCGTTGAGGCTCTGGACGCGGCCGAGGCGACCCCCGGTGTCAGCGCCGTCGTCTTTGCGGGCGAGGGGCGGCATTTCTGCGCAGGTGCGGATCTGTCCGAGTTTCTGGCAGAAGGCGCCGCCGCCTTTCGTAGGCTTCTGAACGCCTTTCGCGAGGTCTGTATCCGGTTCGAAACCTCTCCTTTGCCGATCATCGCAATGGCACAGGGCGCTGCGCGGGCCGGCGGGCTGGAGCTGATGCTGTGCTGCGATGCGGTGGTCGCGGAGGAGGGTGCGACGCTTGGCGATGCCCACATGTTGCGCAATCTCCTGCCGGGGGGCGGCAATAGCGTTCGCCTGCCGCGCACCATCGGGCACCAACGGGCCAAATGGATGATCCTGTCGGGACAGTCGATTTCTGCTGCTCAGGCGCAGGACTGGGGGATCGTCACCCGTTGCGCGGCCCCGGACAGATTGCGGGTCGAAACCCTTGCCGTCGTGGCCGATCTGACCGTGGGTCACCGTGACACTGTCGTTCGGGCGAAATCCCTCCTGGTCGCGGCGGGGGCACTTGGGTTTGAAGAGGCGCTCGAGAATGAGATCGTGCATCTTGAGCAGCATGCGGACAGCCCGGTTCTGAAGCAGAGCCTTGCCGGGTTTCTGCGTGGCTGAGTCGGGTCGAATATCGGCCGGCACGCTGACGGTGCCATGATGCGCCTTGCTGCGTCGGCCTTATTTGTCTTCCTTTGGTCGACCGGCTTCATAGGAGCGAAATACGGTCTGCCGCATGCGGAACCGATGACATTCGTGGCCCTGAGGTTCGGCATCGTGACCGGTCTTGTCATCCTTTGGGCCTTCGCGACCCGCGCTAAATGGCCAGCCCCGCGGCTGGCTCTACACGCGGCGCTGATAGGAATTCTGATGCATGCGGGTTTCATGGGGACGACCTTCGTTGCCATTTCCCGAGGGGTGGAGGCCGGCACTGCAGCCCTGATTGCGGCCCTGCAACCTATCCTCTCCGCTCTACTGGCATGGCCGCTTCTGGGCGAGAAGACGCGTCCCAGACAATGGGTTGGTCTCTGCCTTGGGCTTGTCGGCGTGTTGCTGGTGGTTGGGAACAAGCTGACCACCGGGCTCGGCTCAGCTTCGGGATATGGTCTTTGCGTCGTCGCGCTCGGCTCGCTCTCGTTCGGGACGATCTGGCAGAAAAAAGTTGGAGCCCGGATACCCGTAGCCTCCGGGTATGTTATCCAATATGTTGCTGCGACCACTGTCACACTCGGCCTCGCACTGACGTTCGAGACGATGCGGATCGAGTGGTCACTGGATTTCGTTCTCGCCTTGACATGGCTGATCTTGGCCATTTCGATCGGCGCCATCGTGCTGCTTTACAGGATGCTCCGGACGGGGGCAGCCGCCCGTGTCTCGAGCCTTTTCTTTCTTACCCCTGCAAGCACCGCTCTCATCGGATGGGCCATGTTCGGTGAACAATTGTCAGCAATGTCTCTGGTCGGTGTGGCAATCGCTGGGGCCGGCGTCTTCATCGCGGCGCGTAATTAACAGGCCGCCGTTCCCACCACCGCCCGCACACAGAAATCCGCGATCGCTTCGACCTGGGCCAGTTGATCGGCCTCTGACGTGTCATTCACACGGGCAATCGGTCCGACCAGCGCCTCGAACAGCGATCCGACAATGCAGGCAGACGAAACCTGCACGGGTTGATCCACAAAGGCACCTTCACGGATCCCCCTGTCGATCACCGTCTCGAACACCCGCATCAACTTCTGTCGATAGCGCAGCCGCTCGATCTCGATCTCGCTTTCGACGGGTTCGGCGACAAGGGCGTAGCCCATCCGACGACCCCTGATCGCGCGGCTTCCGAAGGTATAGGCGCAGCGTCGCAGAATGTCCGGGGCGGGCTCGTCGCCCATAGCGATACCGGCGACGACATCGACCTCATGTTGCGAGACATGCGCGACGACCTTGACCAGAAGGGCCGTTCGGGACTTGTAATTACGATAGAGCGTGCCCTGCGCGAGTCCGGCCCGGTCCGCGATTGCACTGATCTGTGCGTCCTTGAACCCAACTTCCGACACAAGTGCTATGGCCGCAGCCAGTAGCCGCGCTTTTTTGTCATGCTGCGGAAAGGCGACCGTTCCAGGCGTGTCCGCCTGCACGGCTACAGATGATACTGGCAGCTCAGGTGCAGTCCCGGAGTGCTTTTCTTCTTGCTCCAGATACCAATTTTCAGCAAAGCGTCGCGCCTCATCAAGGTTCTCGGCCTTGGTGCTCGCCCGTTCGCTCACGCCCCCGAAACTGCCCTGGCATTGCCAGAACCTGCTGTTGGACCTACGATATAGGTTCACCCGACCGCCGACTGCTTCGTGTTTTTCACTGCTCATTTTCAACAAAAGCCCATCCTGTGTGAAAAATTTATAATCAGATTGTACTTCTTGCACAATTCCTGACGGAGGATCGGGAAACAACCTGATCGATAATTTCGCCTGGCTCCGCACCGCGCGCATCCTGCTCGGCCCGCGAAGCTGGGCGCGATAGTACTTCTGCTTGTTGCCATTGCGCTGATCTACCTCGGCAACCGAAGACGCCAGCACGCGCAGTCCGGGGGCTAACGGAACGGTCCGCCCTCGGGTGCGCAGCGAATGTCCGTAAGTCTGCATCGGCAGCGCTGCGGCGTGGCGCAGCGTATGGTGGGGTTAGGTTCCCATGTCTGGTGCAGCCTTGAACGACCGTTCACGTGATGTGCGCTGCGGCGCAGAACCCCGCTCTGCAGCAGATGCGGGCATTTTCATCGTCATGCTGCAATTGCACCAGCTAATCGCCGAATGGCCGGAAAGTCCGCACTGCCGACCTCGGGTTGTTGGAAATGCTGCGGCGGGGATGATGGCCGCTTCGGCGACGCTGCGCTGCGGCACCGGCGGTCGCTTCGAACGGCCGGTAATGGGATGTGCCGGCTGCTTCCCCCACCGTTGGGTTATCCTGCACTGGGATCATCCGCGCCAAAGGAGAAGCAGCCATGTGTGCGAAGAAGACAGGAAGCATTGAAGACTTGGCGGTTGTCGGCATCGACATCGGCAAGGATACATTCCATCTGGTCGGTTTCGACTGCTCGGGTCAGCTGGTTTTGCGCAAGCAGATCAAGCGGCTTGCGCTGGAGGCAACGTTCGAGAAGTTGCCGCAATGTGTGGTCGGGATGGAGGCTTGCCTCAGCGCCCATTTTGTCAGCCGAACGCTGCGGCGGATGGGGTTCGAGCCACGGATCATCCCGGCGATTTACGTGAAGCCGTTCAACAAGGGGCAGAAGAACGATTACAACGACGCCGAGGCGATCGCCGAAGCCGCTCTGCGGCCGAACCTGCGGACGGTGACGGAGAAGAGCCAGGACCAGCTCGACCTTCAGGCCCTGCACCGGGTGCGCGCGCGGCTGGTGTCGCGGCGCACGGCGACCATCAACCAGATCCGGGCCTTCCTGATCGAGCGGGGCATCACCGTCAGGTCGGGGCTGCGGGCGCTGAAGAATTCCTTTAAGACGATCCTCGAACAGCGGCGGGACGAGATCTCGCCCCGGATGCGAGGTATCCTGATCGGGCTTTACGGCGACTGGCTCTGGCTGGACAAACGGATCGAGGATGTCTCCGGCGAGATCGAAGGGATCAGCCGAACCGAAGAGAACTGCGCCAACATCATGACAATACCCGGCATCGGGCCAATGATCTCGACGGCGATGGTTGCGGCCGTCGGCAAAGGCGAGGCATTCGACCGGGGGCGCGATTTCGCCGCCTGGGTTGGCTTGGTGCCCCGACAGTTCAGCACCGGCGGGCGAACGATCCTCGGCCGGATCACCAAACGCGGCAGCCGCTATCTGAGGATGCTGTTCGTGCAAGCTGCGAAAGTGATCATGATGCGCCCTCACCGATGGTCCGACTTCAGTTTCGGCCCGTGGCTGACCGAGGCAGTCGCCCGTATGCCGCGAAACAAGGCGGCCATCGCGCTTGCCAACAAGCTGGCTCGGACCGCCTGGAGCCTTCTGCGGCACGGAACCCGGTTCGACGCCTCACGAGACGCGGCGATGGAAGCGATTTGACGCCTTCCACAGCCACCAAGGAGTTCGCGATAGAGACGACAGCATGGAACGGAGAAGATACGCCCCCAGAGTCTGACGGCCCAAATGGTCATTTTGGACCTTGCCGGTAATGAGACCACGGCGCGTGCGTAACCCCATCAAGGCCACGGCCCGCGAGCCGATCAACAGGCCGGATACATATGAGCGATTTCCGAAGTCGTGCCAAATTCTTGATTGCGAACAGCAGCCGGCACATACAATTGGGCCGGTAGCGACGGGCGCTGCTGCCCACCATGTTTACGGCTCGCGGCACTACCACAAGCCCGCTCCGAGCCCAAAGTACCAGTTACTGCACTAGGTCATGTTGACAAATGGCGGATCCAGAGACGGATCGACGTGATGTCAATGAAGCCGAGGAAGCTTTCCGCCGTCTTGTCGTAGCGGGTCGCGACACGCCTGGCGTTCTTGAGCTTGTTGAAGCAGCGTTCGACCAGATTACGCAGGCGATACAGCGAGCGATCGACACCAATCCGCTTCTTGCGGGACTTTCGCATCGGGATCACGGGCAGGACGTTGCGCGCTTCCATGCCGTCTCTGATCTTGTCTGCATCGTAGCCGCGATCCGCGAGCAGCACGCTCGGGCGGGGCAGATTATCAGCCATCACCAGATCGAAGCCGAGATAGTCCGACGTCTGGCCTGGCGTGATCTCTGTCCTCATGGGAAGCCCGTGTGCATTGACGAGGAGGTGGATCTTGGTCGTAAAGCCACCTCGAGAACGGCCGAAACCCTGTCGTGGAGTCCCCCTTTAGCGCCCGCTGCCTGATGGTGGGCGAGGATTACGGTGCTGTCGATCATCTGCAGGGCGCTTGGCACAGCTCCGCTCTGGTTCAGTGCCTCCATGATGTCCTCCCAGAGCCCGGCCAACGTCCAGCGCCGGAATTGCCGATAGACGCTCGACCACTTGCCGAACTCCCCGGGAAGATCGCGCCAAGGCGCCCCGGTTCGGGCAATCCAGAAAATCCCATCAAGAACGAGGCGGTGGTTGGTGGGTTTACGCCCGTTCGGGGCGCGGACGGCGAGGATGAAGCGCTCAAAGAACGTCTATTCCTCGTCCGACATAAGGTCTCGTGCCAAGCTGGTCTCCATCGCAGATGCCAGCTTGAATCATGCTCAAAGCCTGATGTGAATCCCTTTTGTCAACACGACCTATGCGCGAATGTCGGCCATCAATGAGACTACGCCTACACACGCGCAATCTCACGGATCAGATCATTTGTCTCTGGTCTCGTCGTTTGGTGCCGATAACGAAGAGCAGAAACAGTTCGCGAAATTTCAAGGCCGTCGATGGGTATCGAAACGAGGCCCCTGTCTGCTGGAATTGCCGTGGTTGGCAAAATCACCGCGCCTAATCCCTGCCGCGCGAGTTCGACTAACCAATCCACGCGATTTGACCGATAGGCCGCGTAGAGTTCGAGACCTTGGTCTGCACATGCCCGATGCAACGCATCCCGCATTTCGCAATTGGGTCTATCGAGCATGTCAGTTTCAGCGAGTGTCGAAAGAGAAACAGCGTCTCGTTCAGACAACGGGTGCGACTTGGACACCATAACCTTGTAGGACTCGTCATAGAGCTGGTCTATTCGATAGAGGTCTTCACTGACCGTCTCCGCTGTGACAACGACGTCAAATTCACACTCTCGCAATCCGGCCAGAAGCTTGGAGGCAGACGCCACGATCAACTCTATTTCGGCTTGCGGCAATCGTGTACGGAAGCGTTCCACGGCGGTTGAAATCCGGTTGTGACCAATCGTTTCGCCAACACCGACAGAAATAGGAACCCGCTCTAGTCGCGTATGGCGGACGGCTTCTGCCTTAGCTGCCTGCGTTTCGTCATGCGCTTTCTGTAGCCTTGGCTGCATGAGTTTTCCGAGTGCCGTCAACCTGCATCCCGCGCGGTCCCTGACAAACAGATCACCCCCGAGCTCGTGTTCAAGTTTCTTGATCGCGGTCGTCAAGGACGGTTGGGAAACATTTGAGGCGCTAGCTGCATGGGTGAAGTTGCGATGCTGGCAGACAGCCAAAAAATACCTGATCTGGTTCATCTCCACGGCCACAGTCTCCGTCACTTTCCGCCATGAGGTTCACCATAGCACATGTCTATCAAAGAATAGAAGTTCTGGATTGGTGTCTGAGGCATTCGGCATGAGAAAAGGGTGCATCGAATCCAAACACAACAACATCTCAATCAGGAGGCGACCATGAAAGCCCAAATTCTCAAGACACTCGCCGCTTTGGCCTTGATCACGACATCTGCAGCCGCACAGGAAACCCCAATGGAAAATCACACTGCCAGCTACATCGCCATGCCCGCCGCTGAAGGCCAGACCGAAGCATTCGCCGAATTTCTGGCCGGAGCCGCCCCGATTGTCGCGGACACCGAACCAGGCACCGTGCTTTGGTTTGCCTTGCAAGACGACGATACGCTCGCGATCTTTGATATCTTCGTGGATGAAGAAGCGCGCAATGCGCATTTCTCCGGCGCTGTGGCGGCGGCTTTGAAGCAAAATGCCGACGCGCTGGTCGCCGGGGGCTGGGACGATGGTGTTGTCGCGAATATCAACAATTCCGATGTCCTGTCGGTGAGGGAACCGGTTGATCTCTACTCGGCGAGGACAGCCACGTATATCACGCTCGAAGCAGCCCCCGGCAAAGGGCCGGAACTGGCAGCCTTGCTGACCGCAGCTGGTCCCATCGTCGGAGAATCCGAACCCGGCACATTGTTCTGGGCGGCGCTGCAGATTGACGAAACATCCTTCGCAATCTTCGACATCTTCACCAACAATGCTGGCCGTGAAGCACACTTTGCCGGTCAAGTCGCCGGGCTGCTGAACGAACGGGCAGCTGAGTTGGTCGCTGGCGGGTGGGACGACGGTGTGGTCGCTAACGTCCACAACTTCGACATCCTCGCCATCAAGTAACGAGATGTGACAGGAACAAGAGGCGCCTGGTGCAACGCATCAGGCGCTTTGCCGAACGAATTTAGATTCACCGTGAAGCGGCCGTTCGAGTAACTGCAGCGAATTAGCGCTTTGTCCGCGGTTGGTGAATTCAGCGCCAGGTTGGCGAACGGCGAGGTTTCTCGAAACGGTCGTCGGTACTGACCGCAGCGATCGGCCCCTCCGAGCCCTCTTTGACAAATGCTGCGCTCGCGATGAATGGTTAATTTTGGAGAGTGACTGGTACTGTTCTAGCCGCGGTGAGCCATAACCCGATTGATCACCTCAATTGCGATCTCGCCAATTCTGTCGGCTCCCGCTTGGCTCGGATCGTAAGACGCCACGGTCAAACCAAGCGCCCCAGACCGAGCCAGGATTTTGTCGAGGCACGCCAAAAGGTCCTTCTCCGTAAGTCCGCCAGGCTCGGCATATTCGTTTGCCATCCCCTCTGATGGATCAATACAATCCATGTCCAGATGAATCAGCACCTTGTCCACACGTGTCGGTAGCAGCCGATCGAGTGCGTCGGCGAAAGGTTCTGATCTGTTTGCACCGCCCTCAACCATAGACACGCCAGTTGCTGAAAGGCGTTCCAGAAGGCCAGGTTCCAGATGGCGTGATCCACAGTAGATCAGACGATGCGGGTCCAAGGGGGTGAACCCCGGAACCGTCTTTGCAAGACGCTGCCAACACTGCCCAGTGAGAGTTGCAGCGCCCATGCTGTCGAAGTAGCCATGGTCAATGTCGTCTGGCGTATAGAAATCGGTGTGACCGTCGAACCAGATCAACGGCACATCGGGACTTCCGAGACCGGCATATGTACCAACCTCGGCGTTGCAGTTTCCGGAGAGGACGAGTGGGAAATGACCGGCGGCTACGGCTCTAGAGACAGCGTCTGCCACCCGTCGTTTGACCTCGAATGCCCGACCCACCTCGCCCTCGCATTCAGGTATGTCACCGAGATCAGAAACATGGGTTTCAACGCAGGAGTGCTTTAGGGCTTCTTTCAGACCCATCTCCATCAGGCGGATCGGCCCCGCTCCAACCCGATCCTCCCGTAAGCCACCGTGGTACGGCGCAAGTATGATTTCGACTGATTTCACGCCGCGAAGATGACATCTGTCTATTCAATGATCAATTGCCAGAGCCGCCGTTCGCGCAACGGCAGCGAAAGCCCGGATTGTCCGCACACTGCTCGGCAGCACTCTCAGGATGAATGTCCGCTTCGCTGGCAAGACACATACAAGAGATCGGCAGGGGCACGCCTGGGCACGGGGTAGCATTGCGCTTTGAACTATTGCCGGTCTTCCGAGCACCATTTCTAGGAAAGGACTGGCGCGTAGTGTGACCCCGTGCCTTTTGGCGCCAACGTTTCAGCCCTGCGCGCGCTTGAGGAACTCCATAGGCTCGTGGGTCTGCATCACGTACTCGCACCCGGCTCTGAAATCGCCCTCGGGCTCTCTTGAAGCAACATCCAAGGCGGCCCTCTCGAAAGCGCCAATCCCCAGCATCTGCGTGTTCAGCAGCACTGTCCTGGTGGACTCATGCGTATTACGATCAACCACCAGGAAGCGAACCTTCTCATAGGACTTCAGACGGTCGTAGGTCGCATTCGGAAAGCTATGGAGGGAAACGAATTGCTCCTGAACGTAACTGAAGGGGGTGTCTGGCGCGATCTGCCACACCCAGTAGCCCACGCCTCCGAAAGGGGTGGGGACCAGCGCAGCGACGAGGCCGATTTCCAAGTCGCCCTCATGATCCCGGATCTGTGCCGCCAGATCGCTATCGCACGCACAGACGATGGTGGCTTCGAGGCCCTTCTCTGTGACGATATCGCGGAACATGATCGCATTTGGCAATGGGCCGTCGAGGTCATCCATCTCATCATGCCCCGATGTCAAAGCCCCAATTCTGATCGCTTCCATGGCCATTTCTGCCACGATACTGGCCTCTGAAAACATTCCCGACCTGATGTCCTCAAGGATGAGTGGTGCCCCCGCCAGGATGCCATCCCGAGCCAACCCTGCATGCACGTCGACATCGATAGTCGATACATTGGACACACCTAGCATGCGGGCGCTGAAGCTGGGCTCCCCATCGTGGAGGTCAGGTGCGCGGAATACGCCGAGCATTACCAAGTTGTACCCCATCTCGAGAGCAAAATTCAGAGTATCAGTGCCCGCGACCAAATTCAGGATCGAGTGACCAACCGCTTCTGCGTAGGTGAGACCGGGGCGTGCTTCATCGTGCTGTCGCTTTTCCCAGTTGTCGAAGCCGAGCATGGCGCCGATTACCCGAATGTACTGATCACCTTCACTGGTACCAAATACCTTATTGCGGCCCTCGAACGCTTTTCTCTCGAACGGAAACGACGTGTAATCGGTCTCGCCTATCACATGGACGATGAGCTTATTCTCGAGGTCTGACATGGTGGGCGACTTCCGCGGCTATTTCCCCTGGTACACGAAGCGTAGGTTCGCAAAGTCTGCGCGGCAACCCTCGTGAGGTATTCGGTTTCAGGATCAGGTAGTGCTATGCTGGTCTACGTTCCCACTCGCCCAAAGGAGACCGATCATCGACGCTCATATACTTGCCGCCCTTATCCTCACGCCCTTCGTGCTGGCATTCGTCTACGCGGGCGTCCACGAGTACTTGCGATACAAATCGGAAGGCCGAGCCACCTATGGCTTGGTCTTCGATGAGGAGACCGGAACCTCCTACGTAACTGGGATCGGCGAGGAGGATGAGGCGTTCGACCCCGAAGAGTTCAATCCTGATGACTACAATGAGTCGTCAGACAACGAAGTCTTAGATAGGGATCAGCCTGGGCTGGATGACGGCGCCTCAACGGAGGGCGCAGAGAGGACGACTTCAAAGCCTACTTGACCGGCTGATCCGTGAGCCTGTGCGGGTCACCTAGAACCTCACGCTGGTGTTGCTCAAGGAGCGTGACCATGCGACGTCCGGTGATGAGCTTCCGGCGCTTCAGGGAGACCAGTACCCGTTCGGTCAGGTCGAGTTCCACCACATCTCCCGAGAGCTCAGTCAGCTTGGCGGCATAGACATCACCGTATGTCGTCTGGAGCACGAAGCTCTTCTGTCGGATGAAGCGCTCGATCAAGTCCGCGACAGTATGAGGTCGGTTCATGTGTCCCCCTTGAGCACTTCCTGATTTTTCCAGGTATGGAATGTCGCCTCTCGACTGCGGAGTCCTCGTATGTTCACAGGCCGCATGACGACAGATGATACTTTCCCTCCGCGGACCACAACGCCACCGAAGCTGAATTCTTCCACCTGTGGGATCGTGCTCGGCTCGGGGGAACTAAGCAGGTCCTCGTACCTGCTCAGCCTGCGATGCAGCACCGCGCCCATACATGCTGCTCCCGTGAACCCGAGGGCTGCGATCCCATAGATGGCCTTGAAGATGCCGGCGTCCGACTGCAGGAGCGCATTGCCAAACAGTAGAGCTGCGACCGAGCTTACGACGCTCAGGGCGAGGTTTCCCCACCTCAGCCGTTGCAGGTCTCTCGACTTCCTGGCGATCGTTCTATCTCTATGCATTTCGATGCCTCATCCTCTCGACGAGAGACCTACCACCGATGGGTTTCTCATCCATTTCAGAACTTTTGGAAACCGCCCAGCGCCTTAAATTAATGCATTCTCATAGGATTACCCAACGGAATTCATGTCAGTTCCGTGATATCTTTCCACCCACAGTTGCAGGCCACGCCGCACTTGATAGATAGCACACGTCCGGCGCCTCACTCCTCCTCCCGAGGCTGCTGGTAAAGCAATAGCGGACCGCCCACCGGCTCCGTTAAGCTACCGGGTCGACCTGCACCTCCTCCTCCCGCGGGTCGACCCGCTCAAGCAGAGGGTGGATTATTCCCAAGCCGCCCAAAGATCGTCTCTTCCGCCAAGCTATTCTCGACGACACTCAAGTATGGTTGAATGTGATCTACCGCGTACCAGGCCGAAAAATCGTCAGTCCTGACCTGAAAATATGGATCACCCGAGATAAGCATCGGCCCATCTGTGACCAGGCCAGTCTCGCGGGGTAGCCTCTTCTACAGCTGTTCGAGCACATACGTACCGGCTTGAAAACGAGGTCTATGCATTGATGGAAATCTCCCCCAGGTCCTAATGCTTTCAGACTGCACCAAGCCTGATCCATTGCAAGAAGACTGCGAACTGGAATAC
Source organism: Salipiger sp. PrR003 (assembly GCF_010500785.1). Taxonomy (NCBI): domain Bacteria; kingdom Pseudomonadati; phylum Pseudomonadota; class Alphaproteobacteria; order Rhodobacterales; family Roseobacteraceae; genus Salipiger; species Salipiger sp. PrR003. The sequence continues at coordinate 18,642 of NZ_JAAGOV010000069.1, forward strand.
CTGGAGCGGCAACTATCTGCCAGTCATTGTTGGCGTCTCCGCAATCCGACGAGAGGCGACCGGATCGCTGGAGATGGCTTCTCCTCCCAAAGAACCACCTCGTGACCGACCAACCTCCCAGAACGCTGGTCAGAATGTCGCAGACCAAGACACAACAAGTTCATGTGAGTGTAATGAGGGCAATTCCGCCGCGACGCAGCGTTAGCGACAGACATCGCCGCCCCCGCACTGCTAAGGTAGATGTGATAGCACCAGCTCATGACTGAACATACCCCCGGGTGGCACCCGTTAGCCCCTTCGAAGGCCCAACGTCTCACGTCCAGCCTTAGCCACTCGAGGGATCGGCCAGCCCCCACAAGGAGAGGCTCGCACGATCGTATCCCGCCACATCGAACGCCCGACTGGGCTCTTCAATCTGCTGACGACAGGGCAGCGAATTCGCCACACCGAATATCGCGCTTTTGCAGACCACTTTACACGGCACTTTACCTACCTACAGTGAGCGCGATTCTGAGTGTTGGGGGACGAGTGATGGCATATGTGAAGCGGACTTGCAGCAACTGTGGCTTCAAGGACATTCAGCCGAACATGGTTCAGAAAACCTTCATGAGGAACGTCGGATCGAGCCAGGCCAGCATGAACGGCGCCACGGTTCTCGGCGCAATGCTTGGCAACAAGTCGAGTACCCGTCGGGTCCAAAGTGTGCTCTTCAACAACGGCCAGCGCACCCATCGCCGGAAGACCACCGCCTGGTTCTGCTCAGACTGCGCAAAGAAGGTCACGGTGAAGGATGATTTTTCCTGGAGTAGCGGAAAGACCTACCTCGTTCTCTTCGTCCTAGCACTGATCTTCCTCGCCCCGGTGCGCGATTTCACGATCGGCATCCTCCATGGGATTGGTGATGGTCTCAGTTCGAAGTCTACACCTGACGAAGCGACCTCTGGAAATCAGCCCACTCTCTCATCAGAAGACCTGACCGCCCTTGAGGGATTGCCGGAGGGAGGTGACAGCTTCGCATCAGGCTACATGGGTCCAGTTCATGGCGAGACTGATGTGTTTGGCGGCGACATCTTCCCGCTCGGTTTGTCCGACATGACGATCCAGGATTGCCTGGCCTGGTGCGAGAAAGTCCCCGATTGCGTTGCGATCAGTTACGTCGATCGGCGAAAGGAATGTTACCCGAAGAACGCGCTTTCGGAGCCTCGAGCCGCCAAGGGAGTGGTCGCCGCGATCAAGCAATAGCGCGTCAAAAATGGCGCGCAAGTATCTGGGTTTTCGAAAGAATGGTGCGGTCGAGAAGACTCGAACTTCCACGGGAGTTACCCCACAGCGACCTCAACGCTGCGCGTCTACCAATTCCGCCACGACCGCACTGTCTTGACTTGGTGAGGCCTTACCTATCGAAGGTCCACATGAATGAAAAGTGGCGATCTCACTCTGCTCGCCAGAGAATTGAGGCTCGCGCTGCAGCTCAAGTTCGGCTTAATAAGCGCATGGAGAATCTGAAGTCGATCCGAACCGCTCACGACATTTCACTCGCGCAGCTTTCCGAGCGCGCGATGCTGAGACCAGGTCAGATTCTACTGATCGAAAGCGGCAGGATAGAGGCGTCTCCGCAGGAAGCGGAGCGCTTGGCGGTCGCGCTTGGCGTGTCGGTCATCGACCTCTATCAGCTAACAGACACGGATAAAATACTGATGGACTTGTTTCAGCAATTGAACCCGGAGCATCGAAGCGCAGTTCTCAACATCCTCGAGGAAGATGAGTTCTGAGCGGCGACCATCGCCGCCGCGACCTCTGACTAAGGGTGCTTCCCTTATGACGAGAACGCCCCTCCTCCCCTTCTTCACGACGCGCCATGTATTACACTCTAAGATTTTTCCCAACATCGTAGCCGATAAGGTACGTTTTATGAAATCTTCGTACCCTATTTGACACGAAAGGTCACCACGCAGCATTAGCTTCGCAACTCCCGCGCCCAGCGCACTTTGGCCTCTGTCGGCTTCGGGTTCGGCCTGTCCCGCCCTGCGCGGGTCCAACTCCCTCCACGAGAGCGACCGTCTTCCACCCAGCCAGATGCTCTCATGCTCGCGCCATTTTCAGAGTCGAGCGTGTACGTGATGATGCGCTGGAAGCCTCTCGCCTTGGCCTCCTTGGCCGCCGCGCTCAGCAGCTTGGAAGACGCATTGAACCGCAGCGCCGCCGGCATCGTTCGATCGAGGCAAAGCCGGTTCACCTCCACCACCTGGTTGGCATCGATCATCCTGGCCACCGGGCGCCCGATCATGGCAACACCGACCAGTGATGGCCCATTCCAGCAGCCAAAGCCGAACCTCCAGCCCGCGGGCGGCCGGCAATGGTGGTGATGGTCGAGAACAAACTGCTTGGCGGCCGAGAACTTGATCGGACCGACTGAGATCCTGAAATCGAGAAGGAACGATGGCTCTGTGGAGATCACATTGCGCAACCTCTGCCCGAGCAGGTCTTCAGCTCCCATGTCACGCATCAGCTCTGCTGCTGCCTTCGGGTCTTCCTGAAGGAGATTCACGACGAAGGCATGCCGCCCCTCACAGCAGGTGTCGATCTGGAACTCATGCCCCCAGGCCTCATGCAATTCCTGAACTGCTTGGCCACAGCACCATGGACAGATTTCAGACATCTCTGGCGTCACGCCGCGGTCGACTCTTTCTCGTCGCCGGTGTACTCCGAAGTGAAGGCATCGAGGGCATTCGCCGCATCGGCCTCCCAGCGGTCCCGCAGCACCGCATGCGTGCCGCCATCGGCCTTAGCCCGAGAGCCCTCGATGATGTTCTGATAGACCACGTGACACGTGGTATCCACTCCAGCCTTGAAGGCGGCGACATCCCGAGCCCCAAGGGGCCCCATGTCCGCTTCGGGCATCTGATTACGGATAAGACCGATTGCATGAGCAAGTTCGCGGATGGTTGCCCGCTGCCACTGGGTCGAGGGCACACCCCTATGGCTATTCGCGAATTCCGACAGTTGTTCGATGGCACAGCGAAGCGTCGAGGCAATCAGACCGTTGGCGACATCGAGTTGAACGTGCGGACCCTTCAGACCTGCCAGGATGCGCGCCTCATAGTCCCGCTGGGCTGCAGCGAGGGCTGATGACAGGTCGATCAGATCGACTTACATCTCGCCACCCATCCGTTTCCAGCCGTAGCCGTCAGGACCATAGTCAACGATCAGGTAGTCCCCGCAGGTCGACCTCAGTCGTGTGGCGATCGGGATCCCATCCTCGCCGGTCTCGTGGACCCATTGAAGGGATTTGATGGAGGGCTTCGACCGAGTCATTTTTCAGAGTCCTTCAATTGCGTGACTCTGAAAGGGCTACCTTCGAGGCCATGGCGCCGCAGGAAGTCCACAGCGTTGGCCTTGATCTGCTTTCCGGCAGGCACGTGTCGGCAAAGCACTCGGATGAGCATGGCCATCTCTTCCGCCGGCGGAGCTGCTCGAAGGCGCTCGATCTCTTCTTGGGCCGCTTTCGGGACGGTCTGTGTGCAGCGACACCGCTGGTGAAACAGCGCGACATTGCAGGTGGTGATTTTGGGGGAAGCGGAAGCCGGGCGTAGCC
>NZ_JAAGOV010000070.1:0-21855 GCF_010500785.1 Salipiger sp. PrR003
GAGCGCCATCGCCGGCACCCGGGGCGCGGCGCACGCGCTGGCCCGCCACGGCGGCGGGGTGCTGCCCGAGGGCGCGCTGGCCGAGGGGCTGGGACCGCTGCCGGTCTCGGCCCTGCGCATCGACCACGAGACCGCCGCCACGCTTTGCCGCGTCGGGCTGACCCGCATCGCCGATCTCGTCCACCTGCCCCGCGCGCCGCTGGCCAAGCGCTTCGGCCCGGCGCTGATCACCCGGCTCGATCAGGCGCTCGGCACCCAGCCCGAGCCGGTGGACGCCGAACGCGAGGCGCCGCATTTCGGCGTGCGCATGACCCTGCCCGAGCCCATCGGCCTGCAGGAGGACGTGATGGCCGGCCTCGCGCGATTGCTCGAGCGGCTCTGCGCCCAGCTCACCCACCACCAGCACGGCGCGCGGCGGGTGCTGCTAGAGCTGCGCCGCGTCGACCGCGAGACCGCCCATGTGCGGGTCGGCCTCGCCCGCCCCATGCGCGACCCCGCCCGCATCGCCGCGCTCTTCGAGAAGGGCGTGGGCGAGGTCGAGGCCGGCTTCGGCATCGACGCGCTGCGGCTCTGCGCCGAGGTGACGGAAAAGCTGCCGCCCGAGCAGCTGGGCCATGGCAGCACTCCGGGCCGCCCGAAGCTGCGCAGCGAGGATGCGCTGGCGGATCTCGTCTCGCGGCTCGGCAACCGGCTCGGCTTCGACGCCGTGCAGCGCATGCTGCCCGCCGACAGCACCATCCCCGAGCGCAGCTTCCTCATCGCCCCCGCTGCCTACAGCACCGCAGAAGAGGCGCCGCCCCGGCGTGGCCCGCCGCGACCGCAGATCCTCTTTCCGCCCGAGATGGTCAGCGGTGCGCGCGGCGCGCAGCCCGGCCATCCCCCCGCGCAGTTCCGCTGGCGCAACATGCGTTTTTCCACCCTGCGCGCCACCGGGCCGGAACGCATCGCCCCTGAGTGGTGGTTCGACGATCCCGCATGGCGCGCAGGGATCCGGGACTACTGGCGGATCGAAACCCGCGAAGGGCCGCGGCTCTGGCTGTTCCACACCCCGCAGGTGGCGGGCTGGAACGCGGGCGGCGCGCAGGACTGGTTCGTGCAGGGGGAGTTTGCATGACCCCCTATGCCGAGCTTTGCGTGACCAGCAACTTCACCTTCCTCACCGGGGCCTCGCACCCCGAGGAGCTGGTCACCCGTGCCGCCGAGCTGGGACTCGAGGCGATCGCCATCACCGACCGCAACTCGGTGGCCGGGGTGGTGCGCGCCTTTTCGGCGCTGAAGGAACTGGAGCGGCTGCAGGGCGAGGCGCGCGAGGCCGCGGAGGCGGCGGCGCGCGAGGCCCCGGCGATCCGCTCGCAATCGCTGACCGATCCGTCGAGCCGCCAGCGCGTGGCGCAGGTGCCGCCGGGGGCCGCGCCGCTGCTGCCCCCGGACCAGCCGCTGCCCCGGCTCATCGCGGGCGCGCGGCTGGTGCTGACCGACAGCGCGCTGCACTGGCTCGCCCTGCCCTGCGACATCGCCGCCTGGGCGCGGCTGACGCGGCTCTTGTCGCTGGGCAAGCGGCGGGCGGAGAAAGGCGCGTGCCACCTCACCCGCGCCGACCTGCACGCCGCCTGCGAAGGGATGATCCTCATCGCCCTGCCGCCAGACCCGCTGGAGCCCGACGCTCCCCGTGCAAACCCCGACGCCGAGCTGCGCGAGATGCTACGCCGCTGCCCCGGGCGTAGCTTCCTCGGGGCCGCGCCGGTCTACGACGGGCGCGATCAGATCCGGCTCGACCGGCTGGCGCAGCTCTCGCAGCAGACCGGCCTGCCGCTGGTGGCGGTGGGCGATGCGCTCATGCACCGCTCGGCCCGCCGCCCGCTGGCCGACGTGCTGACCTGCCTGCGCGAGGGCTGCACCATCGACAATATCGGCACCCGGCGGCTGACCAACGGCGAGCGGCGGCTGAAGTCCGGCGACGAGATGGCCCGGCTCTTCCACCGCTACCCCGCCGCGCTACGCCGCACGGTCGAAATCGCCGATCGCTGCGCCTTCCGCCTCGACGAGCTGCGCTACCAGTACCCGGACGAGGCGCAAAACGGCGAGCCGGCGCAGGACCGGCTCGCCCGGCTCTCGCGTGAAGGGTTGCACTGGCGTTACCCTTCGGGTCCGCCGCCGAAGATCGTGCACCGGGTGGAAAAGGAACTGCGGCTGATCGGCGAGATGGGCTACGCCTCGTATTTCCTGACGGTGCACGACATCGTCGCCTTCGCCCGCTCGCGCGGCATCCTGTGCCAGGGGCGCGGCTCGGCGGCCAACTCTGTCGTGTGCTACCTGCTCGGCGTCACAGAAGTGCCCCCCGAGAGCATCACGCTGATCTTCGAGCGCTTCATCTCGAAGGAACGCGGCGAGCCGCCCGATATCGACGTCGATTTCGAGCATGAGCGGCGCGAGGAGGTGATCCAGTGGATCTACGAGCGCTACGGGCGCGAGCGCGCCGGGCTGACCGCCACGGTGATCCACTTCCGCTCGCGCGCGGCGATCCGCGAGGTCGGCAAGGTGATGGGGCTGAGCCAAGACGTGATCGCCCGGCTCTCGGGGCAGATCTGGGGTTGGTCGTCGAGCGCCCCGGACGAGGACCGCATGCGCGACGCCGGGATCGATCCCACCGATGACCGGGTGCTGATGACCGCCAAGCTGATCGAGGAGATCATCGGCTTCCCCCGGCACCTCTCGCAGCACGTCGGCGGCTTCGTCATCACCCACGGGCGGCTCGACGAGCTCTGCCCGATCGAGAACGCGGCGATGGACGACCGCACGGTGATCGAATGGGACAAGGACGACATCGACGCGCTGGGGCTTTTGAAGGTCGACATCCTCGCGCTGGGGATGCTGACCTGCATCCGCAAGGCCTTTGGCCTTCTGGTGGAGCACCGCGGCCAGCGCTGGACGCTGGCCAATGTCCCTGCCGAGGACGGCACGGTCTACGACATGCTCTGCCGCGCCGATGCCATCGGGGTATTCCAAGTGGAAAGCCGGGCGCAGCTCAACTTCCTGCCCCGGATGCTGCCCCAGTGCTTCTACGATCTGGTGTGCGAAGTGGCCATCGTGCGCCCCGGCCCTATCCAGGGCGGCATGGTGCATCCCTTCATCAACCGCCGCCAGGGCAAGGAGCCGGTCGAGGATCTGGGCCCCGCGATGATGGAGGTGCTGGGCCGCACCTACGGCGTGCCGCTCTTTCAGGAACAGGCGATGCAGATCGCCGTGGTCGCCGCCGGCTTCACCCCCGCCGAGGCCGACCGGCTGCGCCGCAGCCTCGCCACCTTTAAGCGCATGGGCACCATCGGCGCCTTTCGCGACAGGTTCGTGTCGGGGATGCTGGCCCGGGGCTACGACGGGGCCTTCGCCGAGCGCTGCTTTGCCCAGATCGAGGGCTTCGGCAGCTACGGCTTTCCCGAAAGCCACGCCGCCAGCTTCGCGCGGCTGGTCTATATCTCGGCCTGGCTGAAGAAGCACCATCAGGCGATCTTCACCTGTGCGCTGCTCAACTCGCAGCCCATGGGGTTCTACGCCCCCGCCCAGCTGGTGCGCGACGCGCGTGAACATGGCGTCGAGGTGCGGCCGGTCTCGGTGAACCATTCCGAGTGGGACAACACGCTCGAACGCCGCCCCGATGGCAGCCTCGCGCTGCGGCTCGGGCTGCGCCAGATCAAGGGGCTGCGCGAGGAGGACGCGGCGTGGATCGTCGCGGCACGGGCCAACGGCTATCCGGATGTCGAAAGCCTCTGGCGCCGCGCCGGGGTGAAACCCGCCACGCTCGAGCGGCTGGCCGAGGGCGACGGCTTTGCTGCGCTCGGCCTCACCCGGCGCGACGCGCTCTGGGCCGCCAAGGCGCTGCAGGCGCCGAAACCGCTGCCGCTCTTCGGCGGAGATGGCGAGGGCGGCATTGAACCCGACGTGATCCTTCCCGCGATGACGCTCGGGCAGGAGGTGGTCGAGGATTACCTCTCGCTGCGCCTGTCGCTGCGCGCCCATCCGATGGAGCTGCTGCGCCCGCGCCTGCCGGAAAGCCTGCCGCACAGCGCCTTCGACAAGGTGCCCCACCGCCACCGCATCACCGTCACCGGGCTGGTGATCACCCGCCAGCGCCCCGGCACCGCCTCAGGGGTGATCTTCCTGACGCTGGAGGATGAAACCGGCACCTCGAACGTGGTGGTCTGGACGAAGATCTACGAGACCTTCCGCAAGGCGGTAATCGCGGGACGGCTGCTGCGCGTCACCGGGCGGCTCGAGCGCGAGGGCGTGGTGACCCATCTCATCGCCGAGACGGTCGAGGACCTGTCGGAGTTGCTCTTCGATCTCGGCGGGGCGGTGCCCGTGCTCGGCCCGATCCAGAGCAACGACGGCCGCGCCGATGAGACCCGTCGACCGGCAGGCGGCAGCCGCCGCGGCAGCGCCGCACATCATCCCCGCGAGCAGGCCAAGAAGCTCTTCCCCAGCCGCGACTTCCACTGACGCGCGCAGGGGCACAGAGGACCCGGGCAGACGGCCACATCAACGACCAGAATTAACCGTTGCCACAAGTTCAGAATTGCACATGTGGTGCAGGGTCCGATAAATTAGCGATCCGAAATGTTAACAAAACGTAAATCTGCCCCAGCCCGGATCGCGCGATGATTCAAGCCAAAAGCACCCTTGAAACCGCGGCCCTCACCACGGTGATGGGCTATCTCGCGCAGCGCACCACGGTCTGTGCCACGGTCCTCAGCCGCGACGGCGAGGTGCTCGCCGTCCACGGACGCGGGCTCGAGTTGCTCAACACAGACGCGAAGGCCATCTGCGGACAGGTCTGGACCGAATTCTGGCAGGGCGCGGAACGCGAAAAGGCCGCGGCAGCCCTGGCCAACGCCCTCGACGGCAAGCCCGCCAGCTTCACCGGGACCTTCAGCCAAGAGCGCGGGGGCGAGAGCACCTGGGACGTGGAGATCGTGCCGCTCGACCGGGAGGACGGCCATGTCACCCGCGTGCTTGCCCTGTCCTCGTTCATATCGGGGACCACGCACGACGGCGCGCGCGCCGACCGGGACTTCGGGGATCGCAAGATGGTCGGCTCGCTCGACGAGCTCTTTCACACGCTGAGCAATCTCACCGCCGTCTCGACCAGTGCCGCCAACATCCTGCGCCGCGGCGTGGATCAGGATCGCGCCGATGCGCTGGCCGAAGCGCTGAGCGAGGCCGGGTTCCAGGCCGCGCAGGCGCTGGAGAGCCTGCGGCGACAGATCAACGACATCGCAAGCGACGGCGCGGCGGCCTGAGCCGCGCCGCTTGCCAGTCTGCGCGCCGGTCTGCTAGCCCTCTGCCCGACCGATGAGCCGACCGACTGCCTTGGACAGCGTCTCGATGGTGAAGGGCTTGCTGGTCATCGGCGCGCTGGGAAAGCGCGACAGCCAATCGGACTGCCCCGCATAGCCGCTTGCCAGAACGAAGGGCACATCTCGCCGCGCTAGCATCTCGGCGACGGGCAGACTGGTTTCGGACCCGAGGTTCACGTCGAGCACCGCCACCGAGATCGGATGCGCGTCGATGATCCGCAGCGCCTCGGCCACCGAGGAGGCGGTGAGCACCGTCCCGGCGCCGAGGTCCGACAGGATGTCGGCCGCGTCCATGGCGATGATCATGTTGTCCTCGACCACCAGCGCGACGCCCGTCAGGCCTTCGGCTTCCCGCGCCGCAACCTTCGGCTCCGGCACGCTGGCCGGCGCCTGTTCGGGGGCGTCGCTCACGTAGCGCTCGGGCAGCAGGAACTCGGCGCGTAGACCGGTCACTTCGAAATGCACCTCGGCACTGCCCTTCAGCTCGAAGGGGATGGATTTCTCGATGATCGTGGTGCCGAAGCCGCGCCGCTCGGGCGCGCGCACCACCGGGCCACCACTTTCCGCCCAGCCGATCCGCACCAGCCCGTCGGGCAGCCGCTCGACGGCCACGTCGACGCGACCCACGGGCACCGACAGCGCGCCGTATTTGACCGAGTTGGTGACCAGCTCGTGCAGCACCAGCGCCATCGTCGAGAAGGCGTCGGGCGCCAGCAGCACCGGCGTGCCAGTGACCGACACCCGGTGCTCTTCGCCCGAGATATAGGCGCCAAGCTCGACCGCCAACAGCTCGCGCAGTGCCACCGGCTGCCACTGTGTCGAGGTCAGTTGGTCATGCGCCTGCGCCAGCGCGTGGATGCGCCCGTCGACCGCGGCGGTGAATTCCTCGATCGTATGCGCCGACTGCCGCGACTGGCCGACCAGCGAGCGGATCAGCCCCAGCACGTTGCGCACCCGGTGATTGAGCTCGGCGATCAGCAGTTCCTGCTGGTCCTGCGCCCGCTTGCGCTCGGCGTTGACCTCGTCCGAGAGTTTCAGCACCACCTCGAGCAATGTCACCCGGATCGCCTCGGCGGCCTTCAGCACGGTCGGTGACCAGCTCTCGGAGCGGCCCGCCACGTCTTCCTTCCAGAGTTCGAAGCTCTTGCGTGGGGTGAGGCGCGCGCCCAGCGGTCCGACCTCGACTGGCTTGTTGGGATTGCCCGCCCATTTCACCTGCCGCACCACCTCGGAGCGGAAGAGCACGAGGTAGTCGCGCGGCGTGCGTGAGACCGGAATGGCGAGGATGCCCGCGCACTCTTCCGTCAGCGCCGCCATGGAGGGCAGCCGCGCACCGAGGCTGTCGGTGGCATAGACCCGGCTGGCGGCGGCGGTGTTGAGGAACCGCGCAATGGTTTGGAACTCTTCTTTCGAAGGCGCACTGCCCTGCATGACGTAGGCCCCGTCGGAATAGAGCGCGATGCCGTCATGCGGGATCACCTTGCCGATTTCATGGGCGATGCTGGGAAAGCTCGCCACCAGGCCCGCTCCCGAGCTGATCTGCATCATCAGCCGGTCGTGCAGCCGCTGTGCCCGGCCGACGGTTTCGCTCGCCGCCTTGGCCTCCTGACGTTCCAGCTCGTAGGCAAAGAACTGCGCCAAGAGTTCCACGGCGGTGCGGCGCTCGTAGTCCACGTGCAGCGGCGCGCGGTGATGGCAGGCAAAGAGGCCCCAGAGCTCTCCGCGGATGACGATGGACACCGACATCGACGCGCGCACGCTCATGTTGCGCAGGTATTCAAGATGGATCGGCGAAACCGCCCGCGACATGGCCAGCGACAGGTCCAGCGGCTGCCCCTCGGGGCTCTGCGGCGGCACGATGGGAGAAACCTCGTCGTCAACGTCGGCGATCAGCCGAAGCAGGCTGCGCTTGTAGAGCGCCCGCGCCTGCCGGGGGATGTCCGACGCCGGGAAATGCAGGCCGAGGTAGGATTCGGAGTCGTTGCCATCCTTGGCCTCGGCGATCACCGTGCCGTCACCCTCGGGGCCGAACTGATAGACCATCACGCGGTCGAAACCGGTGAGCGCACGGAGCTGCCGCGCGGCCTCCTCCGAGGCACCCGCAAGGTCGCCCTGCGCCGACAGCCGCCGCAGCATGGGGGTCACCTGCGCCAGCTCGTCATGCGCGCCCTCGCGGAGCTTGGGTTCGAACTCGAAGATGAAGCTCGACCCGGACTGATGCGCGCTGACATCGAAGAGCCGCCCGTCGCCGAAGACGTCGAATCCAAAGAGCCGGGCCACGGAATTCTCGTGGCTGGTGCCGCCGAGCTTCTCGCGCAGCTTCGCGACGGTCTCGCGCGGCAGCAGGTCCGAGAAGACCCGGCCGGTGATCTCCTCGGCGTCGAGCCCGAGCAGCGCCCCGGCGTTGCGCGAGACGTGCTGCACGATCCAATCCGCCGAGATCGCGACCAGCGCCGCAAAGCTTTGCACGTTGCCCAGAAGATGGATCGGCTCGCGATCACAGTTGGTCAGGTCAACGGGTGTATCGGTCGAGATGAAGGAATCGTTCATAGTGCTCCGTCGGCAGGCGCCGAAAGGAGCGCGCGTGCTTCGTGTTCGAAGATGGAAAAGGCGCGGATGGCGTCGCGCAGCACGCGCTGCGCCTCGGGGCCATCGACCGGTTGCGTGGCAAGCCGCTGGCAGAAGGCCCGCCAGGCGCCGCGATCGCCAGTCAGCGCGAAGAAGCCGCGATGGGGCGGTTCAGGCAAGCGGCGGCGCAGCACCGCCGTGCCGAGCTGCGAGCCAAGCATCAGATAGGCCACCGCGTCGCGGTGAAGCGGCAGGTCTAGGCCCGGTCCCGACGCGGGCGCCGAGCCGAGATCGTCGTCGAGCGCCTCGAGCGTGTCGCGCAATGCGGTGGTCGCCTCGGCGGCATCCCAGCCGCAGGCCTCGGCCAGACGCGAAAAACCGCGCCTCTGCACCATGCAGAATGCCCGGCGGTCCTGGTCGTCTGTCAGGTCCAGACGGGAAAGCTCCACGTCCAAACGCTGGTGCGGGCCGGAGGTGGCGTTGCGCAGCGCATCCCTCAGGTTGCTGTCCCGGAGCACCTCCCGGTCGTCTACAATATCCTTCACCCGGCCTGACCTACTGTCTCTGTTCTGTCCCGATGCCGTATAACGCCCGGCGAGCGGGTTGGTTCCGTGGCGCGTAGAATTTTCCGGTTGCGCCCCAGAGCGTCCTGCTGTCGCCTGCGACAGACACAGTGCTGCCGGAGAACACCATGCTAAAGACCATAGACCCGCTGATGACCGGCGAGCTTCTCGCCATCCTGAGCGACATGGGCCACGGCGACGAGATCGTCCTGGTCGACGCCAATTTCCCCGCCGCGCGGGCCGCGCAGCGGCTGGTGCGCCTGCCCGGGATCGGCATCGACCGCGCCGCAGAGGCGATCCTGTCGCTCTTCCCGCTCGACGATTTCGTCGCGGCCCCCGCCGCGGTCATGGCCTGCCCCGACGGGCGGCCCGAGATCTTCGACGACTTCGACCGCCTCCTTGCAGCGGCCGAGGGCAAGCCGGTGACGGTTGCGCAGATCGACCGCTTCGACTTCTACGATCGCGCAGAGCAGGCCTATGCGGTCGTCGCCACAGGAGAAAGGCGGCTCTACGCCAACCTCATCCTCAAGAAAGGCGTGCTGCGGGCCTAGCGGCCCGCAAGCCCCTCGATCCGCGTGACGACGAGGTCGTGGTCCGAAAGTGGTGTGCCGTCCGGCCCGAGCGAAGAACGGATCTCCACCGGGCCAAGGCGGAGGTCCCGCGCAAGGAACCAGTCGAGCTTCATCGCCCTTTCCGGCCAGCGGGTGATCAGGCTCGGGCGGGTGGTCGTCTGGTCCTCCGGCCCGCCGTGCACGCTGTAGCCCGCGGCGCGGGCGACGTCGAAGAGCCCCTCCGCGCGCCAGTCGCCGCCCGCGTGGTTGCCGGTGTTGAGATCGCCGCCGATCAGCACCGGAAGACCGGGGAACGCGGCATCCAGCGCCGTGATCAGCCCCGCCACCTGCGCTTCGCGGTGCGCGGGGCCGCAGGCACTTTCGAGATGGGTCGAGACGGCGAGGAACGGCCCCTCGGCGGTCTCGATCCGGGCGCCCATCGCGATGCGCTCGCCGAGCCGCGGCTGTTCGTCATCGAAGAACCATTGCCGCCTGCCCCAGAGCCGCAGCGCGAAGGGCGCGTGCAGCACGCCGCGCGCCAAGAGCCCGTTGCCGTGGTAGCCAAGCGCGTTGTGCGCGTCGTCGCAGAACTGGCGCTCGATGGGCGAGCCGAGCCCCAGCTCGAGGAACTCCACCGCGTAGGCATAGGCCATGCCCCGCGCCGCCGCCATGACGGCAGTCGTGTTGCGCTGCTTGGTGCGCGCCATGCCATGGTCCATCTCGGACAGCAGCAGAAGGTCACAGTCGCCGGCATGGGCCGCCGAGGCCTCGGGGAAGAGGCAGCGCTCGAGGTTCCAGGCGCCGACGGTGAGCGGCAGCGCGAGGGGGGTGTCCGGCGCCGCCCCCCCGACCTCGATCAGACCCATACCGGGCACCGTGGCCATATGCGCATCGTGCACCGCGACCTCACGCGGCAATGCGTCGATGGCCAGGTCGTCGGGCCCGGGCACCGGCAGCGCGACAGTGGTTTCGCGGATCATTGCGCAGGCTCGGCGATGAGCTCCAGCCGCTTGTCCATCCGGCGCCCGGTGCGCGCGTCGAAGAGATGCAGCTTCGAGGGATCGACCGCGATCCGCACCTCCGGGCCGAGCGGCGCGTCATGCGCGTCGGTGACCGCCAGCGCCTGATCACCGACCATGCCGTGGATGACGCGCTGCGCGCCGAGTTCCTCGACGTAGTCCACCCGCATCGGCAGGCCGGCCGCGGCGATGCGCAGATCCTCTGCGCGCAGGCCAAGCGTGACCGGTCCCGGCGCATTGCCGAGCGTCGCTAGCGCCTGCCCCTCGAGCAGCAGTCGACCGCCCTCGATGCAGGCGTCGAGAAGGCTCATGGCGGGCGCGCCGATGAAGGAGGCGACAAAGGTCGAGGCGGGCTTGCGGTAGACCTCGAGCGGCGCGCCGATCTGCTCGACGCGACCCCCGTTCAGCACCACCAAACGATCGGCCAGCGTCATCGCTTCGAGTTGGTCGTGGGTCACGTAGAGCGAGGTCGTCCCGAGCCGTTGCTGCAGCTTGCGGATCTCCATCCGCATCGACACCCGCAGCTTGGCGTCGAGGTTCGACAGCGGCTCGTCGAAGAGAAAGGCCGCGGGCTGGCGCACGATGGCGCGGCCCATGGCCACTCGCTGCCGCTGCCCGCCCGAGAGCGCGCGCGGCTTGCGGTCGAGGTACTGGCCAAGCTCGAGCATCCGCGCCGCCTCGGCGACGCGCTCCTCGATGACCGCCTTGCTCTCGCCGCGGTTCTTGAGCCCGTAGGCCATGTTGTCGCGCACGCTCATGTGCGGGTAGAGGGCATAGTTCTGGAACACCATGGCGATGTCGCGCTCGGCAGGGTCGAGGTCATTGACCCGCCGACCCCCGATATGCACGTCGCCGCGGGTGACCGTCTCGAGCCCTGCGACCATGCGCAGCAGCGTGGACTTGCCGCAGCCCGACGGGCCGACCAGAACGATGAATTCGCCGTCCGCGATGTCGATGGTCACGTCCGAGACCGCATCGACGCCGCCGGTGTAGGTCTTGCCGACCGACCTGAGAGTAAGTTCAGCCATTATTTGTCGCTTTCCGTCAGGCCCTTGATGAACATGCGCTGGAAGATCACCACCACCGCTACCGGGGGGATCATGGCCAGCACCGCGAGGGCAAAGGCTTCGTTGTAATCGGGGATCTGGCTGCCGACCCAGACCTGCAGGATCGACTTGATGCCGCGCATGAGCGTGTAGAAGCTCTCGTCTGTGGTCATCAGCAGCGGCCAGAGGTACTGGTTCCAGCCGTAGATGAACATGATGATGAAGATCGCCGCCATCATGGTCTTCGACAGCGGCACCAGCACGTCGATGAAGAACTTCACCGGCCCTGCCCCGTCGATCCGCGCCGCCTCCAAGAGCTCATCCGGCACCGAGCGGAAGAACTGCCGGAAAAAGAAGGTGCCCGTGGCCGAGGCCAGCAGCGGCACGATGAGTCCGGTGTAGGTGTTGAGCAGGTGCAATTCGGACATCACCTGATAGGAGGGCATGATCCGCACTTCCAGCGGCAGCAGCAGCGTCGCGAAGATGGCCCAGAAGAGCAGCGTCGCGAAACGGAAGCGAAAGTAGACCAGCGCGTAGGCGGCCATCATCGACAGCGCGATCTTTCCCACCGCGAAGCCGAGCCCCATGATCAGCGAGTTGCGCAGCATCAAAAGGCCGGTGACGTCGCCGGTGAAGCCGCCCTTGTGGGTCAGCACCTTGGTGTAGGTCTCTACACCATTGCCGCCGGGCAGCAGCGACAGGCCGTTGGAGTGGATGTCGATCGCCGCATGGGTCGAGGACATCAGCGCCATCACCACCGGTGCGCAGAGAAACAGCACGCCAAGAATGAGGATCAGGTGGTCGAAGGGTTTTATCTTCTGCATGGGGTCATCCGTAGTGCACGCGGCGTTCGAGGAAGCGGAACTGCAGCACGGTCAGCAGCGCCACGACGCCCATCAGGATCACCGACTGCGCCGAGCTGCCGCCGATGTCATTGCCTTTGAACCCGTCGAGATAAACCTTGTAGACCAGCGTCATCGGGTTGTTGGCGGGCTTGTCCTTCACGATGACGTCGATGATCGGGAAGGTGTCGAACATCGTGTAGGTGATGTTGATCACCAGCAGGAAGAAGGCGGTGGGTGCCAGAAGCGGCAGGGTGATGTCCCAGAACCGCCGCCAGCCCGACTGCGCGTCGATCAGCGCCGCCTCGCGCACCGAGACAGGCACCGACTGCAGCCCCGACAGGAAGAAGATGAAGTTGTAGGGGATCTGCTTCCACACGGCGATCACGATGAGCGCCGTGGCGGTGTCCCAGTAGTTGATGCCGACCTTCAGGTCGTAGCCGAACCAGGCCGCGAGATCCTTCAGCGGCCCCATGTGCATGTCGAAGAACATCATGCCGATGAGCCCGGCGACCGGCGGCGCGATGGCATAGACCGAGATCAGCAGCGTCTTGTAGCTCTCGGCGCCGCGGATCACCTTGTCGGCCTTGACCGCGAGCAAGAGGCCGATGCTCAGCGCCAGCGCGGTGACGACCACGCAGAAAAAGGCCGTGAAGGCGGCTGTGCCAAGGTATTCCGAGCTGTTCAGCGCGTCGGTGTAATTCTCCATCCCAACGAAGGTCGAGCCGAAGCCAAAAGGGTCTTCGAGATAGAAGGAGGAGGTCACCGCCTGCACTGAAGGCCAGTAGAAGAAGATCACCACCACCGCGAGCTGCGGCAGCAGGAAGAGCCAGGGGGTGAGCGGGCGGTCGAACTGCACGCGCTTGGCGGGATTGGCGGTCTCGCCGGACCACCAGGCGCGGAGGCGCATGACCAGCGTCTGGTCGGCCTCCACCATGTTGAGCGGGGTATCGGTCACGGGTTGTGTCCTGATCGGGAAAGGCGCCGCCGCGCGGCGCGGCAATGGCATCGGGGCCCCGGGCGGACGCCCGGGACCCCGGAACTCGGCGGGGCCGGTCCTTAGTTGGCGGTCTTGGCGAAGCGCGCGAGCAGCGCGTTGCCTTCGGTCTGGATGGTGTCGAAGGCCGCCTTCACCTCGGTCTCGCCCGAGAAGATGCGGTTGAACTCGCGTTCCATCACGGTGCGGATCTGCGGGTAGAAGCCCAGGCGGTAGCCCTTCGACCACTCACCGCCCTCCAGCATCAGCTGCTGGATGCCGACCTCGGCCACCGGCTGCTCGTCGTAGTAGCCCTCGCCCTTGGCCATCTCGTAGGCGGCCTCGGTGATCGGCACGTAGCCGGTGTTCTTGTGCCAGTAGACCTGCGTTTCCGGCGAGGTCAGGAAGGAGAAGAACTCAGCCGTGCAGGTGTTCTGCTCTTCCGGCTTGCCGGCCATGGCGAAGAGCGCCGCGCCGCCGATGAAGCTCTGGGTGCCGGCGCCCTCAATGCTGTCCCAATAGGGCATGAAGACCGCACCGAAGTCGAAATCCGCCGACTTCTGCAGGCCGCCGAAGCTGCCCGAGGAGCCGATCCACATCGCCGCCTCACCCTCTTCGAAGGGCTTGAGGTTGTCGGCCCAGCCGGCGCCGTAGAAGCCGTAAAGCCCCTCGTCGGCCCATGCCTTGAGCTTTTCGAACATCATCACCTGGTTCTCGTCGTTGACGATGATCTCGGTGCCTTGCGCGGAGTCGTAGCCGTTGTTGTTCGTGGCGAACTGCTGGTTGTTCCGCGACTTGAAGTTCTCGACCATCATCCAGGTCAGCTGCGAGGCGGTCATCGGCAGGTAGCCGGCTTCCTTCAGCTTGGGTGCGACCTGCTCGAACTCTTCCCAGGTCTTCGGCGGCTGCACGCCGGCTTTTTCGAAGGCGGCCTTGTTGAAATACATGATCGGCGCCGAGGAGTTGAACGGCATGCCGATAAACTTGCCCTCGCTGTCGGCGTAGAAGTTGCGGACGCCGGCGATGAAGTGCTCGCGGTTGAACTCCTGTCCCGCGCCCTTGATCAGGTCTTCGGCGGGGATCGTCGCGCCCTTGGCGGCGATGATCGTCGCGGCGCCGGCATCGAACACCTGGAGGATGTTCGGCTGCTCGCCAGAGCGGAACGCGGCGATGCCCGAAGAAAGCGCCTCTTCGTAGGTGCCCTTCGAGATCGGGGTGAGGTGGCACTGGTCCTGCGCGGCGTTGAACTGCTGCGAGATCTCGTTGATGACCTCGCCGTTGCGGCCGCCCATGCCGTGCCACCAGGTGATGTCGGTGGCGGCGAAGGCGGTCGAGGCGAGAAGCATCGAGCCGATCGCGACTCCGGTTGTCTTGAACATGTGGTGTCCCCCGTTCTTGTTCGGCGTCGGGGTAAGCGCAATCTGTGACGGTCGTGATACCGCCCGATGACGTTTGCATGACGTTCCGCCCGGTGCGAGCTGCCAACGCACCGAGCGGCAGCGCCTACGCCCCGATCACCAGCGCGTCCGCGGGATTGAGCGCCAGCGAGACAATCTCGCCAACCTTCGGCGGCGCCTGCCGCGTGGTGTTGAAGAGATCCACCGCCAGCGGCTGCCCGCCCAGATCGATGCGCAGCCGGATGACCGAGCCAAGGAAGTCGAGCTCGGTGATCCTTCCGGTGAGCGCCGCCTCGCCCGGATGCGCGCCTAGGCGCAGCATCTCGGGGCGCAGGCCCAGCAGCGCCTCGCCCGGCGGGATTGCGCGGCCCAAGGTCATCTCGTTCTCACCCAGTTTCACCCGGCCGATCGAGGGGTCGAGCACCTTGGCATCGAGCGTGTTGAGCGTGCCGACAAAGCCGGCGACGAAGCGGGTGGCGGGCGTGTTGTAGACCTCGAAGGGGGATCCCACCTGCTCGGCCACGCCCTGGTGCATCACCACGATGCGGTCGGACATCGACAGCGCCTCTTCCTGGTCGTGGGTGACGAAGATGGTGGTGATACCAAGCTCGCGCTGGATCGTCCTGATCTCGTTGCGCAGGCTGACCCGCACCTTGGCGTCGAGCGCCGAGAGCGGCTCGTCGAGCAGCAGCACCTGCGGCTTGGGAGCGAGCGCGCGCGCCAGCGCCACGCGCTGCTGCTGCCCGCCCGAAAGCTGGAACGGGTAGCGACTGCCCAGCTCCGGCAGGCCGATCAGCGCCAGCATTTCCTCGACCCGTGCGGCGATCTCGCGCGCGGGCGCGCCCTTGACCCGCATGCCGAAGCCGACGTTCTGTGCGACGGTGAGGTTGGGGAAGAGCGCATAGGCCTGGAACACCATGCCGATGTTGCGCTGGTTGGGCTTGAGGCTGGACACCTCGCGCCCCTCGATAGTGATGTTCCCGGCGCTCGGGGTCTCGAAGCCCGCCACCATGCGCAGCACCGTGGTCTTGCCGCAGCCCGACGGCCCGAGCAGCGAGATGAACTCGCCCTTCTCGACCTCGAGGTTGAAGTCCTTCACGACGCGGGTGACGCCGAAGCTCTTTTCCAGGTGGGAAATCGTCAGGAAGCTCATCGGCCCGCCTTGTCGTGCTTGGTGAATCTGGTGACCAGCTGGATCAGCCCCATGCAGGCCCAGGTGATGATGAAGGCGATGGTGGCGAGCGCAAAAGGCTCATAGGCCTTGTTGGCCCCCATCAGCTGCAGGTAGGGCCCAAAGGCCGGACGATTGAGCAGCGCCGCCATGGTGAACTCGCCCATGACGATGGCGAAGGTCACGAAGGAGCCCGAGAGCACGGCGACCAGCACGTTCGGCAGGATCAGCTTGACGATGATGGTGACCCAGCCCGCCCCGAGGCTCTGCGCCGCCTCGGTCAGCGTGGCGACGTCGATGGTGCGCAGCCCGGTGTCCACGGCGCGGTACATGTAGGGCAACGACAGCATGGCGTAGCCGAACATCAGCAGCAGGTTGGTGCCGAAGATCGAACCGGTGAGGGGCAGCCAGCTCGAGGTGTTGTAGAGCCGGATGTAACCGAAGACGGTGACGATGGCCGGGATGACCAGCGGCAACAAGGTGACGAACTCGACCAGCGGCCGCAGGCGCGGCAGTTTCAGCCGCACCCAAAAGGCGGTCGGAACCACCAGCAGGATGCCGAAGGCGATGGTCAGCAGCGCCATCACCACCGAATAGGAGAAGGTCTCGCGGAACTGCGGGTCGGCCAGCACGGCGGCATAGGCGTCGAAGCTGTATTCGCCCCGTCGCATCGACAGCGAGAATTCGACCATGCCGACGAGCGGCAGGATGAAATAGGTCAGGCCCAGAAGCAGGATGGCCCAGGACGCGGCTTTGGTCATTTCAGCCACCTCTCGGAGCGGATGCGCAGCACGATGTAGACGACGTTGGCGAGGCCCGTGACGAGGATCATCCCGAAGGCCATGGCGTAGCCGAGGTGCGGGTTGCCCAGCACGTCGCCGCGGATCTGCGCGAACAGCATGATCGGCACGATGTTGAGCGAGCTGCCGGTGAGCGCGATGGCGGTCGCCACGGCGCCGAAGGCGTTCGCAAACAGCAGCGCGAAGGTGCCGAGGATGGTCGGGAAGAGGATCGGCAGCGCCACGATGCGCCAGTATTGCGCGCCGCTGGCGCCAAGGCAGGACGCCGCCTCGCGCCATTCGCGCTTCAGCCCGTCGAGCGCCGGTGTGATGATCAGGATCATCAGCGGGATCTGGAAGAAGAGGTAGGTGATCGTCAGCCCCCAGAAGCTGAGGATGTTGAACCCCATGGCCCGCAGGTTGATGCCGAACTCGGTGCGCAGGAAAACGGTCACCAGCCCCAGCGGTCCAAGCGTCGCGAGGAAGGCGAAGGCCAGCGGCACCCCGGCAAAGTTGGACGCCACCCCCGAGAAGGTCATCAGCGGCGAGCGAATGCCCCGCGGCAACCCGCCCAGAACCATGCCCGCCGCCATCAGGAAACCGATCAGGCAGCCGAAGGCCGAGGAGGCGACGGAGATCTTGATCGAGATCCAGTAGGACGAGAGGATCGACGGCGTGAAGAGCCCGGCGATGTTCTCGAAGGTGAAGCTGCCGTCGGCGCGCTGGAAGGCCCCGAGAACGATCTTCATCGTCGGCATCACGAGAAACAGCAGGATGAACAGCGCGAAGGGCAGCAGGCCCAGCCATGTCAGGCTCGGGCGCCAGCGGCGCTTCGGCGGGGGGGAAGTCACATCAGTCACATGGGGTCCGGACATGGGCAAAACTGGGAACGACGATCCCGTCCCGGCTCGCCCGCAGGCGCCGGGACAGCACAAGGGCCCGCGAAGGGCCCCTGACGCAGGGGTTTACTGGACGTTCGCGCCCACGACGGCATCCCAGCCGCCGACAACCGCTTCCTTGTTGCCCGCCTGCTCGTCGAGCGTCGGGAAGTAGGCGGCCTCGTAGCTCTCTGCCGGCGGCAGCGCCTCGAGCAGCTCGGCCGGGATCTTGTCGGCCGCGGCCATGGCGTTGAAGCGCGCCGGGTGGCAGTAGCCCTTGAGCCACAGGCTCTGGCCTTCGTCGGAGTAGAGATACTCCATCCACAGCTTGGCGGCGTTGGGGTGCGGCGCATGGGCCGAGATGCCCTGCACATAGACGCCCGCGAGGACACCCGACTTCGGCACCACCACGTCGACCGGCGGGTTGCCGTTCAGCGTGTCGCGGGCCGCGAGCGCGTTGTAGTCCCACATGATGGTGATCGGGGTCGCGCCCTGCGCCAGCGTGCCGGCCTTGCCGATCACCGGCACGAAGTTGCCTGCCTCGTTCATCTTCTTGAAGAATTCGAGCCCCTTCGAGCCTGCGTCCTTGCCGGCGGCACCGCCTTCGGCCATGCCCGCGGCGAGCACCGCGAGAATCGCTTGGTTCGAGGCGCGCGGATCGCCCGCCAGCGCCACCGAGCCGGCGTATTCAGGCTTCAGCAGGTCCGACCAGTCCTCGGGGGTGGTGTCGATCAGGTCCTTGTTCACCATGAAGGACATCACGCCGTAATAGTCGCCGTACCAGTAGCCGTCCGCGTCCTTGACCGCGTCGGGGATCTCATCCCAGGTAGAGACCTTGTAGGGCTGCAGCAGCCCTTCTTCCTTGGCTTGCGGGCCGAAGGAGAGGCCCACATCCAGAACGTCGGGCGCCTGCGGGCCGGTGTTGCCCTTGTTGGCGCGTACCGCTTCCAACTCGTCGGCAGACCCCGCGTCGGGGTTGAGCTCGTTGACCTCGATCTCGGGGTATTTCGCCTTGAAGCCGGCGATCACGTCGCCGTAGCCGCACCAGCTGTGCGGCAGGGCGATGGTGGTCAGCATGCCCTCTTCCTTTGCAGCCGCCTCGAGCGCGGCCAGGTCCTGCGCCTGTACCATCGACGTGGTGGCCATCAGCGCCGCGACACCCGCGAGCCAAATCTTTGTATTCGTTTTCACAATCGTATCTCCCCGTTTCCCGGTCCCGGCCGTAGCGGCCGTGACGCGCGTGTAGAATTTGTTTTTGACAGGTTCATGACAGCCAAAATTCAGGCTTACTCCGCGGCGCGAGGGTTGACCGAAAATTGACGTCGCGCAAGCCATGCTTCTCTCGATCCGCAAAGCTTCTCAGGAACGTCTCAGAGGTTTCCGCGCGGAGCGCTCATTTTTGTGCATATTTTCGCACATTTGCGGGCTACGCAGCGAGGCGGCCCGCGTTGCCGCCGCCCCTCCCTGACATGGCTCCTCCGCACCGTTCGCCTTCCCGAGCCGAGATCGGGCCAGTGTCAAATCGCGGACGGCTCGGCGAAACTGGTCAGCGCTTTTCCTGCCTCGGGTCGCTCAAGCCCAGAGCCGGCGGGGCGGGAGTGGCCGGATCCTTCCGACGGCGGGGCGACGCGAACCCGAGAGCGGCTCGACCAGCTGGGACTGGCGATTGCCGCCGACGCCTGCGACCTCGTCCCGGGCCGGCTCGAGCGCGTCGAGGGCGCAGGTGCCTGCTCGCGCCTCAGGTCTGCCCGCAGAGCGGCCCCTGCCCGGCCCGCGCCGCGCGGCGGGCGGTGATCCACTCGTGCGATTGAACGATGATCATCCCCGCCAGCACGAGCGCCCCTCCCAGAAGGAATTCGGAGCTCAGCGCCTCGCCGAGCAGCAGCGCCCCGCTGGCCACACCGAAAACCGGGGTCATGAAGCTCAGCACCCCGAGCCGCGACGAGCGGTAGATCTGCAGCATGCGGAACCAGACGAGGAAGCTGAGGCTGCAGACGATCAGCGTCTGAAACGACAGGCTGGCCAGCACCGGCGTCGTGGGCTCGAACGACAGCCGCCCGGTCAGCGCGCAAAAGCCGAGGGCTGCCGCGCCGGCGATGGCCAACTGGTAGAAGAGCGTCTGGGCCGGCGGCGCCTCGGAGATGCGGGTGGTTCGGATCACCACAGTGGTCATCCCCCAGCACAGGCCCGCCCCCAGACCCAGCAGGTCGCCGAGCAGCATCCCGGCGCTTGGTGCCGTGCCCGGCCTGCGCAACTCAGGCAGCACGAAGATCGCGGCGACACCGAAGAAGGTGATCGCCACACCGACCCATTGCACCGCCGCCATGCGCTCGTCCGGCTGCGCCACATGCAGACCGATCGCAGCAAAGATCGGCGCGGTATAGAGAAAGACTGCCATATGCGAGGCGGTGGTCCAGCGCAGCCCCTCGGCGACCAGCAGGAACTCGAGCGCAAAAAGCACCCCCACAAGCAGGCCCGGCCCGAGGAACAGCCCGCGATGCCAGCGGTCGCGCAGGAACACCCGGCTCAGCCCCAGGACGATCACCGCGGCCAAACCCGAGCGCAGGCCGATCTGCAGCATCGGATCGACCGAGCCGGCGACAATCTTCATGGCACTCTGCTGCAGGCCCCAGATCAGGCACAGCAGGACCATCACGGCGAAAGCGGTGGTATCAATGGATCGTTTCATGGGGGCACCTGGGCAGGCAAATCATGACCCCTATCTACTCTGGCGGATGGCATATATATAGCTCGGATACGCCAAACGATCGCGACAGACCGCCAGCCATGACACCCGCCCAGAGCCCGCCTCACCTGCGCCATCCGCCATTTCACGATCAGCTGCCCGCTCCGATCTACTTCCGGCTCGAGAGCATGCCCGACAATGCCACCTATCCGGTGATGCAGCACCCGTGGGGGGAATTCGTCTATTCCTTCAGCGGGATTACCGAGCTTCGTCTCGCGGGCGTGCACCTGCTCGCACCGCCGCACATGGGCTTCTGGATCCCGCCCCGCGTGGAGCATGTCGGCTTCAATCGACGCGCCGCGGTGCATTTCTCGGCCTATATCAGCGAGGACCTTTGCGCGCCCATGCCGCAGCGCACCTGCTCGCTCCTGGTGACGCCGCTCTTGCGCGCCATCCTCGACAGCCTCGCGGAAACGCGGTTCACCAATACCGAGGCGCAGTCGCGCCTGCTGCGCGTCATGGTCGACGAGATCGCGGCCTGTTCCATGGCCGACAGCTTTGTCCCGGAAACCACCGATGCGCGGCTCGCCCCCGTGCTGGAGGCATTGCGCGACGCGCCGGCCGATCCGCGCAGCACCGCCGAGTTGGCCCGGGCTTTCGGGATGAGCGAGCGGACGCTGGTGCGCCGCTGCACACAGGAACTCGGCATGTCTCTCAGCGAATGGCGCCAGCGCGTGCGCGTGGTCCGCGGCATCTCGCTTCTGCAGGACGGGGCCAGCGTCGAAAGTGTGGCGCTCGACCTTGGCTACGGCACGGCCTCGGCCTTCATCGCGATGTTTCGGCGCATCACCGGCAGCAGCCCGGCGCGGTTCATCGGACGCTAGCGCGGTCATTTCTCCCAGAGATCCGGCATCGCGCAAGTTTGCGCCTCATGCGAAACTCCAGGTGTATGTGTCCCCCTGTCGAGCTTCGCCGCGGCTCGCTGCCCGAAGCGAAGCCTCGACGCGGGCAGTCCCATCCTTCCGCGCCGAGAGCGACGCGGTTCAGCTCGAATGGCACGGTCGCCTCGCCAGCGCGGGCTGCGACGTGACCGCGGTGATTGACCGGCAGCATTTCAAGGCGTTCTATTTGAGCGAATCCGGCGGCGTGCTCTTCGCCTGCGCCACCGCCCCGCCCGGTCTTGCCGCGGACGAACCGCCCGAGCGCGCGGTTACGACCGTGACACCGATCGCGAACCTGCCGACGGCGGACCGCAGACCGCGCGGATCAACATCCAGAGCCAGGAACCCGCCGGATCGGAGGCGGGTCATGCCATCAACTTGGCAACGACATCCACCATTGCCTCCGGGCCTATCGCCGCACAGCCGCCATCACCAGCTTTGCAATCGCCGCCACGAAAACGCGCACGATGCCCTGCCCCAACAAGGACGATGCACCGGTGGCAAAAACCACCTTTCCACTGAATTCCGTCACTTGAAGTCCCTCCAGCCCGATGTTTTCGCGAAGTCTTCGGGATGGCGTACGGACTTTCGGCAAGCGGAGGAGATCGCCCCGTCACGAATGGCCGTCGAACAAACCCTCGGGTAGCTCCAGAGCAACGAGGTGTCGAGCGCCTGCGCCGCGCACAGCGCGACGCTGTCCAGTCGGCAATGGCGAATGGTGATTGGACGGCTGGCCGCCCCTTCGATCCCGCGCTCGCAATGTGCGACGAAGATGTCGCTGACCAGCGCCCGCGCGCGCTCCGGGTCGCCGCCGTCGGCAAGCAGTTGCCCGCTTGCGGCGCGCCCAGCGGCGCGTGATCTGTCGAATGCCGAGCGCAGGCGACTCGAAAATGCGGATTTATGAATCTTGCCAGTCGACCGTGCCAAGCACTCCTGACCTAGCCTCAAAGCAATTTCGACCCTGACCGGACCTTTGACGCCCGATAGGCGAGGGCCCACTATGCAGGACTTGGACTAAGCCGCTCTCGCGGCAGGGTGCCCGGTCCGACCGTTCGAGAATGAACCGCACTCCGCGCTTTTCCGATCA